>JBCDGY010000189.1:0-6287 GCA_039414375.1 Bacteroidota bacterium | reverse complement strand
TTTGTTGTTGAAGACAAAACCATAACCGATGTAAATGTAATCTTAGAAGTAACGCATACTTATCTTGAGGATTTGGTAATTACCTTAACTTCTCCCTCAGGTACTAGGATAACGTTATTATCTCGGGTTTGCGGGGAGTCCGACGATATTTCGGCGATATTTGATGATGATGGAACGGCGATTACTTGCAGTAGTGGCCCTGCTGTTATCGGAACAGTGGCGCCGCTAGGCACGCTCTCCTCCTTCAATGGAGAATCAACCTCAGGAGAATGGCGCTTAGAGATTGAAGATACCGCACCTTCAGATGGAGGTAGCATCGAAGTATTTGACTTAGAGATTTGTGTAGAAGGATCGTTTCGTCCAGACGATGATAATGATGGTGTATTTGACGATGGAGACGATTTGTGTTTGGGAACACCGGAAGGAATTCCAGTAGATACCACCGGATGTCCATTAAATGCACTTCCTTCTGATAATTTCACCGTTACCGTAGAAAGTGGGTCTTGTAGAGGTAATAATGATGGGCGGATAGCCGTTGTTGCAGCGAATACTTCAATCGATTATGAGGGCACGCTGACCTCTTCGGGTAATACCATTGGCAGCATACAATTTCAAGAAGAAGGTTTTTTTGATGAACTTGCCATTGGCACCTATGAACTTTGTATTACTGGAAGTACAGGCGACATCACCTTTAGGGAAACCTGTTTTGTATTAATTGTTAGTGAGCCAGAAGCACTCAGTGTATTGGCCAGTTTAACCGTAAATGGGGAACAAGTGGGGTTGCAACTTTCGGGAGGTGGCCCATATTTGGTGAACTTAAATGGCGTTATCACACAAACTACCGCTAGCAATATTGTCTTGGACTTAGATCCCGGAGCAAATACATTGGAAGTTACTACGGCATTACCTTGCCAAGGTGCTTTTGAGGCGCAATACATGGTAGGGTCTTCTTTGGTGGTGTCTCCAAATCCCGTAAGTGAAAAATTGGTTGTCTTTCAGAGTTTTGAAAGTACCCGCCTTACCATAAGTATTTTTGCAGCAGATGGGAAGTTGGTTGAAACTTATGAGCTAGAAGTAGTTTCTTCCCCCATGGAATTAGATGTTTCTCAACTGTCTAGTGGGGTGTACTATTTACGACTTACGGGTAGCAGTGAATCTAGAACTACTAAAATTTTAAAGGAGTGAACTATTTAAGGGCTTTATGGGTTGCAATCTTTATCACAAGTTGTGGTGGTGGAGATGATGGTCCTCCCCCAGCACCGGGACAAGCCACATTGGTATTTCCCTTACAGAATTCTGAATGCACGACGGGAGAGGAAATAGGTGAAACGCAAACTGCGGTTCCTTTTGAGTGGCAAGCTTCAGAGCGGACAGATCGTTACACCGTGAGGGTAGTCAATTTAGAAAACGACCAGGTACAAACCGCACAAACCGGGAATACTACAGTAGTGATAAATATTGAGAAAGGAGCCCCTTTCTCTTGGACTGTTGTGTCTTCTAATACGAGTAGTGATGAAACTACGACTAGTGAGGCTTGGTTGTTTTACAACGCGGGTCCTCAAACGAACTACGCTCCCTTTCCAGCACAGATCATAGCACCAGCTTCGGGTAGTACAATCACGCTTGGCGATGGCACTGTTGTACTGCGATGGTCTGGGGCTGATGTCGAAAACGATATTACCAACTTTGAGGTTTATTTTTCTGAGGAAAACCCTCCAGAAACGCTCTTGGAGACCACTAATAGCAATACTGGAGAAGCTACTGCAAGTATAACTTCGGGCACCTTATATTTTTGGAAAGTCATTACCGTAGACGCTCAAGGCAATCAATCAGATTCTGGAGTATTCGATTTTAGAGTACTTTGACTTTTTAGGTGCCGTTATAAGTATTCATTGTGTTTTGGGCTCCCGCAAAAATGAAAGAACGGATTAATTCGGTGCTGCGCTCTAGCCGTTCAGAGAGCGCTTTTTCCTCTATGGCACTCCAGGGTCCTAGTACATAATCAATTTGACGGCCTTTCTGAAAATCGGCACCTACACCAAATCGAAATCGGTGGTACTTAGTAGTGGCTAGTGTTTGTTGAATGTGTTTGAGGCCGTTGTGACCACCATCACTTCCTTTAGCTTTCAGTCTAAGTGTTCCAAATTCTAGATTCAAGTCGTCTGTAATAACCAGAAGGTTGCTTAGTGGAATTCTTTCTTTATCAAGCCAATACTTTATGGCTTTACCACTGAGGTTCATAAAAGTATTTGGCTTTAAGCATAATGCCGAACGCCCTTTATAGGTAAAAGGGGCAACGCCTCCCAATCGGGCTTCCTGAAAGGTAAACCCTTCGGATTTTGCTAGTCGATCGAGTATTTCAAATCCGATATTGTGCCGCGTACCTTCGTACTTTTCCCCAATATTGCCCAAACCAGCGATTAGGTATTTTTTCATGTCATCAGTTGTTGAAAGTAGGGGCTGATTGTTTTTAAATAGGGTTTTGAACAGTGTAAACACAGAAATTGTTTTTATCAAAACTAAAAAAGCATCCATAACCTTGTGGCTAGGATGCTTTTTAATTTATTGGGCGTGAAGATTAAGCTTCTGCTTCTGATGCAGTTTCTTCTTCCTCCTCCTCTTCGTCATCTGCCACCGCATTTCGAGAAGCTTTCACTTGCACCACTGTAATGTTATCTGGGTGCATGATGGTGTAATCATCGTTTCTAAGTGTCTCCACTGCGATCTTACCTCCAATTTTTAATTTGGAAATATCCACCGTTATTTCATCAGGTAATAGATTCGGTAATGCTCTGATGGATAGTTTGCGTTTACGAAATAATAGACGCCCCCCATTACGAACTCCAGGAGAGTTTCCTTCTAAACGCACAGGGATGTTCATAGTAACCACTTTGTCTTTGAAAAGCTGGTAAAAATCCATGTGTAAGATGGCATCCGTTACCGGGTGAAATTGGATGTCTTGCACTACTGCTTCGTAAGTACCATCTTCTAGTTCAATTACCGCAGTATACGCATTTGGAGTGTACACTAGGTTTTTGAACGCCAGTTCATCTGCTGAAAAGTGTAATGGCTTTTCCCCTCCGTACAGTACGCAAGGGACCTTTCCAGCATTACGTAAGGCCTTGGTAGATACCTTGCCCACGCTTTCTCTTTGGGATCCTTTGATTGTAATTGACTTCATTGTTATTTAAATAATTAACGATTTAATATCCCGAAATGCCGTAAGACTTTACAGCGGTAGTTCGGGGACTACATTATAAACTTGGACGATATTGAGGTGTTGTGGTGTACACGATGCATCACATCGGCAAACAACCCAGCGCAACTCAATACCCTAATTTTTTCACTGTCACTACGACTCGGTATAGAATCAGTAATGATTAATTCTTTTAGTTGTGATTTAACGATTCTATCATAAGCCGATCCTGAAAGCAGTCCATGAGTGGTAATGGCTCTTACACTTTGAGCACCGCGTTCCATCATAAGGTCAGCTGCTTTAGTTAAAGTGCCTGCCGTATCAACCAAATCATCTACCAATACCACATTTTTGTCCTTTACTTCACCAATAAGTTCCATGTGGGAGATTTTATTAGCTCTAGCACGCTGTTTGTAACATACCACAACATCACTCTCTAAGGCCTTAGAATAGGCATAGGCTCTCTTTGACCCCCCCATATCGGGTGAGGCAATACAAAGATTTTCTAAGTTTAGTTGCTTGAGATATGGTAAAAAAAGAATAGAGGCGAAAAGGTGATCTACCGGTTTTTCAAAGAATCCTTGTATTTGATCTGCATGCAGGTCCATTGTAATGATACGTGTTGCACCAGCAGTTTCTAACATTTTGGCTACCAGCTTAGCGGCAATAGGCACCCGTGGTTTGTCTTTTCTGTCTTGTCGTGCCCACCCAAAATAAGGCATTACCGCAGTAATATGTCTTGCTGAAGCACGCTTTGCAGCATCTAGCATAAGCAGCATTTCCATAAGATTTTCAGGGCCGGGATTGGTGGAGCCAATAATAAAAATTCGAGCACCGCGAATGGATTCCTCAAAAGAGGGTTGGAACTCCCCATCACTGTATCGTGAAAATTTGATATTACCTAAATCAGCACCATAGGCCGCAGCAATTTTTTCTCCCAGAGCAGTACTTTGGGAGCAGGCGAAGATTTTGGGTTCTGGTACCTGATAGGCCATTGTGATCTATTGAGAACAATCAAAAAAGAATTGCTTGCTAAAAAGCCGTGCAAATGTAAGGAATATTACGAGTTGAGAAAGGATAAATTGGTAGTATTTTAGGGGGTGTATTCAATTTATTGTTTAATTTCGCAATCCGATTTGCCGAAGTGGCGGAATTGGTAGACGCGCTGGATTCAAAATCCAGTGATAGCAATATCGTGTGGGTTCGATTCCCACCTTCGGTACAAGAACCCTGTAAATATTTTGCAGGGTTTTGTTCTTTCATAAGCTATCTTTAAAATGCCCCGATTCTCATTTTCTGATAAGGCATACAGAGCTTCTTGCAGCAATCCAAACATTAATTTATTGCTAATCCTCAACCCAAAAATCGGGGACCTGATTGCTTCCTAGCACAGTGCAATCTCCGCAAACTCGAAGGGTGGTTAAATAGGGGCCTTCACAGAGACCAGGGTTTGGATTAGTATCAAGATATTCTAATGCTTCAGCTTGTAATTGTGGGATCAACCCTTGAGGGCAATCTAAGGCTGAAGGTCCATCTCGTAATGGATTTCCCAATTGAGGGCTTAAAATTCTATTGCAATTAAAATTCCCGAAATAAGGAGGTAAAGGTTCATTTGGGAATAGGTCGCTATAATTAAAATAGAAACGTTGCGATACCTCGCTACTCACATCAAAATAACCGAATACTTCTTTTTCATTGTTTTCATCAAACACATTACTTTCCAAGCGCCCTGGTTGGATTTGGCTAAAAACAGAGGCATTCTGGGAGAAGGCCTTTAAGGTTTCATAAAACGCAAATGACGCTTCAGAAACTGAAAACTGTTTAACCAAGATGCTATATCTATGGGATATTATAGGATTGTCTCGGTCTAAAAATCGTATGCTATTTCCTTGTATAGTTGTGCCTTGCACTCTGGTACCGTTGACCAAGATTTCTTCGGTGGAGCGTTCCGTATTGTAACATACTTGTTCTTCCTCTATTCTTAGGCGAGTGGTAACGTCTGGATAAAGGATATTGCCACTCTGATCAAACTCTTGGCTTTCTCGAATGATTTCAAACTCCAGAGGGGTCCAGTTCGGAGCAATAATTTTGTAGGCTTCTTCAAAACCGTATCGCAAATACTTGCTTGAACCTTCAGAGAAAGAAGCATCTGTAAATATAAAAACCCCCTCGACACCGTTGCCATTTACCATTCTTTTGGCGTATACACTATCTATCTGGGCCTGCCCTGCCAACTGTTGCGCTGCAGACAGATAGCGCGAGCCATCGCTTGTGGTGATACTTAATTGATATGCAACACCAGATTGAGCCGCAAAAGGCATTTGAGAGTGATAGACTCCCGGTGCTATTTCATTAAAAATATAATTGGTTCCTTGATCATCCAAAACTGTTACAAGAGCGCCAGTTTCCGAATTAGGTCCAGCGCTTTTCCTGGTTAATTTCGGTGACTGGTTTTTCGATAAACCATAGTTAGGGAGGTTTACAGTGCTATCACTTACTATTTCTTGTAGTCTGCTTAAAAGGACTTCTTGTGTTTTTTCTAAATTGGTAATATTGGCTTCAACTACCAATAATCCTTCCAAGCCCTTTAAACCGGTAATTTCCGGAGAAACGTCTACAGGCTCAACACAACTACTATTGAAAGCAAATAGCAGAAGTAAAGCGATTCTAAAAACTTGTTTTTTAGCCATTTCTTATTTATTCCTGAACAAGGGTCTCTCGTATTTTTTGTAGCGCATAAAGCCTTTGTAGAAAATGTCTTCATTTCTTGAAATACAATATTGCTAAAAAACTACTTCGACTAAGGCTAAATCACGATGATTTAAAATTATCAAATTAGCGGGGAATATAAAACTGTAAGATCAATTTTAAGTAATTGAAATATAGGAACTTGAACAGAATGTTAACGCATAGATATTGTTTAACAATCTGGTTTATTCGTTTACAAAGGAAATGTTTTGACCTGTATCTGTATTCGGAATTGAATCCTGCGTATTAAGTGGGATTCTATTGCTTGCAATTCAACGGAATTACACAACTTACTTCTTTGCGATCCTTAAGATCTTTTCCATTTTACGACCCTTGGCAAGTT
>JBCDGY010000188.1:0-6345 GCA_039414375.1 Bacteroidota bacterium | reverse complement strand
GTTCTTAAAACTAAAGGAGGCTATACCGTTGGTCGACTGGACAGTAGGTATAAGGGAATTGACAAACAACTTTTTGGTAGTCGACCAGACTACAACTCAGAGCTCACTTCTTGGCTTCATAGCTTCACCCCAGCAATTAATTACTATTTGCAAGAAGAACTTGGTTTTAAAACAGATATCAAATACAATATGTTTGGACCTGTCAGGCCTTGGAACAACGAAAATGACAATACCAGAGATAATCTAAGGCAGGCGATGGCTCAAAACCCTTTTCTCCATGTTTTGGTGCAATCTGGCTATTACGATGGGGCAACTACCTATTTCAATGCCAAGTATACCATGTGGCAAACAGACCCCAGCGGTCGTATGAAAGATCGGTTTGCATTTAAAGGATACCGCTCTGGTCACATGATGTATCTGCGCAGAGAAGATCTTAAAAAAGCCAACGAAGATTTGAGGAGCTTTATCCTAAAAACGATGACAAAGGGAGAACCTGCGAAATACTGATTGCCCCATACTTTTCGCTGTTGTTATAGATTGTAAATCCAGGAGATAACTGTAACAAGATAAGGCCGTGGGCGTCCTATCCTGTAAAAGAACAGATTATGGGTGGAGGTGGTTTTATGTTGGATGCCGTAAAAACAATGAAGGCGAATAGGACTTTGTTAAAAAAGCGAAATTCTAAAAAGTCTTCGTTTGGACCGCAACAGACTTTAACAAGGAAAATAAAAACTTTTAAAAGGTCTACGCCGGAGGATGTTGAAAAGGTGCGAAAAGCGATGCAAGCCTACAATGCTCAACTTCGGCGAGGCGCTTATCTCGCTTTAGTGATAATGATTGTACTTTTTGTCTTACTTTGGTCTGCATGGTTGTATTTCTAAAAAGTTATGGCGAGAAATTCTAAAGTAGTATTGTTTGGCTTTTGTTTTTTTTGGCTTTTATGTCTTAAAAGTAGCCTGCATGGGCAAGACTGGGCTAATCTTGCAAAGTATCAAAAAGAAAATAGCATGTTGTCGGCTCAAGAAAACACTAGGGTTGTATTTATGGGTAATTCCATTACGGAAGGGTGGATAGCAGCCAATCCAAACTTTTTTCAAAAAAAGCCTTACGCAAATCGCGGTATCGGAGGGCAAACAACGCCCCAGATGCTACTGCGCTTCCAGCAAGATGTAATTGCGCTTCAACCCAAAGTGGTCGTAATTTTAGCTGGCACTAATGATATAGCGGGCAATACAGGACCCATAACTTTAGAACAAATAAGAGATAATATATTGTCCATGGTGCAATTGGCGAAGGCCAATAACATCATTCCTGTAGTGTGCGCTGTACTTCCAGCCCTAGACTATCCCTGGAGTCCAGGAAGGGCACCTGATAAGAATATTCCAAAATTAAACACACTGCTTAAAGAAATAACTTTGGATAATGCTATTCCCTATTTGGACTATTTTACGGCAATGGTTGATACCCAAAATGGTCTGAAAGCCGACTACACTACTGATGGGGTACATGTAACACCAGCAGGTTACGCTGTTATGGAACAACTACTCAGTGCGCTGTTAAAGACGCTATTACCCAATGGATGAATAAGGTTAGCATTTTCATTCCGTTCAAAAATACCGAACACTTTTTAACAGAATGCCTAGACTCTATTATAAACCAAACCTATTCCTTTTGGGAAGTTATGGCGGTTGATGATCATTCTGAGGATGGTAGCTATGCGCTGGTAAAGAACTTTTCAGAAAAAGATGCTCGGATAAAAGTCTTAACCAACCAAGGGAATGGGATTATCCCTGCACTGCAAACAGCTTATGCGCATAGTCAAGGTACTTTTGTGACTAGGATGGATTCCGATGATATTATGATGCCTCAAAAATTAGAAACTATGGTTAATTCGCTTCAAACCAAAGGTTTGGGGTATCTTTCCGTTGGTAAAGTGCGCTATTTTTCAAAAGACGGTATTAGCAATGGCTATGCACGCTACGAGGCTTGGTTAAATAATTTAACGGAACAAGGTGCTAACTTCAGAGACCTTTATAAAGAATGTGTGATTCCCTCCCCTTGTTGGATGATCCACAGATCTGATTTTAAACGTTGTGGTGGTTTTGCATCAGATCGTTATCCCGAAGATTACGACCTTACCTTCCGCTTTTACGAACAAGGTTTGGAGATTATACCCTGCGATACAGTGCTTCATCTATGGCGGGATTATACTTGGCGCACTTCACGTACACACGTACACTATGCACAAAACTACTTTTTAGCGCTAAAAACACACTATTTTTTACGCTTGAACCACGATAAAAACAGACCTCTTGTGGTGTGGGGTGCTGGATTTAAAGGCAAAACCATTGCCCAAAAGCTTCTCAAAAAAGGCATATCTTTTACTTGGCTCTGCGATAATCCAAAGAAGATTAATAAAACTATCTACGGCCAGCCTATGCATCATTTCAGCGTTATGGAAACAATGGTAAATCCACAAAGTATTGTCACTGTTGCTAATGAAGAGGCTCAAAATGCCATCAAAGCTTATCTAAAAGATCTCAAACAACAGCCTATGGAGGATTATTTTTTCTTCTGCTGAAAAAAGACAAACTACCGAAAGTGAGCATTGCTTCAAAGGAACTGTCAAAAACGTATCTTTGTAGTATTAAACGTTAGCATGCAGTTTAAATACCCCGAAATGCTTTGGGCCCTTCTGGCACTGCTCATTCCCATAATTATTCATTTATTACGGTTACGACGGTTTAAGAAAACAGCTTTTACCAACGTAGCGCTTTTGCAAAAAATAGTCACGGAATCTCAGAAAAGTCAAACGCTAAAAAAGTGGTTGTTACTGCTCACCAGATTATTGCTTTTGGCCGCATTAATTGTTGCTTTTGCACAACCTTTTAAAGCACAATCTGAAGCACTTCGGGCTCAAGAAATGGTGGTATATGTAGACAATTCGTTTAGTATGCTTGCTAAGAACGAGGGTATGACTTTATTAGACCGTGCTATACAAGATCTTATTGCAGTAGTTCCTCAAGATACTAAGTTGAGTTTGTTCACTAATGATCAGACTTTTAGAAACAAAACTATTAAGGAGCTTCAAAATCCACTTTTAACACTCGAGGCCGTTCCAAAGCAACTGCAATACGATCAAATTTTACTGAAGGCGAATACACTTTTTACTGATGCCAATAATGTCGTCAAAGATTTTTTGGTGTTATCGGATTTTCAAAGGGTCACCAATAGTAGTCGAGATACCACCAATAAAATCAATGTTCATTTGGTACAGTTAAAACCTTCTGCACAACAAAACGTTTTTATAGACTCTTTGTATTTGGGTAATGAACGTGGGAATCAGGTTTCACTAAATGTTATTGTAAAGGGGTTAGCAGATAAGGAAACGGTTCCAATTTCTCTTTTTAATGGTTCTCAGCTTATTGCAAAAACAGCGGTCGCGGGTACTAACAAAGAAATCGCGCTAAGCGAGTTGTCCATACCTAATGGAGTTCCCGTAAAGGGTAAGGTAATTATTGATGATCCGGTACTTCAATACGATAACAAGTTTTATTTTAATATCGAGTCCAACGTCAAACCTAAGATTACGCTTATCACCGCTATGGAGGCTGATTTTTTCCGGCGTATCTATACAGAGGATCTGTTTGACTTCAATAGTTTTTCTCTAGAAAATTTAGACTACAGTGTGCTAGCCTCTCAAAATGCTATTATCCTCAACGGACTAGAAAGTATTCCTGAAAACTTGGCCACTATACTTAGAGAACTTAGTTCCAACGGAATATCTTTAGTGGTTATTCCACCTTTGGAAAATATTGATATGAACAATTACAATGCTTTCTTTTCAGGACATATCGGTACTAAGTATGAACGTTTGGGGACTTTCCCACAGAAGGTAACAACTATTTCGTTTCAACATCCCCTCTATCGTGGTGTCTTTGAAAGGAAGGTAACTAATTTTGATTATCCTGAAGTGGCTGCTTTTATGGAAATTACCACTACCCTTCCCCAAATACTTTCTTATGGAGACGGCACCCCATTTTTATCTGGGAATGAACAGTTTTATGTCTTTAGCGCTTCTTTGGCTATTGAGAACACCAATTTTATTAATGCTCCTTTGGTAGTGCCCACCTTCCACAATATTGGTAAGAATAGTTTGAAAGCTGCACAACTGTATCACTCCGTTGGAAAGCGAGAACAGATTGATGTGCCCTATAGCTTAGCACAAGATGGCACCTTGAATGTAACCGGTAATACGGACTCTTTTATTCCCCTACAGCAGGTATTTTCGGATAAGGTACGCTTGACTTTTGTAGAAAACCCCAGAACAGATGGTATTTATGCTGTTAGAAACACAAGTGATACCCTACAACATTTGGGATTTAATTTTTCTAGAAACGAAAGCTTACTAGCTTACGCCAATCCTGAAGATTTATATCCTAGCAGTAATCATACTAGTGTCCCGGATTTGTTTGAAGAAATAGCCCAAGATCGATTCATTACCTCGTATTGGAAATGGTTGGTTATCTTGGCGCTCATATTTGTATTGTTAGAATTATTGATACATAAACTGCTTCCATGAGCATATTGCTAAAATCTGCAGTAATAGTTGATGCTAAAAACCCTAGTCTTCATTTGGCACAACGAGATATTCTTATTGAGAATGGTACGATAACTGCTATTGCGCCTAACATAATTGCCGTAGAAGGAACGCAAGAGGTTAGGCTGGATAATCTTCATGTTTCTATTGGGTGGTTTGATAGTGGCGTGGCATTTGGAGAGCCTGGTCGGGAGGAAAGAGAAACAATTATCAATGGTTTGGAAGTAGCTGCTACTAGCGGTTTTACGGATATTGTGTTACAACCCAATACCTTTCCAACGCCAGATACGGGCGCTAGTATTTCGTTTTTAAAGAATAGGAGTACCTCTAGTGTAACCAATCTACATCCTTTAGGAGCCCTTACCATAAAGCGCGAAGGTCATGCCTTAGCAGAACTTTTTGATATGTATCAGGAAGGTGCTGTTGGTTTCTATGATTTTAAAGCACCCATTGCAGATGCCAACTTAATGAAAATCGCATTGCAGTATGCGCAGAATTTTAATGGCCTGGTTTGCTCCTTTCCCATGGTAGATACGCTTTCCCGTAAAGGGGTAGCCAACGAGAGTCCTTTTACGATGGCCTTGGGGCTAAAAGGAATACCTGCATTAGCAGAACAGCTTCAAATAAGTAGGGATCTTTTGCTTTTAGAATATACTGGGGGCAAGCTGCATATACCCACAATTTCCACCATTGGTGCGGTAGAAAGTATTGCAAGGGCTAAAAATAAAGGATTGGATGTGAGCTGTAGTGTGGCTATTCATCATTTGATGTTGACAGACGAGCTACTTGGCGACTACAACACCAATTATAAAGTAATTCCTCCATTACGTACATCCGAGGAAGCAGATTTCTTAAAAACTGCGGTGCGCGATGGAATTATTGATGATGTTACTTGCGATCACATCCCTATTGATATTGAAGAAAAACGTGTAGAATTTGATAACGCTGCATATGGCACGCTAGGTCTTGAGAGTGCTTTTGGCGCTTTAAACGTTTTATTTGGTATGGAAAAGGCCATAGCGTTGCTGAGCAACGGTAGAGCTCGGTTTGGTATAGAGACTCCTACAATTGAAAAAGGAGCTCCGGCAAATCTATCGCTTTTTAACCCAAACAATACCTATCAATTTCAAAAGAAACACTTGCGTTCCACTTCAAAAAACAGCGCCTTTTTAGAGCAAACAGTCAAAGGAATAGTATATGGTGTTGTTAACAATGGCGTTTTAAAATTGGCCTAGTAATGGGTAGAGAGATGGAAAATGGAAAGACTACAGCAACTATCGCCTATTTGACTTTGATAGGCTGTTTAATTGCAATGACCATGAACCTAGAACCAAAACATCACTTTTCTAGGTTTCATATCAGACAGGCTTTTGGGATTCATTTGGGTTTTCATGTTATTGCTATATCGATGACCTTTTTAGGTTTAAGTTGGGCACTGGGATTACTTTATTTATTGTACGTACTCATCCTGGTATTTTGTATCTATAATGCCTTAGCCTACAAATCCAAGTTACTCCCTTTTTTGGGAGATAAGTTCCAACGATGGTTCACCTTTATTCGTTAGTTGTAACACTCTGAGACTTTTCAAAAAGGTAACTTATTTCTGCCCATGCTTTAAAAGTTTTTACTTAATATCAATGCTGTCCTAAACAATTTTAGGAATTAAGATTTATAATGAATTTACTGGGTTTTAGCACTGTTTTGCCAACGATTTCAAAATAGGACCCCCTGCACATACTTTTGGG
>JBCDGY010000187.1:0-6389 GCA_039414375.1 Bacteroidota bacterium | reverse complement strand
TACTTTAGGTTAAATTTTCGATTTAAGATAATAGACTACTCTAAATCACTTTAATACACACAAAACTTCAATTTGATCAAATTATTGTACTACAACTGATGCTGTATAAAAAAAATCGATTAATTAAGGCCTTTTTTGTAAGCTTTAAACCAACGATCTGGAATGTTCTGGTCGCAAGCCTCTAAATAGTCCTGTTGAGTGCAAGGTAATAACGCCTTGGAATTGCTTTTAGTATGCTGACGTAAAATTGAAGGTACTTCAACCCACCATCTTTCGGTAACATGACTTTTGTAGAAAACGAGCTGTGCCGTTTCGGAGGGTACGGTAAACTTGGTAAAGTCTTCATTGCCTGAATCAGGCACTTCTTTAATTCTGAAATTAAGGCCTTCTATGAAGTACCATATGATTTGAGCCACCAATCTGCTGGAGAGCACATGATTCTCCATTTCAAAAATCCCAAATGCCATTACCTCATCGCTCATGCCAGCATAACGGGCTATTGCACAAATTTCCCGACCGTCGAAACCATTGGGGGAATAAGCTGCTGCAACTCCCATCTCACTGGCCTTAACCACACCCATGTCTAAACTCACCAAATGGGCATTTCGCAATACGGGCTCCGCTAAGGTAATATCGTTAACCACCTCTCCTAGACGATAGGCATCAAAAAATAACCGCTCCATAAGGTCAATCTCTTCCTGCGCATTGAAATAGCTCTGATATCCTAAATTGGAAAAGTGAAAGAGGTTGTTGGGTTTGTCGGTTATTATCTTACTCATATATGACTGAGAAGAAATTAGCTCGTCGTCATCGCCAAAATCGAAGCGACTATCAATAACTACGAGATTAATCATATCTACAATACCTTGAAAAGCGCCGTAAGCAGGATAGGTAATGTCTTGGGTAGCTCCCAGTATAATAGGAATTATTTGCTTTTCTAATAGTGCGGCAATAATCTGCTTTACCACAAAATAGGTGTCTTCAACCATATTGCCGGCTTCTACATCGCCTATATCAATAAGATGGGTGTTCCAATTGCCCATCATTAAGCGATACAACTCTACACGCAAAGTATCAGTGTCCAACTGATGTGGCTTTTTTTCAAAAGCATTACGCGCTTCTAAAACGCCGAAGATGGCTACATCTACATTCGTAAAATCGGGTAATCCTTTCTTTTCGGTATGGGCTTGTATATGCTTACCCACAGCCTGAGGTGGTAAAAATGCGGTGTGGGCGAGCATTTTTTCACTGACAGGCACCAAAAAATCAAAGGCCATAGTTAGTAACGGTTTTCCGTGAGGTTATTTTTTGACTTTAGCTTTAGGTTTCGCCTTAGTCTTTTTCTTTGGTGTTTTTTTGGCAATAAGTGCCTCGGCATCAGCTAAACTGAGGGCTTTAACATTGACGTCTTTGGAAAGCTCTACCTTGATCTTCCCTTTGATAACATTATGCCTCCCCCATCTTGCTTTTTCAATGCGAATATCAGCCTCAGGCCAAACTTGCACCACCTTTTCTCTTTCTTTCTGTTTCTTAGCTTCGATGAGCTCTTCAATGTCGGCTTGGCTTAGGTGATCAAAGTCATACTTTTTATTGACATTGATAAACATGCCATCCCATTTTAAAAAGGGTCCGAATCGGCCAACACCCTTAGTTACATCTTTACCTTCATAACTAGCAATAGGTGCATCGGCTTTTTTACGGGCTTCTATTAAATCAACGGCCCTGTCGAAATCCACATCAAAAGCGCTCTCGCCTTTGTCTAGTGAAATAAACTTTTTACCAAACCGCACATAGGGTCCATAACGACCTACATTGGTTTCTACTTCTTCGCCTTCGTAAACTCCTAATTTTTTAGGGAGCTCAAAAAGCGTCATCGCTTCTTCGAATGTAATGGTAGTAATAGATTGTTCGGGAAGGAGACTGGCAAATAATGGCTTTTCTTCTTCCTCTACAGTACCTATTTGTACCATTGGTCCAAAGCGACCTAGACGTGCCGCCACCTGGCGTCCTGTTTTAGGATCGGTGCCTAATACACGTTCACCACTAGCCCTTTCCGCATTCTCCTCTACATCGAGTACTGTAGGATGAAAGTCTTCATAAAACTCTTGCATGACTTTCTGCCAATCTTCTTCACCAGAAGCGATATCATCAAAGCCTTCTTCTAGCCTCGCCGTAAAATTATAATCTAAGATGGTCGTAAAATGACTTACCAAAAAATCATTTACAATCATTCCGATATCAGTAGGTACTAGTTTCCCCTTATCGGAGCCCACCATCTCGGAGCGTTTGTTCTTTTTAATTGCATTGGATTCCAACACCAGTTCCATATAAGCCCGCTCCTTTCCTTCAATGGTACCCTTTTGCACGTATTTCCTATTCTGAATTGTAGAAATGGTGGGAGCGTATGTGGATGGCCGTCCTATACCTAGTTCTTCCAACTTTTTTACTAGCGAGGCCTCGGTATATCGGTACGGCGGTCGGGTAAAACGTTCGGTAGCACTTATAAAATTGTTGCTCAGAGCATCCCCTATTTTCATAGCTGGCAGCATACCTTCTTGCTCAACAGCATCTTCTTCGTCTACCCCTTCTAAGTATACTTTTAGAAATCCATCAAAGGTGACCACTTCTCCATTTGCTGTAAAGGTTTCGTCATGGGTGCTCGCTTGAATGCCTACTTTGGTACGTTCTAACTGTGCATCACTCATTTGAGAGGCCAATGTTCGCTTCCAGATAAGCTCATATAATTTCGCCTGATCTCTTTCTAGGCTAGGCGATTGTAATGTCATATCGGTAGGCCTAATGGCTTCGTGTGCTTCCTGTGCGCCTTTAGACTTGCCCGTAAAGTTTCGCACAGTGCTATAGCGCTCCCCATAGTTGGACACAATAGCACTTTTAGCGGCATTTAAAGCTTCCTGCGAAAGGTTGGTACTATCGGTACGCATGTAGGTAATGAGTCCCGCTTCATAAAGACGCTGCGCCACCTGCATGGTGCGCCCAACCGAAAAATATAACTTTCTAGAGGCTTCTTGCTGTAGGGTAGACGTTGTAAAGGGAGCCGCAGGAGATTTTTTGGCAGGCTTTTTATCGAGTCGGTCTACCGAAAAATCGGCACCAATATTTTGTTGTAAAAACTGTTCAGCAGATTGTTGATCTGGAAAAGTCTTATGTAGTTTGGCCTCAAAAGTTTTTCCACCTGTCGTTTTAAAAACAGCCTTTACGCGAAAGCTTGCCTGAGGTTCAAAAGATTCAATATCTCGTTCTCGCTCTACAATTAAACGCACGGCAACCGATTGTACCCTGCCGGCAGAAAGACCTGGTCGTATTTTTTTCCAAAGCACAGGAGAAAGCTCATAACCTACAAGCCTATCCAACACACGGCGTGCCTGCTGTGCATTGACCAAATCATAGTTAATGGTCCTCGGGTTTTGTATGGCCTTTTGAATCGCTGATTTGGTAATCGAGTTAAAGACAATACGTTTGGTCTTGTCTTTTCCTAGTCCTAACTGCTCTGCCAGATGCCAAGAAATAGCTTCCCCCTCTCGATCTTCATCACTGGCCAACCATATCGTTTCTGCTTTTTTGGCGAGATCTTTTAATTTCTTGACTAAGGTTTTCTTCTCTTTATCGACTACATATTTGGGCTCAAAGTTTTTATCCACATCTACCCCCAATTCTTTGGAAGGTAAATCGGCGATATGCCCAAAGCTCGATTCTACTTGAAAGTCTTTCCCCAAGAATTTCTCAATAGTCTTTGCCTTAGCGGGCGACTCAACAATAACAAGGTTCTTGGGCATGCTTAGCGCTTTTATACAAACAAAAGTAGATGAATTTTTTAATTTCCTTAGGGGTTCCCTTACCCTCCAAAAAAAATATCCCGTAAAAAACGGGATATTTTAAATGTTTATTGCACAACCTTTAGTTAAGCTGTATTTGACTGAGAAGGCGCAAGCCATCGTCCAAATACTCATATTGGTATAAGACACCCTCCCCAATCATTAATAAATTTTGCGCTAAAGGAATAACATCATAGGTGACAATATCGGCAAAGTGATTCAACTGCGGTAGGTTGGGCACATTGGATTTATCGTATACTTTTAACCCTGCATTACCATCACAAATAAAGAGTTGGTCTCCCTTTACTCCCAAACCGTATGGATCTTCCATGGGATACATTACCTCTAATGTGGGATTCTTAATATCCGAAATATCAATGATAAACAAGCCACTCTCTACAGCACCGCAGAGGTTACCTCCCCTTAGGGTAACATAAGCATAGTCCCCATCAACCACCACTGGATCACAAGCAGTACCGTGTTCAAAATCAGAAACAAACTCGGGTTTGGCAGGGTTGGCGATATCATAAATATACATCCCTTGCATTCCTCCCAGAAAAAGCAGATCTCCTTGACTAAAAATAGTTTCGATACCCCAGTCGGTATATACCTCGTCCAATACTTTGGGAGTATCCAAATCAGAAATATCAAAAACATTAATACTAGACCACTCCGCAACATAGAGGTAGTCTCCCACAATACGAAAACGCGCCAAGGAGCCGCCCTGGCCGGTGCTAGCATCCGATGAAAAAGCTTCATCCGTTGTTTGTGCAAAATCATCGGTATTGGCGAACCCATATTGCTCGGCAAATGCGCTTTCCGTCATTCGTACACTCTTGGTTTCCCACCCTACAATAGCTTCAGTACTAGCGTTAAAATTGCTATAGTCCACAGCGTCTACCTCCGGCATAGGAAGCGTAAAGTCCATTATAAACCCATAATCTTGATAGATCGCATTCTCCAACCGCTTCACTTCCCCGATATTATCAAGATTGGTAATATCCATAATGATAAGATCCCCATAGCTATCCGCGTATAGACGGTTGTTTTTAATAGAAATATCATTATTGCCTTCCAACTTAATAAATCGCTCTCTTACGGGTGTGCCAGGATTGGTATTGTTGATCACGTGTAAACCCCTACCAATATCATTAATAAAAATGTAATCGTCGTAGGCATAAATTTTACCAGACTGCAAAATTTCTGTGGGCTCCATCACTTCAACGGCTTCTTCTTTAAAAACCATTAAATCCGTAGTTAAGGGAACAGCAATCAGATACTCCTGCTGATCGGCAGGAACATCGTCTGAGTCATTACAAGCTGAGAGGATAACCAAACCCAGAATGGCGATGATAAAGTGTTTCTTTTTCATTGGTTTTGTTTTTGTTGAAGATTTATTAGTTATAACTATTGATAAGATGAGAATAGTTAAACAAAGTTGCGTTAGACTTTGGTTAAATTTTGACTGTCAAGTTGTCATACTCTAAGACTTAATCCTATCTTTGCACTCTTATACTTTTTTGTACACTTACAGATTGTGCAGCCATGGAAAAGATCATAGAGGAAAAGCGCCAAGGTACTAGCCTTGCCCCCAATTCTGATAACACTTCAGGGCGAAAGCTTTACATAGAGGGTTATGGTTGTCCTAAAAAAATCTAACAAACCCACTATTTTCATATTAAAATGGACGATTAAAAAAATAAAAACTCATTTAACCTCATAGAATGAATACAAAATCAGAAGAAGAAAAACTTAAAGAACTCAACGGTTGGAGTCAACCTTTAGAAGATGAATTGAAGAGTTCGCATGATAATGTGTTTGGTTAACCTGATGGCTAAGGGGTATTCAAAATCAAAAAATAAATGGAAAATTCGGTATTACAGATTATCCAAAAGAGGAGGTAGAACGATATATATGTTCTATAGAACCATCGGATATAAAACCCCAATCAATCATTCCTCCTCCATACCTATATTTTAGAATATTTGAGTAGAATGGGAAAATGGTACTTTGATACTTCATCTTTCAAATTGGAAAAGGATAAAACTATCCAACAGAAGAAAAATGCTAAGAGTATCAAAGCTAAACTCATAAACGTAAAAAGGGATTTATGAGTATCGAAAGGATGAAGATGTCCCAATTAGTATCCTTCCAACAAATGAATTAACAACATTAGTAAGAAAGTATTTAGAATTCAACATTGAGGATGGTAAGAAGAAAGCATATCTCAATTTAGAAAAGGGAGAAAGTATTAGATGAGCTCCCGCAAAATCACATTTGAGAAACATTAGGTTCTTCTGTGATTGGTTGGTCAGGAATACAGTATTGTGAGGAATGAGAAGGTTTGATTATCACCTATTCACTAATGATTCTTAAATTGAACTTTTTAAGAAAACATATGGAAAATTTATCACAGTTAAGGATAAGAATGGTGAGGTATTTTCCAACTAAAGGAGTATGAGAAATCAGATATTCAAATTGGGGTTGGTCGAAGCTTACAAAAAAAGTCTTTAATTATTCATTTGGGGAATTATAGTGTTTGTGATTAAAACGTTT
>JBCDGY010000186.1:0-6438 GCA_039414375.1 Bacteroidota bacterium | reverse complement strand
ATGGCCGCACCCCCTATAGCAATAAAGTGAATATTCATCATAACTTCTGATTATTTCAAAGATAGCGATAGCGGCAAGAAGCAAGCGAAACAAAGGTATCAAAGCATAATATTGTTAGGAGAAATTCAACAAACGGTAAAATTTGTTTTTAAGAGGTTCATAACAACATATGATAGTTTACAAGCTTTTATTTAACAAGAAATATCATTTTTAAGATATTTCTCACACTTATTTAAGCAGATTACAACAAAATTTTAGCGTAATCCAAATACCCAAATACTTTTGGATACTTAAACATGATTTTAGAACCAATCTATTTTGCACCTATCTACCCACCTTAAAGGAATCAATAGTTACATCATATTATTTGTACTATCCTTATTACCCATTACAAAGAGCGCATACGGGCAATGCGCTGGAACTGATAATGATGTTACCGTTTGCGAAAAGGATACTGATAGTAATAATCGTACCTATACTCTTTTTGATAAACTCGGGGGTTCCCCCACCCCTGGTGGTACCTGGGAAACCAATGAGCCTGCAAATTTCTTTGCACTAGACCGCAACACCGGAATTGTCGATTTATGGCGTATTAATAGCTTTGGTTCGCATCGATTTACCTACGTCAACGACAGCTGCGGAGAATCGGCCACGGTAACCATCCATTTGGGGGGATATCCCGGAGAAGACAATATAGATGGTAGTGCCAATGCTTGTGGAGATGAATTTAATGTTAACCTACATCGTTTTTTAGGAAGCGATGTTGACGGTAAAGTTCAGGACTTTAACGGTGTATGGGCCGAAGATCCCTCCACGATAACCAATCAACTGAATGATAATGAGTTTAATGCCCAAGCCGCCGGTCCAGGAGTCTATATTTTCACGTACACCATAGCTGCTGTAAGTAGCTGTCCAAGTCGTACTTCTACAGTAATTCTAGAAGTACATCCACCTGCCAATTCAGGATTTCCTACGGGCTTTCAAGTTTGTGCAAATGCGGATTTTTCGTCTCTAACCAATTTCGATCTCAACAGCCTTCTTGTTGGTGAAAGTCCCAATGGCTTATGGTCCGAAGTAGGAACCAACCAATTGGAAAACCTCACCGATCACACTATTAATATTGAAGAGATCAATACGAACTTTGGCCATGGCACTTATACTTTTACCTATACGGTTTACCGATCTCATGCCATTTGCGAAGATTCTTTTAGCCAAGTAACCATAGAAATATTACCAGTGTTTTCTGGTAATATTGCTGTAGCGAATTATTGCTTGGGCGAAGATCATATCGTTGATTTGAACTACGACGATACCCTATTCCCCAACGGAGATTACACCATTTCGTACGAAGTAAATGGCATCTCTTATTCAACTCCTGAATTCGATGTACGTCTAGAAAATGGCAGCGCACAGTTTGTTATGAATACAGCGAGTGTGATCCTTAATCAGTCTAATACCATAGAAATTACGGGTATTGGCCATAGCACCAGAAACTTATGCGCTTCGGTAAACATGTCTCCAACTACCTTCACAACGCTTGATCCCAGCATCTCAACCAACACCAGCTGCGCAGCCGAGGAGATGATGGTTGAGCTTAACGATATTTTAGATCTTACCGGTGTTCTGGCTACGGGGACTTTTGATGTTGATTACGAAGTTACCGATACTTTAGGCGCAACAATTAACGGTACTGCATCCAATGTATCTTTTAGTGCAGGTAACAGTACTTTTGGTATTGCAGGAAGTCTTTTTACAATAGCTGGCGACTACACCATTAGTGCGGACGTTCAAGGGGATATGGACTTTAATTGTACTTTACAGTCAACCGTATCGGTTATCCCCATTCCTGAAGATATCGCTTTAGGACTTATAGTGGATAATTCCTGCGATGCCACGAATATCGCGGTTTCCATAAATGCCCCTGCTTTAGGTGACGGCGCCTATCAGGTTACGTACAATGTAATTCGTTCCGAAACTCAAGAAGTACTTATTACCAATACTATAGACTTTATAGGTGGCTCTTCAGACTTAGATATCGATCTTACCAACTTAGCTCAGGGTAATTATCAAGTGCGGCTTGCAAGCACTCAAAATGACACAACTCCTTGCCGAACTGTTTTTGATTTTGAAGAGACCGCTAATTTTGCTATTGCTGGAATTCCTGAAGTGCCGCAGGCAGAAGAAAACCAACAGTTTTGCTTGGCTGCTTATCTTCCAGGAGTACCAACCATTGGGGATTTGGAAGTAACAGCCTCCGGAGCACTCCTTTTTTATGCTACCGAAACAGACGATGTAATTTTACCTTTTGATGAGCCCTTAGTTCACGGAGCGGATTATTATATATCCAATATCGATACTAATAATAATTGCGAAGGTTCCGACAGAATTCGCATCGAAGTAGCGCTTACAGACCTAGAAGAACCGACCACAGCAGACGCCAATCCATTATTCTGCGCTGTTGATGCCCCCACCGTGGCTAATCTGTCCGTAAATGGTGATGTTGGTAATACCATAACTTGGTTTGATGCTGCCATTGGTGGTAATACGTTAGACAATAGTACACCATTAATAGATGGTGAGGTTTACTATGCAGCAACACAAAATGGGATTTGTACTAGCACTGTACGATTGCCAATAACACCGCAAGTGATATCAGTTCCAGATGTAGAACTCATCACAACACATTTGAGCCGCTGTGGTTTAGATAATCCAACAGTTATGGATTTTGAAAGCCTGATTATAGATACGCCTTATGAAGTACTTTGGTACAATGAGGCCCAAGGAGGAGCTCCTTTATCCACAGACACGCTTTTAGATTCAGAAACTACTTATTACGCCGCCTATTGGGATGCCGTTAATAATTGCGAAAATCCAGAACGACTTCCTATTACTATCGATTTAAGCGATTGTATACCAGAAGCATATGATTTCTTTATCCCAGATGGTTTTTCTCCCAATGCCGATGGTCGCAATGATCTTTTTTACATTCCAAACATCGATGTCATTTTTCCTGACTTCACTCTAGAGATTTTTAACCGTTACGGAAGATCAATATTTAAGGGAGACCGCAATCGTCCCGCATGGGATGGTAAAAATGGCAACACCTATGCAGCAAACGGAATTTACTTCTACATCATTACTTACAATAAAGACGAATTAGAACCCTTACAAGGGCGATTGTACCTGAATAGATGATTTACATGCCCAAAAAAACACCCAACCCCATATACGCGTTTGTCCTTTTTGGACTACTAGTTTCGAGTGTGGCCCTAGGTCAGCAAGACCCACAATACACTCAATATTTGTACAATATGAGTGTAGTGAACCCGGCTTATACTACACAAGAGAAAGGTATGCTTGATTTTGGAACCCTTTACCGTTCGCAATGGCTCTCCGCTACAGGTGCCCCTACAACATTAACCTTTTTTACCCATGCTGCCCTAACGGAAAAAGTAGAAGTAGGGCTTTCCTTAATAACAGATGAAATTGGGGAAGGCGCCTTAAAGGAGACCAACGCCTATGCCGACTTTGCATACATCTTAAAATTAGACGACAGAAGTAATCTTAGCCTTGGCCTAAAAGGGGGCTTTACTACCCTGGAATCCAATTTCAGCGGCTTTGCACTTCCCGAAATCCAAGATGATCCTGCTTTCAATGAAAATATCAATCAGACCTTTCCTAATATAGGCGTCGGAGCATTCTATAACCGAGAGCGTTTTTATATTGGGGTTTCTGCTCCAAACCTATTAACTTCTAAGCACTTGGAACAAAGTGCGGGTATAGAGCGTTTTGGCGCTGAAGCTATTCACTTGTTCTCCATGGCTGGTTATGTGCATACTTTTAGCCCCAACTTAAAAGTGAAACCATCCGTTTTGGCCAGAATGGTTCAAGGTGCCCCTTTGACCGTTGATACTTCTTTGAATGTATTGTTCAACAACAAGTTTGAAGGGGGACTATCCTATCGATTGGAAGACTCGGTAAGCGCTATGTTCAATATTGGTGTTATACCCGCAGTGCGTATAGGATATGCCTATGATTACACCCTTTCTAACCTGGGCGCCTATAACGATGGATCTCATGAAATCTTTGTGTTGTTTGACTTAGATCTATGGGGACTTCAAAAAGGATACGATAAATCCCCAAGGTTTTATTAAAATGAAGCAAAAGATACTATCATACCTCTTCGTTTGCACACTTTTTGTGGCGCATTTAAGTGCTCAAGATGAAGTAAAGCGCGCTAACGACCTTTTCCACAGGACATATTATATGGATGCCATTCCATTATATGAGGAAGCACTACTACACCATAGAAGTCAACCTCTTGTACATAACTTGGCAGACTGCTATTATCACACTTTCGCAATGGAAAAGGCAGCGAAATGGTATCAATATCTTATCGATACCTACCAAGCCAGCGATCCACTACTATATTTTAGGCTTAGTGAAGCCTTGAAAGCAATGGGCAATCTAGAGGAAGCCTATAAAACGCTTCGAGATCACTACATCGCCACTGGGAGCAATGAAAAGCTATCGGAACTTACTGATATCGTTACCTATTTAGACAATGTTGCCGCCATAGGAAAACGTTTCGCCATAGACCCTTTAGCACTCAATACCAGCAACTCAGAATTTGGAGCCCAGCAAATCGGTAATGAATTGTGGTATACCGCCACCAAAAAGGCTGAAAATGCGAAAACCTATCGATGGAATAACCAACAATACTTGGACTTATATACACATCCCATGGATAGTCTCCATATGGACGACAGCGTAAGCAGATCATTATCCACAGCCATAAACACGCGCCTACACGAAGGAGCTTTTGCATTATCACCGGATGGAAAAACCCTATATTTTACACGTAACAATCTTAAAAAGGGCAAACGCCAAACGGATGAACACAAAATATCTAATCTTAAAATTTATACTGCCAAACTAGAAGGTAATCAATGGACCAATGTGACAGCGTTACCTTTTAATAGTGATAGCTTCTCCAATGAGCACCCAGCACTGAATCCAGAAGGAACCCAACTCTATTTTGCTTCCGATCGCCCAGGCGGTTTTGGTGGTTTTGACCTTTACAGCGTTAGCATAGGACCCAACGACACCTACGGACCACCTACCAATCTTGGGCCTAATATCAATACTGACAAAAAGGAACAGTTTCCCTTTATCGGAGCTGATCATACCCTTTACTTTTCCTCTAATGGCCACCCTGGTTTTGGCTCTCTGGATGTTTTTAAATCGACTCCACAAGGTGGTGTTTTTCAAAAACCAGACAACTTGGGGTTACCGCTAAACGGAGGTTTTGATGATTTCTCCTTCGTAATTGATAAAGCTGGTGTTAATGGTTATTTTGCCTCTAACCGACCAACAGGAAAAGGCAGTGATGACTTATATCAGTTTAAAATTACCAAACCCCTGCTCATTGAAGACTGCCAACAGTATATTGCTGGGACCATTACCGACCGTACCACCACGACGCCATTAGAAGCAGCCTTGATAACGCTTTTGGATGGGGAAGGAAACCAGATTGATAGCTTAAAAACTTCATCCTCTGGAAGTTTCAAATTTCCGGTCGCTTGCGGCCAGAAGTACACGGTAAAAGCCCAAAAAGAGGGCTATGAAGACAATGAAAAGATCTTATTTACAGACAAAGTGAGACAGGCTACCAAAGATGCCTCGATGACTTTATATGCTGATGAAGAACGACAAAAAGCTGAACAATTGGCGCTTGAAGCAAAACAGGAAGCAGAGAAACGTCGTGTTGAGGAGGAAAAACGAATAGCCGCTGCTGAAGTAGCCAAGAAAAAGAAAGAAGCCCAAATCGCTGCGGACCTCTTGGCCAAACGTCAACAAGAAGCAGAAGAACAGGCCAAAAGGGAAAAAGCCAAAAAAATCGAAGCCATTATTGCTGCGGATGATCGCATTGAAAAGAAAGAAGATCGCACCCTTTTAAAAACCCCAGAGATACATTTCGATTATGGGATGTGGTATCTCCGAAGAGAAACTAGGGAACGACTAGGACAGGTGGTAGTAACCTTAAAAGAAAATCCCTCTATTGTTATTGAGATTGGAAGTCACACCGACATTCGGGGAAGTAGTACTTCCAATAGAGAACTCTCACAAAGACGCGCCGACGCAGCTAAAGAATTCATCGTAAAACAGGGTATTGCTGCCGAACGGGTAATTGCTAAGGGGTATGGAGAGTCTGAACCTATTGTAACTTGTCCCAAAACGGTAACTTGTACCGAAGAAGACCATGAGTGGAACCGTCGCTGTGAATTTGAAGTAGTGCGCTGGGATTACCAACCCAAAAACAAGGTGTCAGAACCTTTACGATAAGCCCTCGCTTATTGACTAATGTTTAAAAAATTAAAAGAAGCTGTCTCAAAACTGAGGCGGCTTTTTTTATTTTTACTTTCTGTTTTAGATTGT
>JBCDGY010000185.1:0-6442 GCA_039414375.1 Bacteroidota bacterium | reverse complement strand
CTACAATTTCGACTTCGGTATTGTTAGGAATTGACAAAACCCGATCGGCCCGTTTTTCTTTTTTGATGGTGGTACCTCTTATTCTAGGCAAGGTGGCCAAAGACCTGTTGAGTGGGGCTATTTCATTAGAGAATGCGCAGTTTACTGCAATGGCGGCAGGGTTTGCCGCAGCTTTTGTTTCAGGATTATTGGCCTGTACTTGGATGCTGCAATTGGTACGCCAAAGCAAATTGACGTATTTTGCGTTGTATTGTCTTGTGGTAGGGTTGATCGCCTTAGGATGGAGTATCTGGGGCTAGACCTATTGGAAGACCTCTAGTGTATCCTATTGTTGAAAACAGCAAACGATTTTTTAGATGGCCAGGTGTTGTTGGTCGATAAACCTTTGGAGTGGAGTTCTTTTCAGGCGGTGAATGCCCTAAAATGGGCTATCCGAAAACGCTTTGATTTGGGGCGAAAATTCAAAATTGGTCATGCAGGTACTTTAGATCCACTGGCTACTGGACTTCTACTGATATGCACGGGCAAGGCCACCAAAAAGATCCAAGACCTGCAAGGTCAGCACAAGGAATATACCGGCACCTTTTTTTTGGGGGCGACAACGCCTTCTTATGATAGAGAAACAGCGGTAGATCAAACCTACCCAATCGAACATCTTACGGAAACCGATATTCAGGGCTGTTGCCAAAATTTCTTAGGAAAACAATTGCAATATCCACCAATATTTTCCGCGGTAAAAAAGGATGGCAAACGATTGTATGAGTACGCCCGAAAGGGAGAAGCGGTCACCATAAAGTCCCGAGAAATAGCCATACTGTCTTTTGAAATTACAACAATAGCACTACCCATGGTTTTCTTTAGGGTGGTTTGTAGTAAAGGAACCTATATTCGATCGTTAGCTCACGATTTTGGAAAGGCCTTAAATACAGGTGCGTATCTTTATGAACTACGAAGAACCAAAATAGGTGATTTTAACGTAGATAACGCCCAAACCCCTCAAGCGTTTAAAGCAGCACTTCTTGGGGATATGGAAGAAGGGCAGTAAAATAATTTGTGCAAATTGGGGTTATTACAACACGATGAAGCTTAATCGCAAACAACTATCTTTATTAATCACCCTGTTTACCATGGCCAATGTCTTACTATTGGCCTACAATATCCATTTATCGGAAGAGGAAGAAGATGAATATGTGATTGAAATGGCGTTGCTCGACGAGGAGGTAGATCAACTATTAGAAAAAAAAGAGGACTTAGAAAATATGGCCTTGAACGCGGCCATTAAAAGTCACCGAGCCTTTAATGAAACTGCGAAACCCAGTGCCGGAGCACCGGAGCCGTTGAAAAGTTTGGAAGAGCTTATGGAAGAACGGCAGTTAGAAGGTGACGGCAAAGACTTTTTGGAGAATGATGCCGGATACGCTGCTAACCTTAAAGACCTTGCTAAAAAGCGACAAGAGCGTAAGCAAGATTTAGGAGATCGGGATAGCAATAAAAAAGAGTTCACAGACTATTTAAAAGATAAGCGTACTTCCATTTCCTACTCCTTAGTTGATAGAACTGCTAATGCACTGCCTCCTCCAATTTATACCTGTGAGCGCGGCGGTAAGGTGGTTATCAATATTAAAGTTAATGGCCAGGGAGATGTTATTGAGGCCACGCTTAACGAAAAGAGTTCTAGCACAACAGACTATTGCCTTGTAGAAAATGCCAAGACCTATGCCCTAAAGGCCAGCTTTAGCAATAGTAGTAAAGCTGAACAGGTGGGTGCCATTACTTACCTATTTCAAGGAAAGTAATAAAGCTACCAAATCGTTAAGAATATCCTGTCCTTTGTCTTTGTTGTAAAAAACCTGTAGCTCCTGTTTAAACTCAGGGGTCAGTTTGCCGTATTGCTCTTTTTGTGTTTTAACCATAGCCGTAGCCTGAGCCCCTCTAGGTCCCCAAGTGCCCACTACCTCTTGAGTATCTTCTCGTAGCGCGATCAATTTGGGTATCGAACGAGAACCATTGGTTAAAAATTGATCCATAAGTGCTGGGTGTTGGTCACGTAAGATAATGCGGAATGCTAACCAGGGGAGGGCAGTCGCCAACTGATGCATTACGGGTAGGCTGGGAGCGGCATCGCCGCACCAACTTTCGGTCAACACCAACCAAGTAACCTTATAATCCGGCGATGTAATTTTTGAAATAGTAATGGGGTCTACGTTTAGCGTTTTATCCCAACGGGCCATGCGTTTGTCGTTCAACCTGGTATACTGTGCTAAAGATTCAGTTTTTGGGGTGCCAGTATGGGTATTGGCTTTCGCTAATTCGCTTACAAAATCACGAAAGTCGTTATAGGAAAAGGCTTGATCTAATGCTTTTTGGAGAAGGAAATTATATGTGGACTTATTTCTTAGCATAGAGAGGCTTTTATAAAATTCAAAGTATATGGGAAGTACGACGCCCGATAATAATTTAGGCCGTAGCATTCCCCTAATCCTGAGGATTTATAATTTTTGAGCGTCAGCAATTTTCCCATGGTTTGGATAGCGAACCACTTTTTTACCCTTTCTGTAAAGTTCTCATAGTATAGGTTTCCATGATGTGCCATCTAGGTTTCTTCTTTTGGTCGTATAAGATTGTTAAACCTGACAGTTCAATAAAAAATCCCGTAAAAACAAATTCCAAGAAATTCAAGTAATCTTTAAAAACGATTGCCCTATTTTAAGAGGACTCTCTTTGAATTTTACAAAATCCCCTTTCTAATTGATCTAATAGTTGACGACCATTTATCCACATCCTTTTGGTGTCAATAAATGATGATATACCCAAAATGGTTGTTAATGAACTTGAACATTTGTTTTGTGAATTCTCCATCTTTCTGCATGAGGTAGCGAAGTACCATTGCCGAGAATTAAACCAATAGTTATTATGAAAAAATTATGTTACCTAACCTTAGTTTTAGTTATGTCCTTTGCCTCTTGTGAAAAAGAGGATAGTAATGAATCAGTAATATCTGCAGATAGCAACGATGAGTTGTCTGTTGAAGCAATTGCTTCAAAAATGAATGCGAAGCTGCCTGCTGCTGAAATCGAAGCGGTACTAAAAGCCTACCGATCTTTGACCTATGAAGAATTCAAAGAATACATAAACGTATTTCATGCGAATATGATGAACAAAGGTGCTGACAAGACCCGCGCCAAACTTACCAAAGAAATGATGAACGAAGTTAATGATGCCATTTACGAGCTATATGGTAAATCTTATGCCAGTGTTGATATGAAATTGGGTAGTGAAGTTTATGCGAGCATTGTAGCGCTTGATAAATACGATACAATCAATATTAACAAATCAATAAATACTTCCGATAAAAATGCTTCTTGTCCTAATGGAAACTATACGTTTACAAGAGAGATAGGTTGGACAAATCTTAGCAATAGCTCGGAATATAAATTCCCAGATGAAACAATAGATTTTGAATACAAAGGTGGGTATAATTTCAGTGTAAGTAATTCTGAATATACCTGTAATCTACTATTTTCCTCAATAAATTATTCAACCGTTTACACTGCGAGTAGGCTACAAGCATTAACAACCAATGCGCAGTCTGTTTTAGGTTTTAAAAGTTTTTATGCCGATGCTAATTATATCGTTAATCCATCTGCAAAGCTTGATGCTAAAGAAGAGCTAGTAATTCCTGGTTTGGCAAGACTAGATATTGGAGTAAGCACAGAAATACTTGGATTTATTTACCCCGGGGGCGCATGGAATGCAACCACCAAGGATGTTAATGATTTTGCTCAGCAAGTAAAGCTACTGACAAAGTTGAGACAATACCAGTAACAGCAATACAAAGCAGCTAATACCAACATTTGTCTTTTGATAATTTAAGGCTGTTTAAACTAGTTTAAACAGCCTTTTTTTCAAGGATGTAGCTGTGAAATTAGGATGACCATTCGTTTACAAGCCGGAAGGAATATTATAAAGTAAGCTATCTAAATTGTAAGCTACATTCACAAAGGATTTAAGATAATCATAATCAATAAGTTACTCAGGTTTAGAACTTATTGATCGTACGACTCTTACCTATTTTGGATTTTACAAAAGCCCCTTTCTTACTAATGAATGATAATAAATCTGAACTGGTTGTTAATGAACTAGAACATTTGTTTTATGAATTCCAAGTCTTTTTAAACACTTGTCCCAGGTAATATTATCAAAAATTAAATCTTAAGCATTATGAAAAAATTATTGTATGTAGCCTTAGTGTTAGCAATATCCTTCGCTTCTTGTGAGAAAGAGGATGGAAATGAATCCGTAGTTTCTGCTGATAGCCAAGATAGATTATCTATTAAAGCAATTGCTTCAAAAATGAAAGCACAATTACCCCCCGCTGAAACGGAAGCGGTAATCCAAGCATACCGATCTTTAACTTATGAAGAATTCAAAGAATACATAGAAGTATTTTATACTAATATGATTGACGATGGCGTGGATAAGGCTCGTGCAGCACTTACCAAAGCATTAATGAGTGAGGTTAATGATGCTATTTATGAACTACATGGTAAATCTTATGCTAGTGTTGATCTAGACTTGGGTGTTGAAGTTTATGAAGGTTTTGTAGCGAAAGAAAAGTATGCCCCAATTAATATTAGTAAGGCGGCAAAGAAGTTCAGTAAAGAGCCTGACTGTGCTGTTTATCCTTTTAACAAAGAGATCAGTATTGGATGGACAACAACTCCAACGGATTTAGAACTAAGTTTCCCAAGTGATATACAAGATTTTAATTATTGGGGAGCTTTTAATTTTTATGGTGATTCTGATGATTGTGATCTCGTGTTTTTCTCAATAAGTTATTCCCCCATTTACACTGCAAGTAGGCTAAAGGCATTGACACCTCAAGCACAACTTGTTTTGGGATGGACCGGTATAGTATCAACTGGTGTATTTGGAGAGATTGATCCTAATGGAGTAGTTCCTTTCAACGAAGTACTACAGGATGATAATACATTAAGAACTGATTTCGGAACAGGAGCCGGAAGAATTGGATATGTTTATCCTAACTTCCTAGGTACGACCAATAGTGCTATTTCTTTTGTTAATGATGTAAAACTTTTAGTGAAGGAAAGATAAAGTAGCGAATAATGTTTTAAAGTAAATACAATAGCTATCCTTCAGTAATTTTAAGAGGACACTATCCCGCTAAGTGTGTAAATTAAAAATAACAGGGGTTAGACTTTTTTAGAGTCTGACCCTTTTTTCATAGATCGTTAAGAACTGATTTAGGATAATGCCCCAGTTCCTGATTGGCATCGACCATTTTTTTGTGGCCTCCCTTGTTGCCAAATATACAGATTTCATGACGGCCTCATCTGTTGGGAAGGACAGCTTGTTCTTGGTGTACTTTCTGATTTTACCATTGAGGTTTTCAATAAGATTGGTGGTATAGATGATTTTTCTGATTTCTAATGGGAACTCAAAGAATACGGTCAGCTCGTCCCAGTTCTCCCTCCAGCTTTTGATGGCATAGGAATATTTGGCCTCCCATTTTTTGGCAAAGTCCTCCAATGCTGCCCTTGCCGCCTTTTCGTTGGGCGCATTGTAAATCCCCTTCATGTCGGCCGTGAAGGCTTTCTTGTCCTTCCAGACCACATAGCGCGATGCGTTGCGTATCTGGTGCACCACACATATCTGGGTCTTTGATTCGGGGAAGACGCTCTTGATGGTTTGGGTAAAACCGTTCAGGTTATCGGTTGCGGTAATCAAAATGTCCTCGGTGCCACGTGCCTTCATATCGGTGAGTACCGACATCCAGAAGGCTGAGGATTCGTTCTTGCCGAGCCATAGCCCCAAGACCTCCTTTTTACCGTCCCTGCGGAGTCCTATGGCCACATATACGGTTTTGTTGATGACCTTGGAGGATTCCCTTACCTTGAAGACGATGCCGTCCATCCAGACGATCAGGTAAACGGGTTCCAATGGGCGGTTCTGCCAAGCGACAATATCAGCGGTCACCTTCTCGGTTATCCGGGATATGGTAGAGGTCGATACTTCAAGTCCATAGGCCTCATGTACCTGCTCCTCGATATCGCTGACCGACATGCCCTTGGCATAGAGCGATATGATGATGTTCTCGATGCCATCGACCATATTGCCACCCTTGGGCACCACCATTGGGTTGAAACTGGCATCCCTGTCCCGTGGAACCGTTATCTCACTCTCACCGAAACTTGTGCGGACCTTCTTCCTTGAATGACCATTTCTAGAATTGAGATTAGATGAACGCTCGTTCTTCCCATAATCCAGATGGGCGTCAAGTTCGCCCTCAAGCATCTTCTCGATGCCACGCTTTTGCAGTTGTTTCAAAAAACCGTTGAGCTCGTCACCAGTCTTGAACTGCTTGAAAAATTCGTCGTTGAATAGTTCCTCGTTGTTCATAATGTGTGCAATTTAAATTTAG
>JBCDGY010000184.1:0-6501 GCA_039414375.1 Bacteroidota bacterium | reverse complement strand
TTGGATTTGCTTTTTTCCAAACCCTTGTCTAAGGTATCTTTTTTGTCTTTGGAAAAAATATTTTTAAAGAGGCTCATGCATACATAACTAAGATTTCAAAGATAGAAAAGTGAGCGGATTTCTCCGCAAACAAACACCCTGTTCATTGAGTAAAATGCAACTTGAGAACACTATAAATGTCCTTTGTTATACGCTCATTTAACCAATTAAATCTAGACCATTACCACTAATAAATAGCTTGGGGCCTTAAAGGCCCCAAGTATTGTTTATTTATTGGCATACCTCGGGGATTAATACCCAAAGGCAACATCATCAACAAAGGAAGTCGAACCCGGTATTGCAATAGGGTTTGGTGCCAGGAATTCTGGCGAAGAAGAGAACACCAAAAGTACTTTAGTAGGCACTATGTTATCTACCAAGATCTCTACTGGAACCGAAAATTCAGTGTAATTGTTCGTGTCTGGCAAAACCATATCGGCCTTAGCAATTACTGTGTTATTATTGTCTAAAAATAAGGCATAAACGCGAAATCCACCTTCAAAGGTAGTATCCTGCTGCAATGGCCCAGCCGTAGTACAAGTTCCCGCAGCAAGAATTATAGGGTTACCACTACTATGCCTGTAGAAACCAGATACTATCTTAGGGACTTCATTAAAGCTAAAATCAACAGGAACTGCATCCTGAAAGAAGTCTTCTGGGGCAAACAAGCCTGCCAATCCAATTACTGGAGCGAAAAATCCATTATCTGAAACCAATTTCAAAGAACTATTGCCGTTGTAAGCCTCCATACCTGTTGCTTGGGTCACATAAGTTGGTGGCTGCTCGAAAAAGTCATCTGTAGTACTAAAGCCCAATGGCCGATCGTCTACTGTAATGTTTCTATTAAAAGTATTTTCACCGCCATCAATCGTGCAAGTAGCTCCATTAAAAGTACCAGAAGCATTTCTAAAAACTGCGACTTGCTGTGTTCCAAAATCTTCAAAATCCCCGTTTGGAAGACTATCTAATACAATAGTATCGTCACTATCATCGAGGTAATCGGGGATACCATCATTATCCTCGTCATCATTAGAAAGATCACCATCACCGTTTCCATCTTCGTCCTTAGTATCAATACCATCGCCATCATCGTCTGCATCTAGGTAATCTGCTGTTCCATCTTGATCGGAATCATCGTTGGTTACATCCCCATCGCCATCGATATCTTCCGCTGCGGTAGGAATGGTATCTCCATCGTCATCATTATCCAAATAATTTAGGGTGCCGTCAATATCGGTATCTGTAGTACTACCTTCGTCAACGGTGAGCACGCCGTCCCCATCGTCATCATTATCCAAATAATTTAGCGTACCATCAGTATCGGTATCTGTAGTACTACCTTCGTCAACGGTAGGCACTCCATCATTGTCGTCATCGATATCTTCATAATTGGGCGTACCGTCCCCATCCGTATCATCATTTTCAAAATCACCATCTTGATCTAAATCTTCCTCTTGATTGGTGATACCATCGGAGTCCTCGTCACCCAAAGGATTTATAGCTGTGTTGTCCGTATCATCCAAGTAATCGGGAACGCCATCTCCATCAGCGTCATCATTGGTAAAATTACCGTCGCTATTGGTATCTTCATCGGCAGTGGCTATCCCATCTCCATCATCGTCACTATCTCGATAATTGGGTGTCCCATCACCATCAGTATCGTCGTTGTCATAATTACCGTCTTGATTCAGGTCTTCACTGCTGTTATTAAGGCCGTCAGTGTCTTCGTCCCCTTGAGGATCGATGTTGACTTCCATAGGATCGTCGTCATTATCATTGCTGTCCGATGAACATTGGACCATCAACCCCAAGAGGATTATGGCCATTAGTACGAAATACAGGGTTGTTTTTCTCATAGTATTAGTGTTATATAGTCTATTTAATTTAAATTAAGGGCTGTTTTCAACCACTTCATAGAATCCGTAAATAATGCCTCCGCTCGTAACTCGAAATTTCTCAATGGCGGTATCGGTCGTGATATCCGTTTCATAAACGGCATTAATATTCTCAATGGGGTTGTACACCACCAATTGAACTTTATCTTGATAGTTGTAGGCCATTCCTGTGGTGAGGCCTGCATTGGCAGGCATACCTTGTACCAAGGTTGCCGTTTCATTGATCAAATCTAATTTTGCCCAGCGCATCAAGGGAAGATTAATCAAATCCGCTCCATTAGCCGGGTCTTCCATAAGCACGTTGGTATAAGCAATACCATTTCCTGCGTAAAGAAACCCAGTATTTAAGAATGAGGTGGCACTGGACTGGGTTATGCCGCTTTGCGGTGTAAAGCGATAATTGGGATCAAAGTCATCACTTCCCGGAGGAATTTTTAAAATAGCTCCTGGCGTATTTTCTCCATTAGCAACATCCAAGGTCAACCCTCCTTGAGTAGGTAAAAATAAGGTGCCATCTTCACTTGTTATTGGGTTTGCAAAACGTAAAAAGGGTTGGCCCGGGTATTTGGTGCCTTCAAAAAAAATATTTTTGACAAAAGTATCGGTGTCTGTATCTATAACGGCTACAATACTGCCCACTTCGCTTTGGTAAACGAAACCAGGAAATGCCAAACCTGTATATAAACAGGCAAACAGTCGGTTTCCACTTAAATAAAGGCTTACAAATTCATTTCTGGCATTCTCAGGAATTTGAAAGGCTTCAGACAGATCGATTTCGCCCAGACGCACAAAACTGGTAGGATTAAAAACTTGAATATTAAACGTATTAAAATCTACATAATACCCCTTATCGGCATTTAAAATGGCCATGGCTGATCCACCTCCAAAAGTCTCTATTATAGCCCCATCAAGGGGGACTTTATCAGCGTTTAATAAGACCCTTTGATATCCGGATCCCCCAAATAATTTTTGTTGATTAACTACATAGTTATTGTAAGCAATACCTCCTGATACCGCAGTATAAGCTAAGGTCTCCTCAAGGGCCGTAACGTTAATAGCCCCCTCTGGAAATTCATCAAAGCCAGTGATAAAACCATTCGCAGAAGAGGGACTGCGAGTGAACAGCATATAGTCGTAGTTAACATCATTCGATAAGGTATCCGGAGGTGTAGGTAGGACATCACCGCTATCTTCTGAGCTAATAGGTATAGGATCGTCCGTGGCACAAGCCATACCGCATAATATAATTAGGAATAGCCCTATTAGACTTTTTTTTGGCCGAGTGTATGGTTTTGTATTCATTGGATAGCGTATCGAATTTTAAAATTGAGGTTGCGACCAGGTCGCTGTACACGAAAATTATCAAAAACATCATCGTCAAAGATATTGTTGAGGCGAGCGGAGAGATTCCATTTTGTAGAAGCAGTAGTATAGGTAACCTCTAGAGAATGGATATTTTGATCTGGTACAAAGTTCGCTATGTTTTCACGCGCCTGAGCTTCCCGAATTGAAGAGAACGATTCCACATAGTCGTAAAAATAAGAAAGTTGCAACTGATCTCCTTGGTCGAACAAAGTATTAATGACGTAGTTGGTATCTACACTAGAGAACAAATAAGGGAGATTGGGCACGCGCTCACCTATACTATCATCTTCAATAGTTTCTCGAGCACTTCGTATGCGTACATCTTGGAAGGTCAGTGCAAAATTGGTGGTAAATGCCTTAAAGAGACTCATAGTTAAGGCACTATCAAACCCCGCAATTTCCACTTCATTTTCATTAACGTATTGCGCTAAATCAATTCCAGAGGTCAAAAGGAAAATACGATCCTTTTGGTAACGGTAAAATCCGTTAATTTCAAAATGTATTGGCTTCCCTAACAGTCTTGCTTTGGTATTAAACCCCAAATTGTAGTTATTACTGCGTTCTGGCCGAAGTGCTACATTGGACCCAATGGTGACCAGATTACCGAACAATTCAATTTCCTCTGGAAGACGATAAGCACGTTCAAAGGAAGTCCGTAAAAAAGTGTTTTCACTAAAATTGTATTTTAAACCAACATTACCACCATGGTAATTATTGTTTAACGATACTTGTTCAAAAACCCCATTAATATCTTGCAAGCTGGTAGCATCAGCCTTGTAGTTGTAGTTTTTGTAAGTAGCTACTGTTTCCAATTGGGATTGCCACCAAGTAGCATCCCATTGCACCCCGCCATAGTTTTGTTGTAGTTGTGCAGGAAATGTAAATGGATCGAAATCGTCTGGACCTAACAAGCTATTGGCACCCTCCCTATCTCGGTTAACAAATAAATTACTTAGCGTTAGTTGTTGTCTCTCGGTCAAAGCTAGTTTAGCAGTTGTTCGTTGAAGAAGCACCTTATTATCAATGGACACCTCCAAGGGGGCATTTAATAGTTCTGCCCCATTATTGTCGGGATTCGATAAAACATTGCCTTCCCAATCCCTGATAGTACTTGTAGTATCGCGAGCGATTTCGGTATAACTCCCCCAATTGGTTTTGGTTTCTAAAGAAAGAGTTGGCGTAAGATCAACTTTATAGTTCAAATTGGCCGTAAGCCCACGTTCTTCCTGCTCAACACCGATAACAGGGCGAACTGGATTAAAAACCACAGGGGTATTTACTTCTCGAAAAAGAGCATCGTAAATTACCGTAAGCCTCAATAGCTTGGCCCATTTTTTGTAACGCACGCCTACTTGAAAATCCGCGTATTGCGATCGGAAAAGGCTATGGAAACGTTCTGCCTTAATAATTTGCGTAGCACGACCAAGTTCAACATCTCTATTTTGTGCGTTAATCCGAAAGTTGTTATCGGAATAGTTTAAAAACAGATTACTCCCAAAAAATACTTCCTTAGGCCCTACTAGAAATAGATTTACGGAAGGTCTGTGGGTATTAAAAGAGCCGAATTGATAGTTAACATCTACGTAATCGTCATAAAAGGTCTTTGGGATGATATTAATTCCACCACCTAAGGCATCTGTGCCAACCTCCAAAGGGGTAATGCCTCTGTAAATATCAATACGCTCGATTTGGTTTACTGGTAAGTTGTTGATATCTATTCCAGTGGCGAGATACTTCAAGGGCAAACCATCATAATAACGTCTTATAGCATCCCCTTGAGCACCTTGTATTGAAATGTTAACATCACTACCTAAACCACCAGATTGGCGAACCCGAACCCCATTGGCCCGATCTAGGAGACTGGCTGCGTCTATAGTACTATTCTGTACTAAGCTAACATCGATAGTACTGACCGCCAATGGTTGTACCGCACTAATGGTAGCCTTAGACTTTCCCTCAACCTGAACTTCTTTCAAGACTTCCGTTTTGGGAAATAAAACCACTTTTAAGGTAATCCCAGCACTGTTACTAAGGTCTATTTCTTGAGTTAACGTTTCAAAGCCGATAGTACTAAAAACAATTTGGTAGACCTTGTTTTGCAGATCGTTTAGCTCGAAAGAACCATCTTCCCCAGTGACTGCATACGCCTTACCATCTTCAGTTCTTATGTTGACTAAAGCTAATGGTACACCAGTAGCTTTGGTGACAACTCCGTTGATGGTTGCTTGCGCTAGAAGCAAGTGCCCGGATAGCAGAAAAAAGAAGACAACTACTTTAAACAAGTTTTTATTTGTTCTAAATTAATAAACGCGCAAATCTAGTAAATTACATTTCAAACCCGACAAATTTTTAGGGTAGATAGTGTTGAATTACTGAGATAAAAGTCTTGTGAAGCTGAATAGTAATTAAAGTGTAATATCGTCTAACAGAGTTTGTATTCAATACGGTTTATACCCATACCATTTCATCATCACCATCATTTTGCTTTGACTATTATCCTGCCTCAGTCTTTACGATGGGAGTGGCGACTGCACTCAGATGTCCCAAACCCACGGTTAAAATCGTTCTAACTATAAGCTCTTCAATGGCAACCAGCTCTTTGAAATTTACAGCCAGACTGAGCTCTTGCAGCGGAGTATCCAACATAAAAACCGACTCTTCTCTTTGAGTGTTGGAATTATGATTGTTTGTTGTTTCCTCTTTTAAGAGCGCCTTGATCGTATCTGAGAACTGTAGCAACTGGTGAAAGGAGAAAGAGAAACCCGTGTTTCTAAATACCAATTGCACTTTACCAAAATTTCTGCCCAAATAGCGTTTCCATAGAAAGGCTATCCCATGCTGATTGTAAAATAGGATATCTATATCGTCCATAATCAATTTAGCATGATAGTGTAGTCGATATCCATGGCTGCAACCATACTCTCTCCCTTGTAAGTATCGAAGGCAAGTAAATGTTTCAATTCTTCAAGCTCCGTATGGTGAAGTGTTATAAAAAGATTGCACTGAAGGGTGGGAATAGGTATTTTTCGTTTTAAAGCGCATCTTTGATAATTTTCATACCAATGTTCTGGATCAATCTGATGTAAAAAAGTCTTAAAATGCTTGAGTTCGTCTTTAGTAAGCTCCAAATAAAATTGACCAAAAGACAAATGATACATTTTACAGAGATCACAGCGAAAGAGCATCCCATTGGTAGTCTGAT
>JBCDGY010000183.1:0-6545 GCA_039414375.1 Bacteroidota bacterium | reverse complement strand
GGGCATTTCCTTTAGGACTTCCTTCTTTTCGCCGTAAATCTGATAAAATCCTCTCGCGATATCCAGATATCGCTCTAAAATTTTATAAAATTTCCAATCAAAAATAAGTGAAGCTGTATTTGCAATAATAATCGAACTCAGGTTAAAAGCAAGTAACCCAAAAATAAGTCCGCCCAAGTTTGCGTTCTAGTATAGCAAACACCGACCAACAGAGACTTTTATAAAAGTCTTCAATACTTAAGCAAACCAAACCATGAACAGGAATCACTTCCTGGCACTGCTCTGCGTTTTTGCGCTAAGTACCCAGGCCCAAAAGAAGGTTGAAGTAGATGGACGTCTGCAACCTATTTTACAGACTTTTTTGAGTTATTGCGATCGTTATGGTATCGATTGTCATGATAAGCTCTTTCAATTAAAGCGAATTGCTGTAACAGACACCTTACCCATAGCTGCAGACAATGTGGTCCTAGGCATGGTTGCCAGAAATCAGGAAGGCAGCATCGATCATATTTTGGTCAATTGGATAGCTACTTTAGACGATAAGATTTTAGAGGTAGTCTCTTTTCATGAGTTTGCCCACTATTTTTTAGACTATGCTCATACGTGTGAGGCTTGTGATGAAATTATGGCGGTGCATAACCCCAGCTACTTTGCCGTTGCCAATGACTGGGAATACCAGGTAGCACATCTTTTTACGTCATCACCCGTCTATCAATCGTTGCAGCAAGATTTAACCCTAGGGTCACCTCCCGAAAAATAGGCAACCCTAACTTTAATTTTTAGAAAATCAATTAATTGACAAGAGATTACAGCTTTATTTCCTTAAATACATATTGCCATTAACGGTATTTAGTCGTAGCTGAGTGCTATGGTCTTGTTCCGTACTTTCAATCCTTTGCCCTACATTTTTATCGTAGATGGTCATAGCAAGGTTTTCATTGGCATAAATGTCTCCATTGACGGTTTTAGCCGTGAAACTGACATCATCAACTTTAAGGTCGATGGTACCATTTACAGTTTCTAGATTCAAATTACCCGCGTAAGTGGATAATTCAATGTCGCCATTAACTAATGCTGTCTTAAAGTTGCCAATTAGGTTTTCGGAAGATAAATCTCCGTTAATACTCTCTAGCTGAACTGTAGCATTTTTAGGAACGTAAAGCACATAGTGAAATTGGCAGATATCGCCTGTGTTGTACCAATAGCAACGATTACCAGCATCGTTTTTTCGCCCATAGTCGCGCATTGCTTCAAACAAGGGTCCTGCTGCTTCCCGAATAGTTATAAGCCCATTGGTCTCCTCAAAATCTACCTTATAATACGTTAAGAATTGGGGATCTTCTATGTTAATGGAAGCTTTGAAGTAAACATTGGGTTTGTCCCAACTATTTACTGTAATCGTACGAGCAAAACTTACGTCTAAGTCGATCACTTGATCCTGGTATGCAAATTGCTTTTCAATTACTTTCTGAGCAAAACTTTGTGTGCCCATTACGGCGAACAATAGGCAGTATAGTATGGTTTTCATAGATGCGTTTTTAGGATTTTACGAGGAATGATTACTGTTTTCTTAGGTAAATATTACCGTTGGTGGATTTTAGTTTTATAGCAACCCCGCCATTGTTGATACTACCTTTGATATTTTGACTGGAAATGGCCGTAAGTCCATCCTTTTTGGGTCGTTGTAGATCAAAATCAGTGTATACTGCTCCATTAACAGTACCCAAGGATAGTGTGGCTGGGGTATTGCTTGGCATGGTAATATCTACAACACCATTGGTAGTGTAAATTGAGGTTGGAGAGTCTTGTTTTACTTTGGTAAAAATTACTTCAATAGCACCGTTTAAAGCATTTGCTGTCACTGGTCCAGTAACATTTACAATTTTAATGTCGCCATTGAGTTTTGCATCAACCTCGATTTCTTCAGAAAATCCGGTAATCGTAACATCTTCATTCCAAGTTGTTTTTACTGCGATGTTTTGTGTGGCTGGGAGATAGATAATTGCTTTCTCCGACTTTCTAAGGTTTTTTACAATGAGGTTACTACCGTCTTGTACTACAGAAAAACCTACATCGGTATTATCGGTTCCACCACTACCGACCAAGCGCAGCCCAGCGGCACGCTCGGGCCGTTTGGCCCTACGTTTTATCAACAGTTGTTTACTGCTATGTGTTTTAAGCTCAATAGTAGCTTTAGATTCTATTTTTACCCAATCAATTCCTGAAAGAGACTTGGTGTAATCGTCTTGGGCAAAGGCTCCACTTATGGCCAAACAAAATGTCGTAAAAAGGCTTACATAATATTTCATGAGATGTCGTTTTTTGAGGCCTCGGTTATCCCGAAGCAGATTTATATAATTTTAGTGATTGCTTGTTCTAATTCGTCTTTGATATAAGGCTGTGTTTCTTCTTGTTCCAAGAGGGTTTTCATAGTATCCAGAGCCTCTTTTTCTTGAAGTTCTACCAGATTTTGAATGATAGCGATTTGTATACTCGGATTTTGTTCTGTCTCTAGTGCTTTGATAAAAGTCCGCTTCACTTCTGGTGCCGTCCTAAACTTTACCAAAGCTTCCATAGCCGACCAACGGACATTAGTATTGTCGTCATGTAACATTCGGTCTGCTAGGGCTTTTACCAACGCTTTATCGGGTTGTTCAAAATCCTCAATATAGGCCACCCCTTGAATACGTTTACTGGCTGACTGGTTCTCTAGTAAAGAGATCATTGTGGTTTGTCGTAGTTGAACCGATGTTTCTTTCAATGCCAGCATATCTTTTTGTACGGTGTAATAACCTTGATACCTACCCATGAAGAAAGCGGTGATTAATAGGGCGATACTTGCAGCAACCTTAGCGAAGGGCCAAAACCAATTTTTGTGAGTATCTCTGCTGGTTTGCATTGGCATTGGTATAACGGTCGCCTGTTGAGCTTTTTCCATAGCCAACTGTTCCAAAAACGCTTCGCGCACCCTAAAGGAAGGAGTATGCTGCGGCTCATTTTTAAAAGCGGTATATAGCGATTGGTAGGCTTCTAACACTTTTGCGTTTCTTGGGTCTTGCAACAACTGCTCCAATTGTGCCTTGGTTGGTTGCTCTAGGGTGCCATCTAGATAGTCTGGCAATAGATTGTATATCGTTTCCTTTTGCTCACTCATAATTGTTGTACATAAATATGTTTCAATTTTTTCAGCGCCCTACATACCTTGGTTTTTACTGCTCCTGGGGTACTGTTCAGGATAAGCGCAAGTTCCTCATATCGAACCTCTTGTAAACGATTTAAAACCAATACTTCTCGATCACTGTCATCAAGTTGGCCTAGGGCACGTTGCAAATCGGAATAATCTTCCCTTTCACTATCGGCCTTCTCCGACCATTGATTAGCAACTGTATTAAAATCACGATCGGTAGTTCTGGATTTTGAGAAATGTGTTTTTAGGGTGTTTCGGGCAATGGCAAATAGCCAAGACACAAACTTTCCGTGATTGTAACTCTCCCGATATCGCATCACCTTATAGAACACTTCTTGCGTTAAATCTTCACTCAACATTCGGTCTCCACACATCTGAAGTAGAAAGTTGAAAATATGTTTATGGTGTCTGTCAAAGAGTAATTTGAGCAAGTCCAGCTCTCCTTGAGCTACCTGCGCCATAATTTCTTCATCAGATGGTGTGTTTAACCTCATTTTCGGTTGGTATTCGGACTTATATAGTCCAGAAAATCGAAAAGGTTACTAACCAGGGTAAGTTTTTTTTAAAAAGTGAGGAAAGGATATTAGCAACCGCAGTCAGAGCCACATTTTTTAGTGGGCTTGCTCTTTTTGCGCAGAAAGGGGAGGGGAAGAATCCATTTGTGCACCAAATAGGTCAAGGCCAACGTCAAAATGAGATATGCTAAAAACTGTTGTACCATTATCGAAGGAATTGATAAGCCGTTAAAGCAATAAGATACGCAATTATACTCATAGAACCCAGTTGAAGTAGCGGCCACTTCCAGGAATTGGTCTCTCTTTTAACGACTGCTAGGGTACTCATGCATTGCATTGCAAAAGCATAAAAAAGCATCAATGAAACTCCTGTAGCTAAGTTGAATAAAGGTTGTGTACCGGTATCGTCTAGTTCTGCGGCCATACGGTTTTTTATGGTTTCTGTTTCGTCGTTACCAACACTGTAAATAGTAGCCAAAGTACCTACGAACACCTCCCTAGCTGCAAAAGAAGTGAGCACGGCAATTCCAATTTTCCAATCATAACCCAAGGGTTTTACAATGGGTTCTATTGCTTTTCCTGCATGTCCGATATAAGAGTTTTCTAGCCGAAAACTTGCGATTTCCTGAGTACGCGCCTTTTCTTCGAGAAGGTCAGTAAAGGCTTGGATGGAATCTTGAAATGCGGCTACACTAATGGCATTGGGTTGTGGCCTTATGCTCACCCGATTAGAGGCGCGATATAACGCTAGATTATTGGCGATATAGTTTTGACTATATCGGTTAAGCCCCTGTTTCTCAATACGCTTGTTAACAATTTGTTCCGCTTCCTTAAACGCTGTTGAAAATCCATGAGACCCTAAGAACCAGAGCACTATAGAGATTGCTAAAATAATTTTACCCGCACCAAAGACAAAACTTTTGGTCTTTTCAATAACTGTATATAGCACATTTTTAAAAAGGGGTAATCGATAGTCTGGCATTTCGATCATAAAAAAGGACCGCCTTCTAATGTTGAGAAAACGATTCAGAATAGTAGCGGTGAATATCGCCATACCAAAACCCAACAGATAAAGAAGCATTAACGTGAGTGCCTGAAAGCTAAAACCTAAAAAACTGCCCTCCGGAATCACTAGAGCAATTAAGATAAGATATACAGGTAATCGTGCCGAGCAGGTAGTAAAGGGAACCACCAAAATAGTAATCAAACGTTCTTTCCAGCTTTCAATAGTTCTTGTGGCCATTACTGCTGGAATGGCACAGGCCGTTCCCGAAATTAGGGGAACCACACTTTTTCCGCTGAGGCCAAAGGGACGCATTAATCGGTCCATTAAAAACACCACCCTGCTCATATACCCGGACTCTTCTAACAGTGCAATGAACAAGAACAAAAAGGCAATTTGTGGGATAAAGACTGCTATGCCTTTTATACCTGCTATAATACCTTCGGAAAGAAGATTGGTCAAAATGCCTGACGGGAGTGTATCTTTTGTCCATTGCTCCAGTAAAACAAATTGCTCATCGATAAAATCGCTGGGGTAACCACTCCATTCAAAAATGGCTTGAAAGATGGTTAAAAGAATAAGAAAAAATATAAGATAGCCAAAAACCTTGTGCGTAAGCACTTTATCCAAAGTTGCTCGAAAGCCTTTGGCCGCTTGCAGGTCTTGTTGGTAGCTTTTCTTAAGGGCTTTATTAATGAATTGATACCGGGATACGGTTTCTTTATGTTGTAGTTTTTTTAGTTCATCTGAAGACTTGGTGGTAAACAAAGAGGCGTCTTTTACCCGTTCTTTAGATATGGAAGTAAAGTTGACATCTTGGGTAATAACGAGCCATAGCTTGTAGGGATCTTCTTGTGGGAAGGCCTGCTGTAAGCCTTTAAAATAGTCTGGGGCAATAGCAGCTATATCCGTGTTTGGTTTTTTGGATAGCGATTGGTAATCAATAATACATGCTTTAATGCGATCAATGCCCTGTCCTTTTCTTGAACTAACTAAAGCAATCTTGGTATCCAGATCTTGCTCCAATCGCGAAACAGCTAGAGAAATTCCCTTTTTGTCCATGCGGTCTGCCATATTGATAACCAGTATGGTGGGAATCCTTAAGTCTTTAATCTGCGTAAATAGCAGTAAGTTTCGCTTAAGATTTTCCACATCACTAATTACTAGGGCCACATCAGGAAAGTCTTGGTTGTTTTTATTGAGCAGCAGTTCTACGACTACACTTTCGTCAAGGGATGTGGTATTCAAGCTATAGGTGCCTGGTAGATCAATGATATGGGCAGTTTGGCCATTGGGAAGTTTACAACGGCCTTCTTTCTTTTCTACCGTAATACCAGGATAATTACCAACTTTTTGCTTTAGCCCAGTGAGTTGGTTAAAAATGGATGTTTTACCAGTATTTGGATTTCCAATGAGGGCAACGCGAATGTCTTTACTCATGGAAGCGGAGTGTCTTCAACGATATCAATCTCAATACATAGGGCCATGGCTTTCCGTATGGCGATATGAGAACCGTTGACATTAATGTAAATAGGATCGTGCAAAGGGGCTACTTGTAACAGTTGCACCAAATTCCCTGGCAGGCAACCTAGCTCCATGAGTTTTACAGGTAGTTGATCCCCCATCATCGGCTTTATAATGCCTTTTTGCCCTTTTTTTAATGTGCCAATGGAAGCCAATACTATTTATTTAGATTCATTATATGTAAGGTAAAGGTAAGGCAAAAAAAGAAAAGCTATTTGGTATACGATTGCTTTAAAAGTGCTAAGTCTTTGAGTAATTGTTCGATGTCTTCTGGATTGGTACCATCGTAGAAGCCCCTAATACGCTTTTCTTTATC
>JBCDGY010000182.1:0-6741 GCA_039414375.1 Bacteroidota bacterium | reverse complement strand
TGCTTTAGCACACAATATCAGAAAAAAAGCAGCTTAACAAGCCTAAATACTTCTCTGGCTATATTTAAAAACCTATAATGAAAACCGATATCACCTAAAATGAAAAAACCGCCCCGATCTGGTATCGAGACGGCTTCTTTTTTAATACACCTCACTTTTTATAGCGTATACGTACTACTTTTTGCATTAGGTAACATTTATTTGCCTACATTTTTTTGAAAATATAGGTTTAGGCGTTTGTTATTATCGTATTTTTAAGATGACCTTATTTAAACTTTTTGGCTAAAACGAAAAGGACCAACGTTTAGCCAGTTTATGGAAGTTTAAATACGTTCCTTATAAACTGACCTCTTTGTACCGAATACTAATCCTACTCAGTATGTGCAGTGCTCTGGGCTTCTCGCAACGTATCAATTTTGACCAATTGGGTAAAGACCAATGGTTGCGTTACAACGGAGGGGTGTCACTTCGCGGTATTTACTACGAAGGCGCAGGGCAGCGGCAACCATTTACCTACTATGCCCAAGGCAACTTAAATTTTAATATTGCTGGATTGTATAATATCCCGTTGTCTTTTACCTATTCCAATCAAGACTTCGATTTTGCCAATCCTTTTAACTTCAACAGACTCAGCTTACACCCTTCTTATAAATGGATCACAGCCCATATTGGAGATGTTAATATGACCTTTTCGCCTTACACCCTAGCAGGGCATCAGTTTACCGGCTTGGGTTTTGATGTAAAACCGCAGGGCAAATGGCAAATCAGCGCCATGTATGGCCGCCTCCTAAGAGCTACAGAATACAATGCGGAGGCTCCCCAAGCGCTTACGGCTTACGAGCGCCGTGGATTCGGACTTAAAGTGGGTTATGATTTTGAATTTATGCAACTCGCGGCCATCTTATTTAAGGCTACCGATGATGAGAACTCGCTTCAAAATCCACTGCCCATAGAACTGGGATTAGCACCTAAGGACAATGCAGTGGTCTCTTTAGAGAGTACTTTTCGGCTATTTGGAAAAGCAGATTTCCGTTTGGAGTATGCCCTATCCGGTGTTACCGAAGACACCCGTAGTACCCTGGCAAATACTAATGGTGGCGCCTTGTCTTGGCTATTGGACAACAATGGGAGTACACAATATTTTCAGGCGTTGAATGCCTCGTTTACCTATCCTGCAGGCAATGGTAGTCTAGGCGTTGGGTATGAACGTATCGATCCCAATTATCGGACCTTTGGGGCTTATTTTTTTAATAACGATCTGGAAAACATCACCCTAAATGCCACACAATCCATTTTTAACAATAAAGTTACGGTAGGCATGAATGCAGGCTTGCAACGCGATAACCTGGACGATTCTAAAACAGCCCAACTACAACGTATCGTCAGTGCCTTCTATGCAACCTACGCCGCCTCGGAAAAGCTCAACGTTAATGGATCGTATTCCAATTTTCAGTCCTTTACCAACATCCGTGATCAGTTTGACTTTATCAACCAGGTTGGCGATTTGGATAATGTAGATACTTTAAACTACCGTCAAATTTCACAGAACGCTACTTTAGGGTTTAACCTTACTACCAAAAAAAGTGAATCTAAAAATCACCAAGCCAACTTAAATCTGGTGTATCAAACTTCTGACAACCAACAAGATGGGGAGACAGTTGAAGCTGGGTCAACCGTTTTTTACAACGGGGTGGCCTCCTACAACTGGGGTTTTCCCAAATCAGATTTTAATGTAGCCCTAGCGACCAATGTCTCTGTAACCAGTGTTGGCGATGCCAGCAATAACCTTACCTGGGGCCCTACTTTAGCCGTGGGGAAACTATTTTTTGAAAAACAACTACGCACCAACCTGTCAACCAGCTACAACACGGCCTCTGTTGATGGCGTGCAGCAGAATACCATTTTTAATGTGCGTTTGGGGGGTGCTTATACCTGGCTGCAAAAACACAATTTTAGCCTTAACCTCTTGGCGCTTTTCCGGGAAAGCGGGACCCAAAACCAAGATTTTACGGCTACCCTGGGCTACACCTATACTTTTGATAATCTAAAATGGAACCGTAGGGATCGCGAGCGTGATGGTACAACAACAGCTACAGACCTCACAGCACAGGTACGGTTTAGGTATCGCGATGTTACTTATAGCGGTACCATCCCAGAAGTAACCACCCAGCTCAATACCGTTTTTGAAAGTTCGCCTTTTCAAGATATTCCAGAGTTTAAGCAGGAGGAACTCCAGTTGCTTTTTACAATTGTTCAAAAACAAAAGCGTCCCTCCAAATACACCGAAAACGCTTTGGTATTTTTAGAGGCGCTCTATAGCTTTCAAGATTTTAAACCACAATACGAGCAAGCCCTTATTGCCGCGTTCGAAGGTATCGTTCGCGATATGGATCGTATGAATGGACCTTTGCAATCCCGATACGAGCAGGCCAAAGTCAGTCTGGAAAGGCACCCGCTGCACAACGTGGATACCCTGGCACTAAGTGCTTCAGAGCAACGCTACCTACCCCGATATCGGCTTTTGGTGCAAGAATTTAAGGAACGAAAAGCACAGTTGGCCGGACACCAGTTAATGAATACCCAATTGGAAGGTTTCTCGGGGGCAGCAGACATTCGACAGCCCAAAGGATACCTAAAGGAGTTTATAGCGATTACAGCCTCCAAGGCTTTTGCGCAATTCGAGCGCAATAACAATGTAGAGGACTTGGTGACCTTTTTGCAAGACGAGATTATTCAATTTCATTATGAAAAGGCCTTGGCATTAGAGGCCAAGGGAGCAGAACTGCCCAATAAGAAGGAGCAACAAGAAGATGATAAAGACTAAGGTTTGATGACAGCAAGAAATAGGATAGACAACAGTAAAAGCCCATTAGATAGGTTATGGTTGGGGGTTGGGCATAAGCTATGGATAAGCTTTTTGTTGTTGATGGGTATTTTTGCGCAAGGGCAGCAGGGCAACTTTCCAGTGCAGGTCACCCCACAAGTCGTGCCTCCAGCACCGCTCTATTTTACCGATTATGCCAATCTCAATTCTGTGAATAGCCCACTACGGGTACAGTTGCTCCTCAACGATTTAACCATTGCCAATCGAGAGGTAGGCCTGCGGCTTTCTTTTCAAGGTAATGGCCTGTCCTTTCAAAGTAATGCAGTGGTCAGTGGCGCCGCTCCTATTTTTCTCGAAGGAGGAGTTCCGGTTTTGCTTTCGAATGTGGAATTGGAACCCTATTTGCGCTTCGAAAATATTTCAGGTATAGGTCCAGATGCCTATGGGCGTGCCATTCCCGAGGGTAGCTATCAATTTTGTTTTGAGGTATTCGATGGCTTAACGGGCAACCGACTCTCTAGTCGCAGTTGTACGACCGTCTTTATTTTTCAGAATGAGCCCCCTTTTCTGGTACTACCCACAAACTACGCTAGCCTTCCGGAAACCAATCCCCCCAATATTGTATTTCAATGGACACCGCGACATACCAATGTGAGCAATGTGGAATACCAGTTTAGCCTTGTAGAAATTTGGGATCCTTATGTAGATCCACAACAAGCGTTTTTAAGCTCCCCCCCCATTTTTGAAACGACCACTACGGCCACTACCTATATCTATGGCCCTTCCGATCCCTTATTACTTTCCGACAAACGTTATGCCTGGCGCGTACAGGCGCGTGCTATACAAGGGGCAGAAACGATAGGCTTGTTTAAAAACCAAGGTTACAGTGAAATTTACACCTTTAGCTATGCGCACTCGTGTAACCCACCGACAGGAATTTACCATGAGGTAAAAGGCAGTACGAACACTAATATTTTCTGGGACGATTTTAGTACGGATATCCCGGAGTATACGGTAAGATACCGACAGAAAAATATTTCGGGGGCAGAGTGGTTTTTCAGCAAGACCGCTGGAAACCTTTTAACACTATGGGATCTTAAGGCCGGTACCACCTACGAATATCAGGTGATGAAGAAATGTTCTATTACCGAAGGTGATTGGAGCTTTGGCAAGCAGTTTACTACTTTTATTGCTGATGAAGAGACCAGTCTTTATGAGTGTGGTATTAATCCCGATTTTAGTCTAGACAATAGAGACCCACTGCCAAACCTTGCTGCTGGAGAGCGCTTTACTGCAGGGGATTTTCCCGTCAATATCCTTGAGGTTAATGGGGGTAACGGTCGTTTTACAGGAAAAGGTTATGTGACGATACCTTACCTGAATAGTATTCGATTAGGGGTTAAGTTCACTAATGTCTTGCTGAACACCGACCGCCAGTTGTTAGAAGGTTCGGTAGTTACCATGTATGACTCCAGCCTGAGCAATATCTTGGATATTGATGAGACGATCGATACTATTGAGGCTGTTACTGATGCCTTAGGGGAACCTTTTGAAGGTAGCAATGACCTTGATGAGATCCGGGTGAACTTTCCATTAGATCCCGACAAGGATATTAAGATAGTGGATGGCAATATCGTGATTACAAATCCTGAAAACGGGGCGACCGTTTTAGAACCTCTTGGAGATGACAAGGTGGTGGTTGATGGTACTGGACAAGTGTATCATATAGATGCAGAGGGCAATGTTACTGAAGGGGGCCAGATCGATTCAGGTGGCTTGGTAAACGCAGATAACGTTTCTGGGGTCTCCAACAACGGTCAGTTGGAGCGTTTAACAGCTGAAGCTGTTTTGGTCACTTTTAATACATCAGGTACTTACGGTTTTGATCAAATGCCTCCAAATCCCACTGAAAAGCTTAAAAAGGAGTATAAAGTGATCCAAAATGGGAGCGGAGAGGAATATATATTGCCCCATCATGTTGTGCCCAATGGAGGAGAAACGCAAATTACGGCTACCATTGAAATCAAGAACGATACATATACCGCCGATGAGGTTATCTTTAAAACCAAACAAGGGGAGCTTATTCCCGCAACCTTTTCGGGCAGCACCGCCACCTTAACACTCAAGGGCCACTATACTTATGAGAATGAGACCATTTATGCCGTAGTCCCCGCAAAGGAGGATCGGGACAAACAGTTGACCGCGGGCGCTTTCACACTTTGGCATTTAACCAATAGGGAAATCAATGTTGCCCTGGTATCGGTCAATGGGGCTTCTTTGGGCGATGTGGAAACTGCTGTTGCGAATATTTTTCAAAAAGGAGCAGCCATCGTCAATTTTAAAGGCACCATTCCCTTGACGATTGATGTTGATGCCGTACTGGGTAGTAATGGCATGGATGTAGGAGACAGCCCATGGGCAAATGCCTACAATAACGAGCAAAAATCTCTTCGTGATTTAGCTATGGCGGCTGGGGCAAATAGTTCAAGCACCTATTATATTATTGTGTGTGGGGAGGATATTGAAAACACAAAAAGTATAGCCGGTTTTATGCCATTACAACGGCAATTTGGCTTTGTGTTTGAAAAATATGTGGGCAACGGGGAGGAAGCAAAAGGAACTACAGCCAAGACTCTGGCACATGAACTGGGGCATGGTGTGTTTGCACTGCAGCATCCCTTTGAGCAGTATAGCACTGCTGAAGATGCTACAAACTGGCTAATGGATTATGGTACGGAAACAACCTTTCCCCATATGCACTGGGCACAAATACACGACCCTGCCTTAAAGTTTTATCTATTTCAAAAAGAAGAAGAAGGGGAGATTGCCAACAAGACTTGGTTTACGCCCGATTGGAGACCGTTTCAAGTAAAAAATACAACCGCAATAATAAGTAAGGATATCGGAGCTCGGTACAACGGTGCAATTCCTGGATTTCAAAATACTCTAAAAATAAGTTATCATGCAGAGATAGAAAATGGAACGTTTACTGGAAACTATGTTGACTCTTATGGAAATCCTTCTAATTCCATATCATATAAAACTCCTGAAGAGGGTGACGATGTATATTTCTTTGAATACAACGAGGGTTGCGGCACAAATAAAAGACTAAAATACGCCTATAACAGTTCCTTGAAAAGTTTTGCGGACTATATCCAATCTGGAAAACTGTTAGAAAGATATACATATCCCTGTAATGAAAAATGTACGAGAGGTGATGAATTTATAGTATCATATAGCTCAATTGAAGATGAGTTGATCCAAAAGGAAATAGGTGAAATAGCAAAAATGATCTGTGCCTCTGACGCTGATCCCAGTTTTATAGATGAGTTGATCAAGAAAGGCATTTCAAATTTATATGGATGGCAGCAAATCGATTATTATGAGGGTTACGGAGATAGGAGTCTTGAAGCTTTTCAGGATTTTAAAAGAATATTCGACCAATATATATTTTATTTCAACGCATCTAAAATATTTATCAAAACTGCTGACGCAGATGATCGAAAAGCCATTCTTCAAATAGCTTATAATTTATCTTCCAAACAATTGGAACTTATTGAAGTGGCCGACAAACTGACCATGCTACAAATAGTAGCATCAGGTTTCATGGGCGGTTATTGGACTAGTTCCCACTACAATGTAGAGGCAATTGCATTAAAGCTTATTAATTCTATTACCGATGACCAAAGCGAAACATTTATAAAAGGCCTCACCTCTTCCGATTACAACCTATCAAATGGACAACGTTTGTATGAAGGTCTCTACTCAAAGATGCACGACTTTTTTGGTGATGCAAACTTTACTGCGGTAGCCAATAAACTGATAGAATTAACCTTAAAGTCCAAAAATTTAAAGAATGATGCCATCTCTAATGAGGAAATAGACGAGTTTGCCATGGCCCATGTGATTTGGGACGT
>JBCDGY010000181.1:0-6808 GCA_039414375.1 Bacteroidota bacterium | reverse complement strand
TTTAGCAATTAGTTTATTTTTCGGAGAGTTAAGAAAAAAATATCATTCTCTCTGTACTCTAAGGTTTTGCTAAAAGTTCCTGAATCGATTTGGTGAACCTCAGTTAAAATAGGGACAGCAGCACTTTTTTTCATTAAGTAATCCACTTGTCGCGCATTTAGTTGGCTAGGTTTTCCTAAATCTATGTAAGCAGTATACGGATCATTTTGGCGATATCCTGTTTTATAAATTTCCAAGACATATATGCCTTTTGCTAGGTTTTTAACCACAATTTCCATTGCGCCCTTATTTTTAGCTGGCACCTCGTTGGCATAAAAAGTCTGGTTGAACCGATTTTTGGCATATAAATAGGAGAAATCCCAAACAAGTGCTTGTACATCACTCCCCTCTTTACAGACCCAAGAGTTGAAATCTTTATTCTTTAGTTCAGCACTCCCCAGTTGGTTCAAATATTTATAAACGTAATAGGTAGGCTTCTTTATACCTTGTACATTAAGCAATCCAAATCCTCCGTGAAATGGGGTCACAGGTGGGCCACCCTCTTCAAATATATCGGTAAAGGTCCAATACGACATGGAAGTGGCAATATCTTCACTGAATTTTAAGGTGTTCAAAACATAAGTAGCGTTTTGATAGGTATCATGTACTGCATCTCTAGGTGAATAGGAGGATGACCATTCTGTAAAATGGACTTCTAAGGGTTTAATTTTTCCTTCATTGATCCATTGTGCTACCTGGGCAACAGAATTCGCTACCCTATTTGGATCTTTAACCATTTGAATACGCCTTACACCATAAACGTCCAAAACACCAAGTACTCCATACTCATGGGAAGATATAAAGTCCAAGGGTACCTTGTTACTAGCACAGTAGTCTATAAATTCCTCAATCCAGCCCGCTCCAGCACTGGCTGGTCCTCCAACCTTGTAAGTTTGGTTTACGGATTTAATGGCAGTAGCAGCTGCGCGATACATTTTGAAATATTCTTCCATCGATCCACTAAAAAAGCCGCCATGGTTTGGCTCGTTCCATACTTCGAAATACCAAGTTCCTACCTCTTCTTCGCCATACCTTTCAACCAAGTGTTCAGTAAAATTTTGTATTAGATTTCCATAGGCGTTGTAATCATTTGGTGGTGTCACATTAGAATTCCACCAAAATATGGTCTGTTCTCCGCTAGCTAGCGCTTTGGGCATAAAGGAGAGCTCAACAAAAGGTTTTATTCCAATACTCAACAAAAAATCATAAAGCTTGTCCACGTACTGCCAATTGTAAATGGTTTGTCCATCTTCACTTTTGGAGTAAACTGCCATGTCCTCATGGAAAATCCCGTGTAATCTCATAAACTCAAAACCACATTCCTCCTTAACCATTGCTAATTGATGTTGCCAATCGGCTCTTAGCCCTTCATAGGCCCTTCCGGCACCAACACTTTTTCTAAAAGACTTGTTGTGTAATCCTTCAACTTCGTTAAAATCAATGTTGATGATTCGGTTGGGTTGGGCCAAGCTCCAAAATGAGCAACCAAAAAAAAGTAAAGCAAATAAATGTTTCATGTGTAGTGTCTTTTTCTGTCATTTTTTGATCCGAAAGCTCTTAATCGATGTAAGCATATCTGTCCTAGAAAACTATTTGTGACCTCTAATATCATCGAATCTTTATAAAATCTTAACGTTAGTATTACGCTATCTAAAAATAGTGTATATTTATCAAGATACTTCAGAATGAGTCATAAACTCTTTGACATTAGCGGTAAAAAGGTGCTTATCACTGGCGGATGTAGTGGTATAGGTTTGGCGATTACTGAACTTTTTACGGAGCAGGGTGCCAGGGTGTTCTTCCTTGATTTAGATAGAGAGCAAGGAATAGCTATTGAGGAACGCCTTACAAGTGCAAAAGGATTTGCCCGTTTTATACATTGCGACGTAGGGAATCCGGAGCATGTAGCAGCGGCATTTACAGATACCGGAATTACTCGATTAGACGTCTTAATTAATAACGCCGGAATTCCGCATATTGGATCTTTAGATAAGACTAGTGAAGCAGATATGGACCTTTTGTATAAGGTTAACATCAAAGGTGTTTTTAATTGCAGTCAACAAGCGATACCCTTAATGAAGCAAAAAGGCGGTAGTATTTTAAACATTGCCTCTATTGCCTCCGTGGTCGGTATCAAAGACCGCTTTGCCTATTCCATGTCAAAGGGCGCGGTTTTAACGATGACTTATTCTATTGCAAAGGATTATCTGGAAGATAATATTCGGTGTAATTGCTTGGCTCCTGCTCGAGTACATACGCCTTTTGTAGACGGCTTCATTAAAAAAAACTATCCTGGTAAGGAAAAAGAAACCTTTGAGGCGCTGTCTAAGACCCAACCTATTGGAAGGATGGCAAAACCAGAGGAAATTGCTGCTTTTGCCCTTTATCTGTCTTCCGACGAGGCTGCTTTTCTCACCGGCAGTTGCTACGCGATTGATGGTGGGTTCATAACACTAAATGGATAATTTAAAAAAGACACAATGAAATTATTGCGATTTGGTCAGCCTGGATCGGAAAAACCTGGGATATTTCACAACCAGAATTATTACGATGTAAGTGATTGGGTTACTGATTACGACGAGCATTTTTTTGGAGATCCTGATTCGGCTAAGGAGTTAAAGCTTCAATTGGAGAAAAACGCATTTCCACAGGCAGCTCCCCTTCGTTTTGGACCTCCGGTAAAGCGACCAGGAAAAATCATTTGTGTAGGCCTCAATTATAGAAAGCATGCCGAGGAGAGCGGGATGGAAGTTCCTAAGGAACCCGTTTTGTTCTTTAAAGCTATATCGGCCCTAAACGGTCCGTTTGATGATATTGTCATTCCTAAAAACAGTGAGAAAACAGATTGGGAAGTAGAATTGGCTTTAGTTATTGGGAAGGAAGCTTCTTATGTTAGTAAGGAGGAAGCCATGGGGCATGTTTTTGGTTATATGTTGCATAACGATGTTAGTGAACGTGCTTTTCAGTTGGAGCATGGTGGGCAATGGGTTAAAGGTAAAAGTGCCGATACATTTGCCCCTTTGGGACCGTATTTGGTAACTGCAGATGAAATCGAAGACCCACACAACCTTCGTCTCTGGCTTAAATGGAACGGCAAAATGGTTCAGGATAGCAACACCTCCGATTTTATTTTCGACATACCCACCGTTGTGAGCTATATCTCAAACTATATGACTTTGAAGCCCGGAGATATTATTTCAACAGGAACCCCTTCAGGAGTAGGTTTGGGTTTAAATCCACCGCAATACTTAAAACCTGGTGATGTTGTAGAGCTAGGAATAGATGGATTGGGACTATCCAAACAAAAAGTTAGGGCATATGGAGATCATTGATGCCCACCATCATCTATGGCACTACAATCCGGAGCGATACAAGTGGATAGATGGTACTATGGGGGTTTTGCAGCAGCACTATCTTCCGCAGCAGTTGCAATCTGTCTATGAAAAAAATAATGTTGTCGGTTCTGTCGCTGTCCAGGCCAATCAATCAGAGCAAGAAACTAAGTATCTTGTGGCGCAGGCCAAAGAATTCTCTTTTATCAAAGGAATCGTTGGCTGGGTTGATATGCTAAGTGAAGACTTTGAAAAGTCACTGGAGCAATTTCAGGAATTTCCTATAATTAAAGGGTTTCGGCATATTCTCCAGCAGGAGCCAAAGGGTTTCATGCTACAGCAAAAATTTGTAGATGCTATAAGCACAATGGGGAGTAAAGGTTATGTGTATGATATTTTGGTAAAGCATACGCAGCTGGTGGATGTCATGGGTTTAGTGGCTCAAATCCCTGAAGAATATCCATTGGTACTTGATCATATAGCAAAGCCAAATATTAAGAATAGAACATTTGATCAATGGGAACGTTATATGGCGAAATTGTCAGAGCGTCCGAATATCTATGTTAAGCTATCTGGTATGGTTACCGAGGCCGATTGGAAGTCTTGGAAATACAGGCACCTAAAGCCTTATATGGAAAAGACTTTAGAATTATTCGGCGCTAATCGCGTCATGTTTGGTAGTGATTGGCCCGTATGCCTTTTGGCCGCGGAATATGAAGAGGTTTTGGGTACGGTTACACAATTTGTACAATCGCTTACGGCAGACGAAAGAAAGCAAATTATGGCGGAAACCGCGACGGAAGCATATAGCTTAAAAGAAGGTAATACAGGATATAGCGAAACTTTCAGTACAAAGAATCAAAAAAAATATTGATTTGGAATTAGGACTTAAAGATAAGGTTGTCATTGTAACAGGAGGCGACAAGGGTATTGGAAAAGCTATTGTGGAGGAGCTCGCAGCGGAAGGCGCCATCCCTGTTATCTTAGGGCGTACCGAGGTTGATGTGGTAAATGTTTTTGAAGAAATCAAACAGACCGGTGCCAAGGTACACTATAGGTTAGTGGAGCTTACGGATAACGAACAATGCCAAAAGGCCATCGATGAAATCAAAACAACACTAGGGCATATCGATGGGTTGGTGAACAACGCGGGCGTCAATGATCAAATAGGATTAGAGCAGGGCACTTATGACGATTTTATAAAGTCTATCAAACGAAATGTGGGGCATTATTATCAAATGGCCCGCCTGTGCTTACCAGAGCTGAAAAAGAATAAGGGTGCTATTGTAAATATTGGTTCCAAAGTGTCGGTGACAGGACAAGGCGGAACATCGGGATATGCAGCAGCAAATGGGGCTAGAGATGCGCTTACCAGAGAGTGGGCTGTAGAATTGTTGCCCTATGGAATTCGTGTGAACGCAGTTATCGTCGCAGAGAGTTATACCTCACTTTACGAAAAATGGATAGGAACGTTTGACAATCCAACCGAAAAACTAAAATCTATTCAAGACAAAATTCCCTTCGATAATCGAATGACTACTACCAAGGAAATTGCCGATACGGTACTATTCTTGCTCTCAAATAGGGCCTCTCATACTACCGGGCAATTGCTATTTGTAGATGGCGGCTACACTCATTTAGATCGTGCAATAACCTAACCATGAACGATACCTTATCTAAATCTAAAAATACACGTATTGTTCCTAAAGAACTCTTGACGCCATTTATTTTGATTACCTCATTATTTGCCTTATGGGGGTTTGCCAATGCAATCACCGACCCTATGGTGCAGGCATTTAAAAAAGTTTTGGAACTCTCCAATTCGCAAGCCGCTTGGGTACAAATGGCCTTTTACGGAGGATATTTTAGTATGGCATTGCCCGCAGCGCTGTTTGTACGCAAATACTCCTACAAGGTTGGAGTTTTAATAGGTTTAGCCCTTTACGCTTTAGGGGCACTATTGTTTTATCCAGCAGCCCTCATGGAAAAATTTTGGTTTTTCTGTTTAGGTCTCTATGTGCTTACGTTTGGTTTGGCATTCTTAGAAACCACAGCCAATCCCTATATCCTATCTATGGGAAGTCCAAAAACGGCAACGCAGCGTTTGAATTTAGCACAGGCCTTTAATCCCATTGGTTTGCTATTGGGTTTACTTGTGGCTCAGGAGTTTGTTCTTAAAAAATTACAATCTGACGATATTGCCGATTTTTCCCTATTATCTGAAGCGCAAAAGACTGCCATTCGCATTTCAGACCTAATGGTCATTAGAGACCCTTATGTAATATTAGGACTTGCTGTATTAGGAGTTTTTATACTAATAGCAGTGAATAAAATGCCACAGGGTAGGGCAGATGATGGCGAAATCTATGGATTGCAAAATATCATTCAGGACTTATTTAAAAACGGTAAATATGTGGGCGGCGTAATTGCTCAGGTGTTTTATGTAGGAGCTCAGATTATGTGTTGGACCTATATTTACCAGTACGCTGAGTTTCTAGGAATTTCAAGTGTTGCAGCAGCCAACTATCAATTTGTGGCCTTCTTTCTTTTTCTAATAGGTAGGGCAATAGGCACCTATGCATTAAAGCATGTTAGTGCTGAGCGGTTGCTTCTTTTCGAGTCTGTAATTGCTGCGATACTATTGTCAATGACCATAGGTTCTCAAGGTGTGCTAGGACTTTATGCTCTGGTTGGCGTGTCATTCTGTATGGCTGTTATGTTCCCAACAATTTATGGTATTGCCCTAAGCAATCTCAATGAAGAAAAAACCAAAATTGGCGCCGCTGGTTTGGTTATGGCAATTGTTGGTGGGGCTTTGTTACCACAACTTCAAGCCTTAATTATTGATATTGGAGGAAGCGGAGTTTCTGACATTAGAATTTGGAATGTTCCTGAGGTGAATCTCTCTTTTATACTTCCCTTACTGAGTTTTGTAATCATTGCTTTTTATGGATCGTGGGTAGCCAAAGAGCACAAAAAACTTCGTAGTGTTTGATAGTAGATTTCCATCAGTAGCAGACCTAAGGATAGCTGCAAAACGAAGGATGCCAAGATTTGCATACGAATATCTTGTAGGAGGCGCCAACGAGGAAATTAATTTAAAGAAGAATACACGAGATATACGGGCTACTGAATTACAACCAGAGTACATTAAGAAATTTGGGTTGGCAGACTTGTCGGTAAATTTGTTCTCAGAAAAGTACGAGGCGCCCTTTGGCGTAGCTCCAGTAGGGTTACAAGGAATGTTGTGGCCCCACTCCGCAGAACTGTTGGCCCAGGCCGCCCACAAACAGAGAATCCCCTTTGTTTTAAGTACCGTAAGTACTGCCAGCATTGAAACAATCGGACAAATTACCGAAGGTAATTTTTGGTATCAACTTTACCATCCTGCCGATCCTGTTGTTCTGGACGATATGTTGTCAAGAGCAGCCTCTGCC
>JBCDGY010000180.1:0-6840 GCA_039414375.1 Bacteroidota bacterium | reverse complement strand
CTTAGAAACGATAGCAATTGCCTTTAACTGTTCCAGACCGCGAAGGTAGGTGTAAATAATAGGGTCTATTGCATAAGAGTTTTTAAGAAAGAAATTGACATGCACAATTTCAGGATTGAAAAAATGTTTTACAAAAAGACCATGGAGTTTTTCATTGAATATGACAACGCCGTGACTTGGATTAAAAAGAAGCTGAGGAAAAAGCCTTTAAGATCTAACCCCTCTTAGCCCTACTACCTTCTTTCCCATAAAGGGATACAAAAGCGGGTCCTATATTTTCGATAAGCCTTGATGCTATAATGGCTTCATAACCCAATTTGGCCACCGCCAAATCCCCTGCACGGCCGTGTAAATACACTGCCATCAAGGTAGCTTTTAAGACAGGGTACCCTTGGGCTACTAGTGCCGTAATCATTCCTGAGAGCACATCGCCACTGCCCGCAGTGGCCATACCAGGGTTTCCTGAGTTGTTAATGTACCCTACCCCGCCATAAAAAGTAATGGTACAAGCGCCTTTAATTACCAGTACACACCGATATTGCAAAGAAAAGCGCTTGGCCATCTCTAGTTTCTCAAAATCATCATTCCACTCCCCTATCAGGCGCTTTAACTCTTTCGGATGTGGAGTGAGTACAGACCCCTCGGGTAACTTTTTTAAAAGTTCAGGCCGCATACCCAGTATATTAATGGCATCGGCATCAACGACTAAAGGGATGGTATTGGCCTCCATAAAACGCTCGAACGCCTTAACCGTTGCTTTATCTACCCCCATGCCCATGCCAATACCCACTACCTTGGGCTGAAAAGGGAACGATATTGCCGTAAGCTGTGCTTCATTATCATCCGTAATCACCATAGCTTCAGGAACCCCTGTTTGCAAAGGCACCCTACCCGATTCTGGTACAAAGGCCGTTACCAAACCAGCACCAGAGGTTAGACAAGCCTTCGTAGCTAGTGCTATGGCTCCTATTTTTCCATAACTCCCCCCCACAATCATAGCGTGTCCGTAATTTCCTTTGTGCGAAAACTTTTCTCTAGGCTTATAAAAAGACTGAATATCAGCAACTTCAATAAGTTGATAATCTGTGGAGATGGTGCTCAGGTAACCTTGATCCAATCCTAGGTCCAACAATTCCCAGTATCGTGCATAAGTCGCTGTTTCCGGCAAAAAGAATGGCAACTTCGGCCATTGAAAACTCAATACGCAATCGGCTTTTACCACCCGATCAGCATATACTGGCACCTGATCCATAAATACGCCCGAAGGCACATCTACAGAAAGTATGAAAGCACCGGAGGTATTGAGATATTGCATCAATTGCCCCACCCAAATACTTGGCGGCCTAGAAAGTCCTATTCCAAAAAGCGCATCCACAACAAAATCACCTTTTTGAATGGTCGGCCATGTACTACTGTCTTCTTCTAAAAAAGTAGGCCAAAGATCTTTGGCCTCTAATTTTTGAAGGTTTGTCAAAAAATCTGGAGCACGCTTTTTGCTGTAGTTAACCACATAAACCTGAACAGCATACTCTAGGGCTTTTAGCTGTCTGGCCAAAGCCAAACCATCGCCCCCGTTATTTCCAATACCACAAAAGATATGAATAGGTACTGGTCTAGCTTGTAGGCGCTCGTTAATCCAATTAAATAACCCCGTCGCCGCACGTTCCATGAGAGCCTCACTAGTAAGTTGTTGGCTTTTGATTGTGAATTCATCAGCTTCGTAGATTTGCCAGGCAGATAAAATGTTCATTTACCAAGAAAAATAAAAATCAGTTGTGAATATGACAAAAATAATCTGTTGATTTGAGGAATCTGTTCAAAATACTACTTTTACCCACTGTTTATGGACACACAAGTTATTCAATTAGCAATTCTTTCAAGAACGGTATTGGGAACAATCATCCGAATTACCCCTTTGGGGTAGTGCTTTATACATATAGTCCAATATTATAATCGTTTCATAAACTATTCGCTTCAATTTTTTCCATTTCAATGAAAGTTCTAAAATTCGGAGGTACATCGGTAGCCGATGCACCAAATATCAAACGCGTAGCGGCCATTGTCGCCGCTGATGCTGCTCAAAAGAAAGTAGTTGTTGTTTCCGCCCTGGGTGGTTTGACCGACGTATTGATTAAAAGTCTTGATCTTGCTGCCATGCGAGATGAGCATTACAAAGTATTATTAAAGGAGATAGAATCGCGTCACCTCACTACCATAAAGGCGCTTTTCCCTATTACAGAACACAGCGGTATTCTCAGTAAAATTAAAAGCGAACTAAACGATTTAGATACGCTACTTGAAGGCGCTTATCTCATAGGAGAAAAAACACCACAACTCTCTGATAAAGTAGTGAGCTATGGAGAGCTTTGTTCCTCCTACATTATTAGTAAGTTCTTTAGCTCACAGGGGATGAATGCTGCCCTTAAAAATGGCAGAGAACTAATAACTACCGATCATAGTTTTGGTAATGCAAAAGTCGATTTTGATCGAACTAATACTACCTGCAAGGCCTATTTTGATCAAAATTCAGAACTGGTTACTGTGGTACCTGGTTTTGTTGCTAGTACCGCAGGTGGTGCAAGCACTACTTTAGGCAGGGGTGGGTCCGATTATACCGCAGCCATTATTGCCGCAGCTACCGATGCTGAGGAGCTTCAAATATGGACCGATGTTAGTGGTATGTATACCGCACATCCCAAGATTGTAAAACAAGCCAAGTGCGTCTCTCAAATCTCTTATGAAGAGGCTATGGAGCTTTCACATTTTGGAGCCAAAGTATTGTATCCACCAACAATACAGCCTGTACTCAGCAAAAAAATACCGATTTGGATCAAAAACACCTTTGCCCCCGAGGACGAAGGCACCCTAATCACCGAACGCCAAGAGGGTACCGGAAAAACCGTACGCGGTATTAGTCATGTCGGAGGCATAAGTTTACTCTCTCTGGAAGGTCCTGGAATGGTAGGGGTACCTGGTATTTCCAAAAGGTTCTTTGAAACCCTGTCCCAGGAAGCTATTAGCGTAGTCCTTATTACTCAAGCCTCCTCAGAACATTCTATTTGCGTGGCCATCTCTGACAAAGACACCTTAAAAGCAAAAGACGCGGTCAATTTGGCTTTCGAATATGAAATTGCTACCAAACGCATACAGCCTGTCATTGTGGAGCAAGACTTGGCCATTATCGCTTTAATAGGGGACTATATGAAGAGCCATCAAGGCTTAAGCGGGAAAATGTTTAGCACCTTAGGTAAAAACAATGTTAATATCCGAGCGATTGCACAAGGCGCCTCAGAAAGAAACATCTCTGCAGTAATCAAACAAGACGATGTTAAAAAGGCGCTTAATGCGCTGCATGAAGAGTTTTTTGAAGAGAATACCAAGCAGCTCAATTTATTTATCATGGGCGTCGGCAATGTGGGATCACGCCTGCTTGCTCAGATAGCACAACAGCGTGACTATTTAAAACACGAATTGCAATTGAACGTAAGGGTCATTGGTATTTCCAATTCCAGAAAAATGGCTTTCAACGAAGAAGGTATTGCTTTAAACCAATGGGAAGGGTTTTTGGAGAACGGACAACAAGCCGATGCGAATACTTTTATTGAAACGGTAAAAAAGCTGAATTATCGCAACAGTATTTTTGTTGATAATACAGCGAGTGAGACGGTCTCTCAAACCTATGCCAATTATCTCAGAAACAGCGTTTCTGTGGTTACTTGTAATAAGATCGCCTGCTCTTCCGTATTTGATAATTACAAGCAACTCAAACAACTATCCAAGCAATATAGTGCTCCCTTTTTATTTGAGACTAATGTAGGAGCGGGACTGCCCATTATAGACACCCTTAAACACCTTATTGCCTCCGGAGATAAAGTCAGAAAAATACAGGCGGTACTTTCTGGTAGTCTGAATTTTGTATTTAACACCTTTAATAGGAGCACCACTTTTCATGATGTGGTGAAGGCTGCCCAGGAACAAGGGTACACTGAACCAGACCCAACCATAGATTTAAGCGGTGTAGATGTCATGCGTAAAATCTTGATTCTAGCACGAGAAAGTGGTTACCAATTGGAAATTGAAGATATTGAAAATGAAGCCTTTTTACCGGAAGAGAGCTTAGCAACAAATTCCAACGAGGCTTTTTTCGAAACTCTGGTACGCCATGAAGCTGGATTTCAAGAGCGGTATGCCAAGGCAACGGACAACAACTGCAAACTCAAGTATGTTGCTCAGTTCGAAGGCGGAAAAGCAAAGGTAGGACTACAAGAGATACCGGAGGGCCACGACTTCTACCATCTTGAGGGGAGCGATAATATAGTATTGTTCTATACCGAACGCTATCCGGAGCAACCTATGATCATTAAAGGGGCTGGCGCTGGGGCCGATGTAACCGCTTCTGGTATCTTTGCCGATATCATAAGAATTGGAAATTATTGATCTTACAGGTATGTCTTCAAACAATGCTATTAAAGTCTTTTGCCCCGCTACAGTAGCCAACATATCCTGTGGGTTTGATGTACTTGGAATGGCTTTGGAAGCTGTTGGAGATGAAATGGTGGTACGAAAGACGGCCTCTAAAGGAATTACCATCACCAACATTATAGGGCAAGATTTACCGCTAGAAACTACCAAAAATGTGGCTGGAGTAGCGGGATTGGCGTTTTTAGAATATCTGGGTAGTGATGTAGGTTTTGAAATAGATATTTATAAAAATATCAAGCCAGGCAGTGGTATTGGCAGTAGTGCTGCGAGTTCTACAGGAGCGGTTTGGGCGATGAATGAGTTGTTGGGAAAACCTTGCTCCCCTTATGAATTGGTTAGGTTTGCCATGGAAGGTGAAAAATTAGCCAGTAAAGTAGCGCATGCGGATAATGTAGCCCCTGCCATTTATGGAGGATTTACCCTGGTACGCAGCTATAATCCTTTGGATATTGTACCCATACATACCCCTAAAAACTTGTTTGCCACCGTTATACACCCTCAAATTGAAGTTAAAACAACAGATTCTCGTAAGATCTTAAAAACCAATATTACCTTACAACAAGGTATACAACAATGGGGTAATGTAGGCGGTCTTGTTGCTGGACTGTTTACAGAAGACTACGATCTTATCGGCCGTTCTTTGCGAGACCATATCGTTGAACCCATACGATCTATTCTAATTCCTGAATTTGATCCCGTAAAAAAGGCGGTAAAGGATGCCGGCGCACTGGGATCTGGCATTTCCGGGTCAGGACCTTCAATTTTTGCGTTAAGTGAAGGGGAAGCAACGGCACAAAAAGTGGCTAAGGCCATGGAAAGTGTTTATAACACCACTGGACTTGATTTTGACATCCATGTATCGCCCATCAGTCCTCTGGGTGTAAAACCAATATAACAAATGCAATTTTTTAGTTTAAACAATCCAACTCATAAAACCTCTTTTAAAGAGGCTGTAGTTCAAGGTATTGCCCCTGATAAAGGCCTGTATTTTCCAGAGCGCATAGACCCGCTTCCTACACAATTTTTTGAACAACTTTCAAGTCTTTCTCACCGAGAAATTGCCTTTACCGCCATCAAGCAATTTGTTGCAGATGACATTCCAGACGAGGTATTAACAGCCATTGTATCAGCAACACTGGACTTTGACTTTCCTGTTGTAAAAATTGAACCTCAGGTAGCTACTTTAGAGCTCTTTCATGGCCCCACTATGGCCTTTAAAGATGTAGGCGCTCGGTTTATGGCGAATTGCTTGGGTTACTTTTCGCAAGACCAAGAGGAAGAAGTAACTGTTTTAGTGGCTACCTCAGGAGATACTGGTGGAGCGGTAGCTAATGGTTTCTTAGGCGTACCCGGTGTAAAAGTGGTTATTCTATACCCAAGTGGTAAGGTGAGCCATATTCAGGAGCAACAGCTAACAACCCTAGGGCAAAACATTACTGCTTTAGAAGTAGAAGGCACCTTTGACGATTGCCAGCGTATGGTAAAACGGGCCTTTCTAGATAGCGAGCTCACTGATCATAAAAAATTGACCTCTGCAAATAGTATAAATGTAGCCCGGTGGTTACCCCAATTGTTCTACTATTTGTTTGCACAAAAGCAACAACCTAAAGGCGAAAAACTTATTTTCTCGGTGCCTTCCGGGAATTTTGGAAATATATGTGCGGGAATGGTCGCTCATCGCCTAGGGATGCCTGCGGAACACTTTGTTGCGGCCACCAATGTCAATGATGTGGTTCCGGAATATATGCGAACAGGAAATTACCAAGCAAAGCGATCGGTCTCCACGATTTCTAATGCCATGGATGTTGGGGACCCTAGTAATTTTGTGCGTATACAAGAGCTGTATGATACTGACTTTGAAAAGCTATCGCAAAGCTTTTCCGCCTACTCCTTTACCGATGCCGAAACCAGGGTAGCCATGAAAGAACTGCATGACAATACAGGTTATGTGGCTGATCCACATGGGGCCGTAGGCTATTTGGGCCTTAAAAAGTACCTGAACCAACACGGAGGGCGTGGGGTTTTCTTAGAGACCGCACATCCGGTCAAATTTCTGCCAGTAGTGGAAGAAGTGTTGGGCTTAACGCCGGACATTCCCCCACAAATACAGGCCGTTATGGATCGGAAAAAAACGGCAGTTCCCATTTCAGATTATGAAAATTTCAAAACTTTCCTTCTAAAAAACTAAGACTTTTCCAAATTAAAATAGCAACAGCCCCTTGTTCAAAAACCAAGGGGAGCTCTTGACACAGCTATACTTAATTCTATACCTTTATTTTTCAAAATTAAAGGTATGAAGACAACGGCGCTATTAGAAAAGCATCAGGCCTTAGGCGCAAAAATGGTTTCCTTCGCGGG
>JBCDGY010000179.1:0-6842 GCA_039414375.1 Bacteroidota bacterium | reverse complement strand
GATAGTGAGCAGCTTCCTTTTGAGAACGATTCTTTTGATGCCATTACCGTGGCTTTTGGTGTACGCAATTTTGAAAATCTAGAAAAGGGACTAGCAGAAATACTTAGGGTATTAAAGCCTTCAGGCACTTTTGTAGTGCTAGAAACCTCCGTTCCTACAAAGTTTCCATTCAAGCAAGGTTATGGTATATATACCAAATATATACTACCCGCATTAGGCCGTATCTTTTCAAAAGATAAAACAGCTTATCGCTATCTATGTGAATCGGCCGCTTCCTTTCCATTTGGAGAAGCCTTCAACAATATTTTGAGAAAAACAGGGTTTATAGATGTGGAGAACCGACCCCAAACCTTTGGGGTAGCAACAATTTATGTAGCCTCTAAATAATGTACTAGAAAGATAAAATAAACAGTCTTTCAGTGTATTAGGAATTAGGACGATAATGTAGCAAGCGTGGTATGGAAAGTGAAAAAAAACACCTTCGTTTAACTATGAGGTATCTTGGGCAATCTATTGCGCTAGGTTTTTTTCTTGTAGTATGTCAGAATGTTCAGGGACAATTGTTTGGAAAAGACCCTGTGATTAATCTTCAAAATGAGGATAAGGCTTTTTTAAACTGGGGGTATTACCTTGGCTTTAATCAATACGATTTTCAATTTGAATACGAGGAGAACAGACGCCAAGACATTCTGGTGAATAAGGGTGTAGGTTTTAATGTCGGCCTTATAGGAGAAATGCGTATCAACGAATTTTTGGATGTACGGTTTGAACCAGGACTCTTATACGCACAGCGCGACTTAGGTTTCCCGGGCTTTAATACTGAGCAAGACGCGCTAAGAGAAGTACGTTCCACTTATGTACGATTTCCATTATTGCTAAAAGTAAGTACGCGAAGATTTCGTAACATTAAACCTTTTATTATTGGAGGGGGGTACGCGTCTATTAACTTGGGAGCTAAAGAAGATAGTTTAGAAGACAATAGCAGCGGTGAGTTTCGAATGACGCAACGTGTTTATGGTTACGAATTGGGATTCGGTATTGATATTTATACGGAATACTTCAAATTTACCCCTTCTATCCGTGGCGTTTTCGCTTTAACGGACGAGTTAGTTCCTGATGAAGATCCGAATAGTGCATGGACAGGTAATATTGCTGCCATGCGCACACGGGGGCTTTTTGTGAATTTTACTTTCGAATAGCACATCACTTTTTCAAATACGCTACCTAGGTCTCCAAGTGTTTTTGGGTCCTGTGGTTTCTTTAAGGCGTCGTGTACTGGCGTATGGTGTTTAAAACGATACCACTGGCTATAGCAACATTAAGACTTTCCGCAGCGGGATCTCCGTATTTGGGTATGGCTACCTTATGATCAATATGTGCTTCAACGGCTGGCGATATGCCATTAGCTTCATTACCCATCACTAAAATTCCGGTTGCCGAAAAGGGTACTTCCGGCATGGGAGTACCTTCCATAAACCCGCCATAAACCGTTCTTGAAGTATTGGCTAAAAAAGTTGGTAGCGATTGATAACTAAGTTGTACACGAGCGATAGATCCCATGGTGGCTTGCAGCACTTTGGGATTGTAGCAATCTACTGTTGTAGGGGAACACACCAAATGCGAAATCCCAAACCAATCACAGAGTCTAATGATAGTGCCCAGGTTACCCGGGTCGCGTACATCATCTAAAGCTAGTGTCCAACCATCGGTAGGGGTTGTGTTTGTGGTGGGCATCTCAAAAATGCCCAAAACACCACTTGGATTTTTTAAGGCACTAATGGTAGCAAGGTCACGCTCCGAAATGCAAAGGGCTTCCCCAGCTTGATACTTGGGCAGAATTTCTTGCTCTGCTAAAATTTGAACTGGTTTGTAAGAAGCTGCTAAAAGTGCATCAATGGTCTTTTCGCCTTCAACAAAAAACAATTGATGCTGGGTTCTGTATTTTTTAAGGTGAAGGCTTCGAACCAGTTTTAACCACTTTTTGCCAACCATTGGAATTCGTGTAATTTTGAAGGCTATGATAGTCCTTCCTATCTTTAGCCGTTTCTGGGCAAAAGTACTTGTAATTGCCATATCGATTGTACTGGTTTCCTGCAATGCGGTAAAAAAGGTGCCGGAAGGACAGTTTTTACTAACGGAGAATACCATTTTTGCCGATAGTTTGAAGGTGGCTGACCCAGAAGTCAGAGGTTTATTGACCCAGCGACCTAATGGTAGTATTTTAGGATATCCCTTCCGTTTAAATTTATACAATCTTGCTAAAGAAAATCCAGATTCTTTATACCAAGATTGGCTTGAGCGCAAACCAAAAAGGCAGCAACGCTTAAATAGGTTGTTGTCTAAAAAACAAGTCGACCGGCTTGGAGAATCTTTTGTAGTTCGCGGTTTTAGCAATTTATTAAAACGTGTGGGCGAACCTCCTTCTATCATCGATACCGCAAGGGTAGAAAAGTCTATAGAGCGATTGCAGTACTATTATGGAAGCAAAGGTTATTTTAATAATGAAGCTTCCTTTGCTTTAAAACCTGCTACGAGGCCTAGACGTGCTGCTTTAGAATTTAAGATGGATTTGGGGAAACCTTATTTTCTCGATTCTATCTCTCGCAACATCTTATCTCAAGATTTAGACTCGCTCTATGCCATACACGAATCAGAATCGCTGCTTCAAGAGGGGGAGCAATTTGATCTTGCCCACTTTAATAGCGAACGCCAACGGCTAACCGATATCTACCGGAATTCAGGGGTGTACAACTTTCAGGAAAGCTCTATTAATTACGATATTTTAAGAGATACCCTACAGGTGAATAACGACCAGGGGATGACGGTACAATTGAACATCAAGAATTTACGTAGTGCTTCAGATACCTCCAATGTTACCGAATACCGTATTCATAAGTTTGATAAAATCAATATTTATGCGGACTATGAACTCAATAAGAGTAATGACTCCTTACAGACCTTAGATTATGGCGGGTATACCATTTATTACAAGGATAAGCTTAAGTATCGCCCCAAGGCATTAACAGACGCCATTTTCTTTGAAAAAGATAGTATTTATAGGCAGATAGACGAGTCGCGAAGTAAAAGACAACTTGTGAACCTCAATACTTTTAAATATCCAAGTTTTAAATTGCTTCCCGATACCACTCAAGCATTGCTTACTTCGAATATTTATTTGGTGCCAAGACCTAAATTTTCTTTAGATACTTCTTTAGAATTAACACGCTCAAACATTCAGCTTGTAGGGATTGGTTTTCGGGGGTCTGTTATTTCAAGAAATATTTTCGGAGGTGCGGAAACCCTAAGCCTTTCACTTAGAGGTTCTGTTGGTTTCTTGGACGAGCCCGATTTTGACGATGCCTTTTCGGATGAAAACTTTACTTCCGAAATAGGAGGAGATATTAATCTAACGTTCCCTAGGATTTGGTTTCCATGGAATACGGAACGCCTGATTCCTTATTACATGCTGCCACAAACACGACTTTCTGCGGGTACTAATTTTCAAAGAAATATTGGTTTAGATCGCCGGTCGTTAAATGCCGTTCAATCCTATAGCTGGTCTCCAGATAGCAAAAGAAGAAATACCGTTGAGTTGTTGAATATTGAGTTTGTACGCAATACCGATACTTTTGATTTCTTTAATGTTTACGGCAACACATACGCCAACTTAGATGCTATAGCCGATGGTTTCGATGGTATTTTAGAAAATGCCAATGCTCCTGATGAGGATTTTCCAGAGTTGGCCTCATTCTTTGAAAGTGTTGACCAACCAATAGATTCCTTGCGATTGTCTATTCCCAGTGGTGCGGATAGTTTTATTGAGACCGTTACCCAACCTGGTTTTCCCATCAGCACTGAAGACTTACGAGAGGTACGCCGCATAGAGGAACGACGCGATCGATTGACTAGTGACAATCTTATTTTTACTACCAACTACACTTTTCAAAAAAATAACCGAGAGAGTATCAATGACAATAGCTTTTTTCAATATCGGGTGCGTTTTGAAAGCGCTGGAAATACGCTTGCCTTACTCGAAAACATCATTCCCTTTAACCAAAAGGACGGGCAGGGTTTGGTATTTAGTGTACCCTATTCGCAATACCTAAAAACAGAATTTGACTACATTAAGCATTGGGATTTCCGGTCTTCCAAAGTACTGGCTTTTCATAGTTTTTTTGGATTGGCTGTCCCCTATGGAAACTCAAACAGTATTCCCTTTGTACGGAGTTATTTCGCAGGGGGGTCTAATGACAACCGTGCTTGGAACGTGTATACGCTGGGCCCAGGTCGTACCAATAATGAGAATGACTTTAATGAGGCCAATCTCAAAATAGGGCTTAATTTGGAATACCGTTTTCCTTTAGTCGGGGATGTAAAAGGGGCACTTTTTGCCGATGCGGGTAACATTTGGAATGTTTTTGATAATGTAGACGATCCTGAGGCCAAATTCAATGGTTTTGAATCGCTTGCAGATATCGCTTTGGGAACTGGTTTTGGTCTTCGGTACGATTTTACTTATTTCGTGATTAGAGGGGATTTGGGCTTTAAAACCTATAATCCGGCTTTAGAGGGTGCCGATCGGTGGTTTACCGATTTCAACTTTAGGGAAGCTGTTTTCAACATAGGGATCAATTATCCATTTTAAAACCCAAATATTGTTACTTTTACGCTCCAAACAAAAATTCAAAAACCAACCCTAAACGCATGACACATCAAATACGCCCTGGGGTCGCTACAGGCGATCAGGTTCAAGATATTTTTAACCTAGCAAAAGAAAAGGGTTTCGCATTGCCAGCCGTCAATGTTATAGGTTCCAATACCGTTAATGCGGTAATGGAAACTGCTGCCACTTTAAATGCACCGGTTATCATTCAATTTTCTAATGGTGGTGCGCAGTTTAATGCAGGTAAAGGACTGTCTAACGATAACCAACGGTCTGCTATATTAGGCGGTATTGCTGGGGCAAAGCATGTACATGAAATGGCAGAGGCTTATGGGGCTACTGTTATTTTGCATACCGATCATTGTGCAAAAAAACTACTGCCTTGGATTGATGGGCTAATTAGTGCTAGTGAGACACACTATCAAGAAACTGGGAAATCTTTATATAGCTCTCATATGATCGATCTTTCGGAGGAACCTTTGGAAGAAAATATCGAAATCTGCAAGAGCTATTTGGAACGCATGGCTAAAATGGACATGACCTTAGAAATAGAGCTTGGTGTTACTGGTGGAGAAGAAGACGGAGTAGATAATACGGATGTAGATAGTTCCAAATTATACACCCAGCCAGAAGAGGTGGCCTATGCCTACGAAGAATTATCTAAGGTAAGTCCTAAGTTTACAGTCGCTGCAGCTTTTGGTAATGTACATGGTGTTTACCGCCCCGGGAATGTGAAGCTAACACCGAAGATCTTAAAGAATTCTCAGGAATTTATTTCAAAGAAGTATGGGGTAGGGCATAACCATATTGATTTTGTATTCCATGGTGGGTCTGGCTCTAGTGTTGAAGAAATTAGAGAGGCCATTGGTTACGGAGTTGTTAAAATGAATATTGATACCGACCTTCAATATGCTTTTATGACTGGTGTACGGGATTATGTACAAGACAAGAATGGCTATTTGCAAGCTCAAATTGGAAATCCAGACGGTGCGGATCAACCCAATAAAAAATTCTATGACCCTAGAGTTTGGTTACGTAATGGGGAAAAAGCTTTCTCAGAGCGTTTGAAGCAAGCTTTTGAAGATCTAAATAATGTCAATACCCTCTAAAAACGAAAACGATCACTTTGGTATGACTGCATGGTTTAAAAGAAAAGAAAAGGGGATACAAACCACAACCGAAGAGAAAAAAGACACCCCTAAAGGATTGTGGTATAAGTCGCCTACAGGTAAGATTGTAGAATCTGAAGACTTGGCCAAGAATTTCTTTGTGAGTCCCGAAGACGACTACCATGTGCGTATTGGTAGCAAAGAGTATTTCGGGATGATGTTCGATAAGGACTACAAAGAATTAGACGAAAAGTTGAATGCCAAAGACCCTTTAAAGTTTGAAGATACCAAGAAATATGCCGATCGTCTTAAGGCTGCCAAGGCCAAAACAGGATTGAATGATGCCGTGAGAACAGCCGTGGGTAAATCCATGGGAAAAGAGCTGGTAATCGCCTGTATGGACTTTAGTTTTATTGGAGGTTCTATGGGTAGTGTTGTAGGGGAAAAAATTGCTCGTGGTATTGACTATGCGAAAGCACACGGACTTCCTTTTTTGATGATCTCTAAGTCGGGAGGGGCGCGTATGATGGAAGCTGCCCTATCGCTGATGCAAATGGCAAAGACTTCAGTAAAGCTAGCGCAGCTGGCCAATGCTAAAATCCCATATATTTCGCTTTGTACCGATCCCACAACAGGAGGTACTACCGCATCTTATGCCATGTTGGGAGATATTAATATTGCCGAACCAGGAGCACTTATCGGTTTTGCAGGGCCACGTGTGGTGAAAGATACAACAGGTAAAGAACTGCCAAAAGGCTTTCAAACAGCTGAGTTTGTAAAAGAACATGGCTTTTTAGATTTTATAGTCCACAGAAAAGATTTGAAACGAAAGGTTAATCAGTATATCGACCTGATAACCAATCAGCCCATGCGTTATTAGGTACTTCTTCTTTTTGTTCATTTTAGAGTCAGCGTTTTTCAATGTTTAATATGCAGCGTGAGATTTATTGTCTGCATGTGGAAACCGAAAAAAGTGTATCTTTGCGCCCGAATAATTAAAAAGTAATACATACAAATCATTTTAATAATAGTGGCATGTATCTAAGTAAAGAGAAAAAAGCAGAAATTTT
>JBCDGY010000178.1:0-6893 GCA_039414375.1 Bacteroidota bacterium | reverse complement strand
TTTCGCTTTATCTAGACATACGCCAGCGTAGCTGATAAACTAGCATCATGTTTAGTGCATTTAGGCAGCTTCTTAAATTAAACGGAGTATGCAAGAACTAGTTACTGTCTTCAACATTGCATAGGTTGCGCACAAAGCATATCAAAGGAGCCAGTCTTTCGTAATTTAAGTAAGGATAATAGATTGAAGGGTATTGTAGGTATTGTGTAGATCTTTGGGAAAAGAAGGATATTAACGGTAGGCTATAGGTAAGGTACGATAATAGCGAACCACAGGGCCATTTGGGCTACTAAAAAGACCAAGATGCCTTTAAGTTCTCTATCGTAAGCGTCAAACATTTTTTTAATCTTTTCGTCTTGTTGGATGCAGGCTACGTTGGCAGATATTAATCTTTTCATCGGGAATGCTAGTTTGATTACACCTATAAAACAATCCATAAACAAAAACTCCCGATAAAAAAGCACATTTTTTTTTGCCTTTGTTACAATTAATTATCATCTAAGTCTGAAGTGCCTCAAAATCAATGTGTTATAAAAATGTTAAAATATAATAAACCACAGCATTTTTAAGGTTTTTCTTTTCGCTAAGCCTACGAATAGCCTATCAAGACCCCTGAAAGCGTATATTTTCACGATTAGTTCAGTCCAATACACGTACAATAGTGATCGTAAAAGTAATGTCTAGCGTTACTTAGATAATAAGATCCTATCCAAACGCTATTATAGATAATGAGCTAGTAGTAGTCCAGAAGAATTACTAAAACCTTGGGAAAATTATAAACAACTAGCTGCGGTTTACCCCAAGAAAATACCACATTACTGTCCCAAAATCTGAGCACTAAAGTGCTGTAGCTCTTGTTCTTTAAACTGTACGGTAACTTCAATGGGATTGCAACATACCTCGCAATCTTCAACATATGATTGCGCTGGCACAGACTGATCTAGAAGAAAAGAAATAGGTTCCCCGCAATAAGGGCATTGGAAAAAGTGTTCTAGCATTCGATATTACAATTCGATGTTAAGCAATTGACCCGTAAGTTGCAATAACTGTAATTCACTCAATTTAGCGCTGTACTTGGCTATATTTCTATTGGTTTGTGCATTTAATAGGTTAATCTGGGCCTGGCGCAATTCTACAGAGGTAATTTGACCCATTTTATAGCGTTCATTAGATCTATTGTAATTGTCTGTTGCCGTGAGTACATTTTGTTGTTGTAGTTGAAAGACTTTTAGCCTATTCTCATAGTCTCCTTTGGCGTTTGCAATATCTCGCGACACCTCTTGCGAAATTTGTTTTTGAAGCGCATCCTGGGAATCTAGTAGTATTCGCGCATTTTTGAGCTGCGTAACTCCTGCACCACCATCAAACAAGTTCCAGGTTAGCGTAGCACCCAACCTAAAATTTCGTCTATTATCTTCGGTAACGCCTGGAAAGAAGGCCCCCGGAGCATTCTGGTTAAGATTCCATCCATAAGAGCCGTTAAGACCCAAGGTGGGGAGAAATACAGACTTGGCAGACTTTAAAGAATAGTCGTTGATGGTTAAATCCGTCTTTGCCCGTAACATGCGCACATTATTTTGCATGCCCTGGTCAAGAAATGTTTCTAGCTGTAAGGTATTGATGAAACTGACCACAGTGTCTACCTGAAAACGGTTTTCCAGGTCTTTATTAAGAACAATATTAAGATCTCTAGTCGTATTGGCCAATAGCTGCCGTTCATTCATTAAGTTGATGCTGTCATTCACCAAATCGACCTCTGCGTTGAGTACCTCGAGTTTGTTTACCTGGCCATAATCAAAACTATAAGTAGCTCTTTGCAAACGATCTTTGGTATTTGCATAGGTTTCTTGTAGCACTGTAATATTCTCGGAAATACGCGCAGCTTCAAAATAGATGGTAAAAAGCTGCAAGATGGTCGTCTCAATAGTTTCTCGAGATTGTAAAGCACTTAGGTTAAATTCTTCCTTGAGCCGTTTAAAGTCATACAAACGTCCAAAACCATCAAAAAGGGTGTAGTTCATGGTTAAACCCGCGTTATACCGTTGTGCTTCGGCTTTATCTAGACTAGCGTCTGGTCTTGGAATGCGATTGCCCCCTTCATCAAGTAACGGTTCCCCAGTATCTGGATCACTTAAGAACTGTCCAGGAAACTCAAAGGTAGAATCATCTCTCTGGTATTCTGCACCTGCATTGCCCGTGATAGTGGGTAAAAAGCCAGAGTTGAGTATACTTTTATTATTCTCGGCAATGGTTACATTATTCGTAGCAATAACTATCCCCAAATTGTTTTCTAGTGTGAGTGCAATCGCCTCTGCTTTAGAAAGAAATTGCTCCTGATTATCTTGCGCATAGCTATACCCTAGGCAACACAAAAAAACAAAGACGATTCTGATATTCATCTATTTAAAGTTTCTTAGTTTTTGACAATGAATACATAAAATGTTTATGCCCATTTTATAACGATACTTTCTCTAGGTGTTCTTCTTTGTCTTCGTCTTTTGGGATTGTTTCAAGAAGATCTGATGCCTTTACTTGGCGATCCTCCTCAGTATGCTGTTCTTCTTCTAGTTCTTTAATAGCCCGTTCTACTTCCTCTTTACTAATATTATTTCCGGTAAACAACCATTTGGCTACTACTTTTACGTCATTACTAAAAGATAAAAAGATGGGGAGCATTACCAAGGTTAACACTGTTGCAAAACCAATACCATAGGCAATTGAGATAGCCATAGGCTTCAAAAATTGTGCTTGCCTACTTTTTTCCAACAGCAAGGGGCCTAGACCTGCAATAGTAGTTACCGAGGTTAAAAAAATAGCCCTAAAACGAGATTTACCAGCCTGGTACAGGGCGTTGTCGAAAGACAAACCACTTCTAAGATTACTATTGAATTTACCGATAAGCACGAGCCCATCATTCACCATAATTCCAATAAGGGCAATAATGCCCAACATGGATAGAATATTCACTGGAAAATCATGAATCCAATGCCCCCAAGCCACCGCCGTTAAACTGAACGGAATAAGCAGTAACAATAGCAATGGTTGACTAAAACTGCGAAAAGTAAAAGCAATGGTAACATAAATAAGGAAGAGCACCAGCGGCCCTACATAATTAAGGGAATCTGTTAGCTTATTACGCTCTCTATTCTGCCCTTCATAAGAAGCGGTTACCGTAGGATATTTGGATTGAATTTCGGGCATAACACCTGTCTTAATCCAGTTCAACACATCTGGAGCGCTCGTTGTTTTCGGATTCTTTAAATCGGAACTTATCCTAATTTCTCGCTGGCCTTCCAGGTGGTTAATGGCCACATCACCCCTGGCAATACTATAACTAGCAATTTCTTTTAAAGGGACGCGATCTCCGGAAGGGGTTACAATTCGCATTTCGTCTAATTGATTAATAGACGCTCGGTTATCCCGATCATAGCGCACCCATACCCGAATTTCATCTTGCCCCCGTTGGAAACGTTGCGACTGTACTCCAAAAAACCCCGCCCGTACTTGATTCATTACCGTTCGCAGATCAAGGCCTAACAAACGAGCATTGGATTTGAGCTCTAATTGAATCTCTTTGATTCCTGCAGGATCGTTGTCGGCCACATCTTTAAGTAAAGTATTTTCTTCCATGGCGGACTTCAACTCTGCTTTTGCAGCTTTTAACTCCCCAATATTATTGCCTAAAAGGGCAACAGAAACGGGATCTCCACCAAAATTACCACCAGAGCCATAAATAAGCCGTTCTACTCCAATAACGGGGCCTACTAAGGCCCTTAATTTAGAAGTAACCAAATCCGCCCGAATAGCGTCTGGACGTTCTTCCCCAGGCAATAAATTGATGATTAAAGAAGCAGAAGATGAATTTGGCCCCACGTTTTTAATCATATTCTCAAAGAGTATTTTGTCTGTTCCTTTTAAATACTCCTCTGTTAGTTCTTTATTGACAATAACCGCCTTGTCTTGAATTAAACTAATAATGGAGTCGGTTACCCTTTCGTTGGTACCATTAGGCATGAGCAACTCAACTGCAATTCGATCACTGGCGATTCGCGGAAAAAAGGCTGTTCTTATGATACCGCCGCCAATAGATCCGAAAGTGAGTATTAACGCAACCACAAAAAAGGAAAAGGTTAACAATCGATTCTTTAGTGCGAAATCAAGAGTGGGGCCATACAAACGATCACGCATCCAAGCCATAACCCTATCTCCCGTTCTATTGATAGCTCTTAACCTAGAAAACAAACGACCTATAGCACTCTTGGGGGCATCTGTAGGGGGGCGAAGGGCTTTAGAGTGCGCCAAGTGCGCGGGTAAAATGATAAGGGCTTCTATTAACGACACCACCAAGGTTAGAATAACAATAACAGATACTTCGCCAAAAAAATCTCCAATCCTGCCATCCAGAAATAAAAAGATTGAAAAAGCGAGTACCGTAGTAACTATTGCCGACACTATAGGTGGAACTACTTCCATAGTGCCTTCTATAGCAGCACGGATAGGTTTCTTCCCCTTTTCATAGTGTTGGTAGATGTTCTCTGCGATCACAATACCATCATCTACCAAAATACCTATTACAATAATCATCCCAAATAAGGAAAGCACATTGATCGTCACATTAAACATAGGGGCGAAAATGAACATCCCTAAGAAGGAAATAGGCAAACCAAAGGCCACCCAAAAGGCCAACCTCGCGTTTAGGAATAGTGACAAAAACAACAGTACCAATAACATCCCCTGAAGGGCATTTTTGGTGAGCAATTTTGTACGCTGGGTTAGGGTAGTTGAGAGATCGCGAACTACATTGATCGTTATGTTATTATATTTGACATTGAAGTCTTCGATGTACGCTTTTACCTTTTCAGCTGATCCAATGAGATCTTCGGTATTGGTACTAGTAATGGTTACGTTAACAGAAAGATCGCCATCATAATAAGAGGCGTTGGGGCTTTCTGAAAACCGGTCCCTTATTTCGGCTACCTCCCTAAGCAATACCGTTCTTCCTGAGGGATCGGCACGAACTACCGTATTCGACAATTCGTCGCCGTAATACGATCGGTTATTGGCACGAATAAGATATTCCTCCGCATCTGTTTTTATGGTACCTCCTGTTACCAAAATATTGGCATTAGAAACAGCCTGTGCCACCTCAGCAAAGGAAATATCATAGGCAAGTAAGGATTCTTCTTTGACTGCAATTTCAATTTCCTCTTCCGGATAGCCGGCTATGGTAATTTGTGAAATACCTTCAATAGCCCGTAAGTCGTTCTCAATCTGCCTGCCAATCTGTTTTAAGGTACTTAAGGAAACCTGATCTCCACTAAAGGCAAATCCTATGGTAGGGCGAACAGCGTCTACCTTAGCAACAATAAGCGGTTCCATACCACTGGGAAAAGTAGGGACGCGATCCACCGCGTTTTTGACTTCCAGTAGCATAAAATCAATATCGTATCCTTTTTCAATTTCAACATTTATAGAACCTGCGTTTTCGCTTGAAGTAGAGGTAACGCGATCTACGCCTTGTAGCCCCTTAAGGTTATCCTCAATTTTTAGAACAATACCCTCTTCTATCTCTTGTGGTGAAGCCCCAGGATACACAATGTTAATCAACACATTCTTGGATTCGGTGAGTGGAAAAAAGGAAGATTTAAGACTCAAAGCACCTACTATTCCAAAAACAAAAAAGGCCACAATAAGTACATTGACCGCTACATGATACTTGATAAAATAGGCGATTATCTTTTTCATTCTGATTGGTCAGTAGATTGGGTATCTTGATAGACTTTTACGAGCATTCCCGCATACGCACCCATAACGGGTTTGGAAACAATAGGGGTGCCATCCGGAACGTCTTGAAGGATTACTTTGCGATCAGAAAAATACACTGGCTTAACTGTTATAATATCTAAAACAGAGTCTCTTACGGTGTAAATATGATTATTGTTCGTAAGGAGAGATCGATCGATTTCAATAGCGTTAGGCACTTCACGAGCATCGAGCAAGGCCTCCAAATACTGCCCTTCTTTGAGGTCTGCTCCGCTGACTTCAATAAATACAGTAATGGTTTGTGTGGCTTGATCTACCCGACCATTCATACGTGCTACCTTTCCCGAATAAGTCTTAGTCTTATCCAAATTGGCAAGCATCACCTGTTTGCCTACTCCTAAGTAATCGGCATAAGTTTTACTAAGTGCTACTTCTAACTCATAGGTGCCTGTCTTAATAAACTCTCCTAGTTTTTGCCCAGGTCTAACCAGAGTACCCTCAGTAACCAATGCTTCCGTGAGGATACCGTCGAAGGGCACTGCAATGGTATATTTCCCCAGACGTTGTTCTAAGTTTTTTACGTTATAGTAACTACTGAGCACTCCTCTACCTGTGATAAAGTACTGTTCTTTTTCGGTTTCGGTTTCTGGCGGTTTGGGCGTAGTTTTCTCCAAATCAAAAGCGGCCAAGTAAGCCTGCCATTTATCGTAGTGCTCTGGATAATCAAGACGCAAATCTGGCATTATAGAGGCCAAAAGGTTGTAATAATCACTTTTAGCAGCCCTTACACTGGCCAAATACTCAGCAGCATCAATACGAATTAGTAGTGCGCCTTTCTTATAGATTTGTCCTGGTTTAAAAGGTTTACTTCCTTTTCTAAATACGCCTTGTACCTCTGCAAAAAGTGCAACGCGTTCTTTGGCAACTAAAGTACCGTTGGAAGGTACTGTAATGGGCACCGTACTATTCTGAACGGTATCCACAAAAACAGTTTTTATGACCTTTTGGGGTTTCGGTCTGCGGTCCTTTTTACTTTTAACAATCAGTATAGCTCCGTATACCGAACCTGCAATTAAGAGGACACCCAAAACGGCAAGAATTATTTTGCGCATACAGTGGGTTTTTTGTGA
>JBCDGY010000177.1:0-6932 GCA_039414375.1 Bacteroidota bacterium | reverse complement strand
TTCTGGGACTGGACGGAAAACGATGGATTAAAATAAAACGCTCAAAAACAGATTCAAGAAGTGTGGTACCCCTACTACCCACTTCAGAAGCAATTTTGAGTAAATACAAAGACCATCCTTTGACTAAGGAACATAGTTTATTACTACCCGTAATCAGCAATCAAAAAACTAATGCATTTTTGAAGGAGATAGCCACTATTTGTAAAATTCAAAAAAACCTGACCTTCCATTTGGCCAGGCATACCTTTGCCACTACAGTAACTTTAGCCAATGGCGTACCCATTGAATCCGTCAGTAAAATGCTTGGGCACCAATCATTGAAAACCACACAAATCTATGCTAAGGTCATGATAAAAAATTGATGGAAGATATGGAAGTTGTCAAAGCAAAATATAAATTGGGTTCTTGATTTAGGTACAACATAAGCGAGCGAAAGCAAGTTTCGCTCTGCAAGTCCCAAGTCTTACCCCAAAACTTTGCGCATGGATCCTGTCGGGTTTTTGTAGTGTTCCGATAGATAAGCGTAAAGCAAAAACACGACAGGGGCGCAATCTATTTTTTGCAAGGCCGAAGGTATACCGAACAACGATTTTAAAGAGTTGGGTGGTATAGCGAGAGGGTAGCGCGCTAAAGCGACGCTACCGACCATAAATTCCAATAAAATCAGGGCTTAACAGGAGTTCTTCAAAACCCAAAATTGTGACAAAACCTCTCGAAACCCCTATAAACACTGAAGAATATTGTGACAATTTGATATCCACACCAATGAATTTGCAAAAGCTCCTGCAAAAAGAATTTCAAGGCATTTATAGGCCTGTTTACTGTAAACCGGTCCATAACCCCCTAAAACATTGAAAAAGTTTACAGTAAACTTGAACCGATTTATTGCGAAACCGTTCTTTTTTAGTTTACCCTAATGGTTTAAAATCAACCCTTCTGAAAAGTTTTATCTATAGGATAAAGTATTGGTTGATTTTTTACTCCGACTGCAACTTATGCCTCGCTCAGTAGTATTAGTTTGTGTAAGGCTTTGGGACGCTTGCAGCGTGAAACTTCATTTCACTCGCCTGTTTATTTTTATGTCAAAAGGTACTTTCCTAATATTTGGTTTTCTTTTGCGACCACCGGGAGCTAAACAAGATGTCTTTGTGGCCACAAAGACACATCTTGAATTGTTATCTGAACATAGAGTCCCTACAACACTAAATCGTAGTAGTAAACTCCGGGTTATTAAAAACTAAAGTCACCCTTTTGAAGAAATACAAGTAAATGAAGATTCGATTCAATTTTAAAAAAACGAGATTACTTCGAAGCTTTTGTAATACAATACTTCTGCAAGCGTAAGTGCCTTACATGCTCAAGACAAGATCACCATTTATTTTTATTTAGAATTAATAAAAATTATTATCTTCGCTCACCGGTGTTTAAACACTGACCATGCAAACTAAAATGCCGAAAAACCTCGCCCTATTCCTGGGGCTTCTTGCTTTTTCTATAATGGCAACTGCACAAAACACAACAGTTTCCGGAACTGTTAGTGATACGAATGGTGAAGCTATTATAGGAGCCTTAATAGTGCTTGACAATGCCAATCTTGGTGCTGTGGCCGATGAAAATGGAAACTTCTTAATTAAGAATGTGACGCCAGGAAAATACCGCATGGAAATTACGGCGCTGGGCTACAAAAAAATTATACGAAAAATTAGCGTTTCACAAGACAATGAATCAAATTTTGATTTGGTACTTGAAGAAGCTACAGAAGAATTAAATGAGGTCGTTATCGTCCAAAAATCGAAAGCTGAAAAAATAAGGGAACAGGGTTATGCCGTTGCCGTGATAAACACTATTGATCAAAAAAACCTACCCACGGATGTCAATCAGCTTTTGAAGGCATCCCCAGGCGTTAATATTCGTGAAGCTGGGGGATTAGGTTCAGGATTTACCCTATCCCTAAATGGGCTTTCGGGGAACCAAATACAATATTTTATTGATGGGGTTCCTATGGAGAATTTTGGGTCTTCCCTAACACTGAACAATTTTCCAGCAAATCTCATAGAAAGAATAGAAGTCTATAAAGGAGTGGTGCCGGTTACCCTCGGTGCAGACGCATTGGGTGGAGCGGTAAATATAATCACGGGTTATCGCAAAAAATCATTTTTGGATGCTTCTTTTTCACAAGGATCTTTCAATACGCAAAGAGCTTCCCTAAATGCACAATATGCAAATCGCCAAAAAGGCTTTTTTGCTAAGTTATCTTCCTTTTATAATCACTCGGACAATAATTATCTAATGCGGGATATCCGTGTTTTTGACCCCGAACTCGGAAATCTCTTAGATACCATCGATGTAAAGCGATTTCATGATGATTTCACCTCTGCCATGGTTACGGCTGAAGTTGGAATTTTTGATAAAAAAATTGCAGATGAGTTTAGTGTTGGGGCAACGATAGCCTTAAATCGAAAGAATTTCCAACATCCAGATAACAACATATTAAGGCCGTTTGGCAGATTTCGTTCTGAGGGTGATACGTACATCGGTAGGGTTAGATATGGAAAGCAACTAAAGAAACTAAATCTATCAGCCTATGCTCAATTGGGGAAAATCAAGGAAAGGGTAATTGACACCTCTCGATTAAAGTTCAATTGGGCCGGAGATTTTGTGGTAAGGGAAGAAGGTGACCCCAGAGGGGAGCTTGCCGAGCGCCGTTCACTTTTTGAGTTAACCGATAATATTTTCAACGGTCAAATTGGGCTGTCTTATGATTTGGCCAAAAACCAAAAGTTTACAATTGCCACCACTTTAAATACAGTTGAAAGAACTGGGGAAGATACTGTTGATGAATTAAATCGCGCTTTTAGAACACCTAGTACGCTTAATAAAACTATCGTTGGTGCCTCATATGACATTCTTGCCTTTTCTGAAAGTTTAAAGACCTCCATTTTTGGAAAAGGATATTGGTTCAATGGAGACATTACCACCCAAGATTTTCAAAATGATGATGTTTTTACCGAAGCCTCGTTCAGCAATTTTGGGTACGGGGCCGCACTATCCTATTATTTTACAGAATCCTTCCTACTTAAAACATCTTTTGAAAGGGCTTATCGTGTTCCAGAAACTTTTGAGATACTGGGTAATGGAACTTTTATTCGACCCAACCCAAACCTAAACCCTGAAGAAAGTGACAATTTCAACATCGGGGCGCGCTTTTCAAAACAATTCAACCAATTTCAAACAAACTTTGAAGCTGGTTATTTTTTAAGAAATTCTGAAAACTTCATTCGATTTGTACCCATTGGTCCTATTGGGGAATTTGAAAACCGTATCGATGTAGAAAGTACGGGAATCGAAGGTGGGTTCACGATAAATTATGATGACTTCATACGCTTAAGTACCAATGTTACTTATCAAAACATCACAGATCAGAACCGATTTGATGAAGGCTTGCCCAATAGTAATTTTGGTAGTCGCGTACCCAACATTCCATACCTGTTCGGCAATGCCCAATTTGGAATAAGCCCCAGTAAAAAAGGAAGGGAGAATCGGTTACAGCTTTTTTGGAATGTGCGTTTTGTGGAAGAATTCTTTCTGTTTTTTGAAGATTTAGGTGATCCTGATGAGAAGAACATCATTCCCAGTCAGTTTTTACAGGATTTTCAAGCCGAATATTCCATTTATAATGGCAGGTACAACATATCAATTGCAGTCAGCAACATATTTGACAAACTCGCATTTGACAATTTCAATATTCAACGCCCTGGAAGGGCGATCAACTTTAAACTCAGATATTTTATTAATTAATTTTTAACCTTCAAATAACACGTTATGAAAAGAAGTTTTTCATTTAGTTTATCAAAAGTTGTTTTTCTAAGCATGCTTTTGATTGGATTTAGCCTTACATCATGTTCTAGTGATGATAATGGCGATCCAGATCCTATTTCACAACCAGATCCCGATCCTGACCCAGACCCAGATCCAGATCCAGACCCCGATCCGGTGAGCTCAGGATTTACTTTTGCTTTAAGAACTGCGGGAGCCGAAGAGACTGATTTTGTAATCAACGAACCTTCCCTTGAGACCGGAACGCTCTCAGCGCAAGGAACAGGTATTGAACAACTAGGATGGAGATTCTATTACCCCGTTGGGCAAACACTTTTTGCTTCCGGGTTTAGTGTTGACAACCAATGTGCTGGTTATAAAGCAAATGACGCCGGCGAAATCGAACTTGTTGGTGAATTTATTTTTGAAAACGCATTGGAAATGTTTGGTGCCGATGAGGACACCGGTACACTCCTAGCCATGGAAATTCCAAGAGCCGGTTTCGCCAATAGAAGACTACATTTTGTAGATAACGAAACCATTCAAGTTTCAAAAATTGTTGGAACGCGAATCTTCGAGGATACCAATGATTCCATTGTTGCTTGGCCAACGGCACTAACTGTGCGAGGAGACAAACTTTTTGTTCCATTCCATAAATTACACGCTTCCGGATCATTCGAAACTGTAGCCGCAGATAGTGCATTTGTAGCTATTTACGACTATCCTGATGTCGGTACCGACCCAATCAATATAATTAGCGATGGAAGAACCAGTAATATTGGGGTAAATGGTGCTACCACAGGTCTGATACAAACTGAATCTGGCGATATGTATTCGTTCTCAAGTGGGTCTACAATGGCCGGCTTTGAACCAAAATCAACAAAACCTTCCGGAATACTTAAAATAAATGCCGGTGAGGAGGATTTTGACCCTAATTACTTTTTGAATATTCAAGAAGAAACTGGAGGTAATATCTTCTGGTTTGATTATATAGGCAATAATAGAGCGATTGCCCGTATTTTAACTGACGATGATGGATTTTGGTTTGGAGCCTTTACCCGGGATTTCTTTAATCAAGAATTGGTCATTATTGATTTAGAAGCACAAACGATTACTCCTGTAGCTGGGGTTCCTCTGCATGCAAAGCGATACTCCTCACCAATATTAATCGAAGACGGATTAGCCTATTTAAGCATCGAAACTGCAGACGAAGCAGCGGTTTATATCCTCGATGTTGCAACTGGTACTGCAACAAAAGGTGCAACGATTGATGGTAAGACCATCAAAGGATTTTTTCGATTGTAAAACGCTAGTTTAAGCGTAAATTTACGGGTGGCCCCCTTTGGGCCACCCTTTTTCCAATAATAATGAAAACCACACTTAAAAAACGGATTCTTTGGCTTCATAAAGTCCTGGGCCTAGTTACGGGAATTGTGGTTTTTTTTGTTGCAATCACAGGTAGTTGTTGGGTGTTTAAAGAAGAAATAGAAGCACTTTATTCGGATTATAAAAAAGTTGTCCCTCAGGAAAACGAAATAATAACAGCAAGTGAGGCGAAGGAAATAGCCCTTCAAGTATTCCCAACAAAACATATCCATGGTACCCTTTTTAAAAAAGCCGACGATGCGGTAGAAGTCATCTTTTATGAGGCAGAACCGGAATTTTACCAGAGTGTTTTTTTAAACCCCTATTCTGGTGAAGTGCTGCATATAAAAGATCATTTTAGTGGTTTCTTTGCTTTCGTTTTAAGAGGACATATGTATTTATGGCTTCCTAATAGTATAGGGGAGCAGGTTGTTTCCATATCGATATTCCTTTTCCTATTTATTCTAGTATCCGGTCTGGTTCTTTGGTGGCCAAAAAAGTTAAAGTATTTAAAGAAGCGAGCAACCTTTAAATGGAAGCCAACAACTAAATGGAAGCGAAAAAACTATGATTTACATGCCATAGTTGGTTTTTATGTCTATTCACTAGCGTTTGTCCTAGCCTTTACTGGTTCTGTTATGGCATTTAACTGGTTTTATTACGTGGTTTATAAGTCTGCTGGAGGAACCAAGGCACCGCAGTTTATTATACCCAATAATAAGAGTGGTTTGGCCATGAAGGATGAGAAAACAATGCCATTGGATAAATTGATACCTATGCTTCAAGAAGAGGTTCCTGAGGCAGATAGTTTTGAGCTACATTATCCGTATTCTGACTCCACCAGTATCTATGTTGAAGTTAGTAGAATGGATGGTGTATATTACAACTCAGACTATCGCTTTTTTGATGCCAATACTTTAGAAGAGATTGAGACCCCCAGTATTTATGGCAAGTACAGTGATGCTACGTTCGCAGATAAAGTAATTCGGATGAATTATGATATTCATATTGGCTCCATAGGTGGTATTACAGGAAAAATCATAGCTTTTCTTTCTAGTTTAATAATTGCAAGTTTACCCGTAACCGGCACACTACTTTGGTACGGCAGAAAATATAAAACCACCCAATATAAAGAGAAGCTTCCTGAAGGATTTATGGGTTAGTATGCTGTATTTAAATTTTATAAAACAGCCCTTTTGTTGAAATCAACACTAGAATTAATTCCGATTTTTAACTTAGTGCCCTTTCTAGTCTTTACCAATAGTATCTTTAATTGACACTTATACGATACTTCCATAAAGCACAAATACCAATAAGAGTAACTTTCACATTGGAAAACAGAACAAAGACAGTTTTTCGAAATATTTACACGGGTTCTATTCACTACAGTTTAGGAAGAAGCGATTATCCCTCAATTTTCAATTGATAGAAATATTGGAAAAGTAGGTAAGTAAAACATATATTTGCGTCATTCATTGTATTTGACAACAGATACAAGCAAATAAGTTCATTTGATTAATCATTTTAAATAGGTGCGCAATTCGGTGCACATGTTTAAATATTGAATTTTAACTTTTTGAATATCAAATAATTGGGACTTAAGTTCGAGCCCCAGTCAGGTCACTACTTTAAGGTTTTAAACTACTCAGAAGAAGCCGTCTCGATACCAGATCGGGGCGGTTTTTTCATTTTAGGTGATATCGGTTTTCATTATAGGTTTTTAAATATAGCCAGAGAAGTATTTAGGCTTG
>JBCDGY010000176.1:0-6947 GCA_039414375.1 Bacteroidota bacterium | reverse complement strand
TTTTCCGATAAACGGTTTTTAAAGGGGTATCCTTTTTCTTTCCTGTAAACATAGCCCCTAGACTGTGTCGCAGATTAGAAAAACCAGCACCGATGTCTTTACCATTAAGCAGCTGACGCGCATAGAGATAACCCAGGATAGCACCTCCCAAATGGGCAAGTCTCCCTCCTATATTACCGCCATAGGCAATCTGAATTAAGTCGACCAAAACAAAAAAGGCGCCCAAGTACCACAGCTTAATATTAAAGAAGATCAAGCGTACTTCCTGATTGGGTATATAAGCACAAATAAAAATGAGTACAGCGGTTACTCCGGCGGAGGCCCCAATAAGGGCTGCATCACGTACTATTAAAGTGGGAAATATATTATAGCTCAACAAAAAGATGGTACCTCCTAGGAGCACTCCTAAGAAATAAACATTGATAAAACGCTGATTATCGAAAAGATTCAAAAAGATGCGCCCCGTAAAATAAAGCATGATCATATTCCAAAAAATATGTCCGATATCCGCATGAAAAAACGAATAGGTTACAATAGACCATGGCTTAGAAAAAAAGCTTCCTAGGTCTTGCGGTAGTTCAAACCAATAAAGCACACTATTTGGAGAAACACCCATCAGTGCACTAGCAAGACCTGCTGCAATAAATACAGCAACGTTGACGGCAATCAGTTTTTCCGCAATATTTAATCGGGCAAAAAAGTATTGAAGTCCTTTGTTATCCATTTTAATCCCAACGGTTTTGATTGAACTGATTCCTCTTCCAGTACCACATCATCAGAAATCCAATAAGCGCTCCTCCGACATGAGCAAAATGTGCAATGCCTGTATTGAAAGAACTAAAACCAAAAAAGATGTCTATTGCGATTAGTACGGGTACAAAATACTTGGCCTTAATAGGAACCGGTAAAAATATCAACATAAGTTCTGCATTGGGGTACGAAAAAGCAAAGGCGACCAATACCCCATATACTGCACCTGAAGCCCCCACCACACTACCATAATAAGCCGAGCCAAAGTTGGAAGCATCAGATCCTAAGATACTTTGCACTAATTCCATATTAATTCTTCCCGAGCTCAACGCCTCCATTAATTCTGCCTTAGGAATACCCGTGTTAACCAAAGCCTCTAAACCACTATTGAAGAGATAATAATTAAATCCGAGGTGCAGCAGTGCTGCCCCAAGACCAGCAGAAAAATAAAAGAACAAAAACTTATTACGCCCCCACATGCGCTCTAAAGGTGTACCAAAGGCCCACAACGCATACATATTAAAAAGAATATGCATAAATCCACTAAAGTCATGCAGAAACATATGGGTAAACAACTGCCAGTATTGGAATTTGGGGTTTTTAGGAAACCACAAAGCCAAATAATCGTAAAGCATCTCCCCAAGACCTGTAATCCCTGCGATAAAGATGATTACATTGATAATGATTAAATGCTTGATAGCCCCTGACAATCCTCCCATAATCTAAAACTTATGTTCTATTTCGTTCGCCCCAATAATAACATAAATTATCTTTTGAGAAGGACTCAATTTGGGTTCTTTACAAGCAAAAAGGTCATTTACTAAAGCTGTTTGCCCATCTATGGGTAAAAGCTGCCCGTTTTTAAGAGCGAGGGTTTCGCTCAAAGTCCTTGCCAGCCATTCCGATCTGGAAAGTCCTTTTTGCGTTTCTGGGGTATTGGATACATAGGAAGCAAGAATGGTATCGAGTACTTCCATTACCGAAGTTTCGGCAACATGAGGCGGAACACCATTAACTACCACTCCTGTTTGCGATGTGATAACAATATCAAAACCGGTATCACTTAGATCAGGAGCCAAGCGTTCCAATGCTGCAATTTCCTTTTGCCCAAATTGCAATTCTAGGGGAAAGAGCAATTGCTGCGTCGTGCCCTTGCTCACCGTAATTTCTTTTAAAAACCTTTCGTACAAAATACGTTGATGGGCTCTATTTTGATTAATTACCAGTAATCCGGATTTTACGGTAGTCACAATATATTTCCGATGTAACTGAAAGCTTGATTGTTGGCTGCCGATTTCTTCTTCTTGTTCATCGAACAAATCGGTATTCACTGCCTCAGATTCCACTTCCAACGAGGCTATTAAAGCTTTAGTTTCTGGAGTATCTTCAAAGAGCGCTTCCCAATGCTGCGTACCCTTCTTGTCCCTAAATTTAGGAGCGCTTGGGCCTGTCGTTATCTCTTTAAACGGATTGAAATCAGCATCTACCGCAACCATGGGCTGCTTTACAGGTTGATCCTTAAAAGCATAGGGGGTGTCCAGCGCACCATCGCGTTCAAAATCGAGAACGGGAGCTACGTGAAACTGTCCCAAACTATGTTTAATTGCCGACCGCAAGAGGGCGTATAAAGAACGCTCGTCGTGGAACTTAACCTCAGTTTTGGTAGGATGTATATTAACGTCAATGGATTTAGGATCTACTTGAAGCTGCAGAAAGTACCCGGGGTGGGTATCCTCCTTTAGTAAACCTTCAAAGGCAGAGACCACTGCATGATGTAAATAAGCACTCTTGATAAAGCGATCATTGGCAAAGAAAAATTGCTCTCCCCTACTCTTTCTCGCAAATTCTGGCTTGCAGATAAAACCAGTAATGTGTACCAGATCGGTTTCTTCTTCAACGGGTACCAAACGCTCTTGGGTTTTACTTCCAAAAATGTGGACAATACGTTGCTTAAAATTACCAATAGGCAGGTTGAACATTTCAGCTCCATTGTTATAAAACTGAAATCCTACCTCTGGATGTATCAAGGCCACCCTTTGAAATTCATCAATAATATGCCTGAGCTCAACGGGATCAGATTTCAAAAAATTACGCCTCGCCGGAATATTAAAAAAAAGATTTTTAACGGCAACAGACGTACCTTTGGCAACAGCGGCAACCTCTTGTGCCACCACTTTACTACCCTCTATTTTCAAATGAGTACCCACATCCTCTGATGCCATTTTAGAGTGCAGGTCTACATGTGCAATCGCAGCAATAGAAGCCAAAGCCTCTCCCCTAAAACCTTTTGTATGCAGACTAAAAAGATCGGCCGCCGCAGCTATTTTAGAGGTAGCGTGTCTTTCAAAAGACATACGTGCATCGGTGGTACTCATCCCAATACCATCATCTACGACTTGAATTAAGGTTTTACCACCATCTTTAACAATAAGCTTTACGCTTGTAGCCCTAGCATCAATGGCATTCTCCAGCAGTTCTTTAACTACTGAAGCTGGGCGCTGTACTACTTCCCCAGCTGCAATTTGATTTGCCACATGATCGGGCAATAATCGAATGATATCTGCCATTAGGAAGCCAAAAAGATGGACAGATCAAAATCTATGATATATAAAAACAGCAATACCAAAATACCCAATGCTATCAAAAAACGGGACTTCATATGACGGTCCCCAGCAGTTTTAAGATCGTCAAAAGCATTAGAAAACTTATTTTTAAAACCCCTTTGATTGCTTATTGTTGTTCGGTACTTATCCAGTCTATGCTCGATTTTGTAAGGGTTACCTTCTCCTTTATAGTAACGCGGTTGGTAATCAAAATCGCGATGTCCACGAAGCTTTAAAAAATTACGCATATGTTACACTTATGGTAATCTCAAAGTTAACTAAAAACCAAGGAAGGCCTAAGTAGCAGCTCACAAAAATTGTTAATGATGCCAGCACTATTCATTCCTGAAAACTTTAGGGGCTTCAAAAAAGGTATTTTGGTCAGATAGTACGCCAAATGAGAATGAGTTTTTCAGATACTTGCCTTGAAAGATGGTGATACTACTTCCCTAGCACCGCCATTTTTAAAGCAGCAATAGCCGCTTCAGTACCTTTATTACCATGTTTTCCCCCACTTCTATCTTTGGCTTGTTGCAGTGTATCGTCGGTAAGGACACAGAAGATTACCGGGACATCCGTTAGTACATTTAAGTCTTTAATACCTTGTGCGGTAGCACTACAAACAAAATCAAAATGACTAGTTTCTCCCCGGATTACACTACCTATGGCAATGATAGCATCTACTTGTTCTGTGGATATCATTCGCTTGCACCCAAAAGTAAGTTCAAAACTACCAGGGACATTCCACCGCAATAAATGTGCTTCTAGCACACCACAGTCGTATAAGGCCTGTCGCGCTCCTTCGAAGAGGGGTTCGGTTATTTCAGCATTCCATTCAGAGACTACTATACCAATGCGCAAATTAGCCCCATTGGGCACCGCTTCTTGGGCATAAGCGGAAAGATCTTTACCCGCAGTAGCCATATTATTATTGAGCGTAACCGATTAGCGCGTCGATATTATCCGCCTCGGTAGCGTCAGGAAAGTCTTCTTTTATTTGCTCAAAGTAGCCTAGAGCTTTAGCATTGTCTTTAAGACCCATGGCAGCTACGCCTGCTTTATATAGGAATCGAGGAGCAGAGAAAGCATTGTCACCTGCCGCAGTAACTGCTTTTTCATAATAAGCCAATGCATCTCGAGGCTGTTCTAATTGAGAAAAAGCATCTCCTATACCTCCAAGTGCTAAGGCTTTATAAACCTCATCATCTGAAGAAAAATCCTCTAAATAAGCTATGGCTTCGTCGTATTGCTGTAAGTTCAAATAGGTCATCCCAGTGGCATACTTCGCCAAATTTGCAGTAGGCGTACCACTGTATTCCTCCATAATATCTAAAAACCCAAACTTCCCTTCAGAACCATTTAAAGCCAAAGAAAAAAGGGAGTCTTGTTGGGCCTCATTGGTAAGCGCTTCACTAAAATATTTCATGGGATAAGAAAACTCATTGGCTGCGTCTGCCTCTTTAGGTTTAGCCACAAACTGGTTAAAGGCTAAGAATCCCAAAACCCCAACGGCTACCGTTATAATCACCCCCAAAATATAATTTTGGTTTTTAGAAACCCAAGCTTCTGTTCGCGAGGCCCCTTCGTCGAGAGTGGTAAATACCTCAGCCGTTGTGCTGTTCTCAACATCTATTTTGGCTTCTTCCGCTTTAGTCTTAGGCTTATATCCGCGCTTTTTGTAAGTGGCCATGGTTTTTTTTTAGTCGGGCAAAAGTAATTCTTCTACTCCAAAAACAAAAGGAGACTTTTGCAGAATAGATAAAAAAGTGATACGCGCTTCAAATTATGGGAAATTTCCTCCTTATCAAAAATTTTAAGTCCTCAAAACCAAGACGTTGCTACAGGTTAAAATTTTATCGAGCGTCGAAATTTCCACATACTTTGAATTTTACAAAAGTCTCCAACGGTAAATTAATCGTTATTTTTGCCCTCCGCAGAATGATAGGGCGCTTCCAAATTGCGCTAACCCAAGCAAATGCATTTAAACCAGCTTTCTTTAATCAATTATAAAAGCTTTGGGTCCAAAACCTTCGACTTTGACCCTACCATTAATTGCTTAGTAGGCGCCAATGGTGTTGGTAAAACCAACGTATTGGACGCTATTTACCATCTCTGTGTGGGTAAGAGTTATTTTAACCCGGTAGCCACCCAAAATATTAAGCACGGTACGCCCTTTTTTGTGTTGGATGGCACCTTTGAAAAGGAAGGTCGTGACGAGAAGATTGTTTGTAGCTTTAAAAAAGGAGCCAAAAAGGTCATTAAACGCAATGGCAAAGCCTATGAACGGTTCTCGGAACACATCGGTTTTTTACCCCTAGTGATGATTTCCCCTACCGATCGTGATCTTATTGTTGAGGGCAGTGATACCCGTAGAAAATTCATTGACAGCGTTATTTCCCAATCAGACAAAACGTACTTGAATGCATTAATTGCCTACAACAAAACCTTGAGTCAACGCAATGCCCTTCTAAAGTATTTTGCCCTCAATCGCACTTTTGATGCCGATACGTTATCCATTTATGACGCGCAACTGCATGAGCACGGCTCCCTAGTACACGAACGTCGAAAATCGTTTTTAGAGACCTTTATCCCCACCTTTAAAACGCAGTATACCTACATTACCGATCAAGAAGAGCAAATTGACTTACAGTACAACTCCAAACTAAGTGAAACTCCCTTAGACACTCTTTTACAGGAGTCCTTAGACAAAGACCGGGCTTTACAATATACTAGTGTCGGTATTCACAAAGATGATCTAGACTTTACAATCGCCTCCTATCCCATTAAAAAATTTGGAAGTCAGGGACAACAGAAATCCTTTTTAATAGCTTTAAAGCTAGCCCAATTTCATTATCTCAAGGAAGCGTCAAATACTACTCCTATTTTGCTCTTAGATGATATTTTTGACAAATTAGACGAGCAACGTGTGGCCCATATTGTAGGGTTGGTAAAAAACGAACACTTTGGACAACTTTTTATTAGCGATACCCATGCGCAGCGCACTGAAAAAGTTGTGAAAAGTGCGCATCAAAGCTCTAAAATAATTACTTTGTGATATGCATCGTTTCCTTTGGCTATTGATTTTTATTTGCCTTTATGGTTGCCAAACGGCAATACTCAAAGAAGATTTACCGCAACTCAATGGCTATTGGGAAATTACTTTGGTAGAATTTCCAGATGGTAGTTCCAAAGCGTATAGCGTTAATACCAGTATCGATTACATTGCTTTAAAAGAAGACCAAGGATATCGCAAAAAAGTGCAACCCAATCTTGATGGTTCTTTTCGTACTTCGGACGATGCGGAAGTATTTACGGTGCATTGGAAAGAGGGACAGTGTTGGTTGCATTATAAGAATGGCCTCAATACACATGAGGAACGTTTAATCCAACTTTCACCAGACGCTTTTGCAATGAAAAATGCAGCAAATATCGTATACCATTATAAGAAATACCAAACGATCAATATTACTCCATAATGCCAAAACGACAGAACGAACATAGCACCCTGGGCCAAGCATTACAGGCATTTATAGAAACGCATAAACTACAATCTGGAATGGACAAAGTAGATGCTCGTGCTGCCTGGCAACAACT
>JBCDGY010000175.1:0-6948 GCA_039414375.1 Bacteroidota bacterium | reverse complement strand
TACATGCTTTAGCACACAATATCAGAAAAAAAGCAGCCTAATAATCCAAATTAATTCTCTGCATAAATTTAAAACCAACTATAAAAACCGATATCACCTAAAATGAAAAAACCGCCCCGGTTTGGTATCGAGACGGCTTCTATGGAAGCTTAAAAGCTTAGTTCTTTTTTAACCAATCGTTTACTGCCTCTGGAGGCATTACCGATTCTACAAAAGTATAGGCCCCTGATTTAGGAGACTTGACCATTTTAATGGCCTTAGTGAGTCGTTTAGAGCTGCTCTGTAATGTTGCTACCGTTTTCTTTGCCATGGTCTTTAATTATTTGATCTCTTTGTGAACGGTCATTTTTTTAAGGATAGGATTAAACTTCTTGATCTCTATCCTGTCTGGTGTATTCTTTTTATTCTTGGTAGTAATATAGCGAGAAGTACCAGGCTTACCAGAAGCTTTATGTTCAGTACACTCTAATATCACTTGTATTCGATTACCCTTCTTCGCCATTTCCTCAATTTTTTATTTGATATATCCTTTGGCTTTTGATTCTTTCAAAACCGCAGCAATGCCCTTTTTGTTTATAATCTTGATACCCTTACTAGAAACGTTTAGCGTTACCCAACGATTCTCTTCTGGTAAAAAGAATTTCTTTTTGAAAATATTGACATCAAACCTACGCTTGGTCTTATTGATGGAAAAGGAGACGTTATTACCAAACATCACTTTTTTCCCGGTTACTTCGCATACTCTAGACATCTCCTAAGGATTACTTGATTTTTATTGAGCGTGCAAATTTAAAAATTTAGGCGTTACCCACAAAACCTTATTTAAAAATTTATCACCTCGTTGTATAATAACTCAAATGCTCGGTTAACCCCCTTTTGCACAATTCGCGTTCTATGCTTTCCTAAAGTGAATTTTTTAGCAAAAGTATGTGTTGGTGTGCTCACGCCAAGGAAAACTGTGCCTACGGCTTCCTCCGAATCTCCTTTTGAGGGGCCCGCATTGCCGGTTGTTGCTAACGCAAAATCTGTTTTCATAAGCTCTTTTACATTTTGAGCCATGGCTTTGGCGACTGCTTCACTAACTACGGAATCGCGATCAATTACTGCCTGTTCTACGCCTAGCAATTGCACTTTAGTGGCTGTAGCATAGCTTACTATGGAGCCCTTAAAATATTTAGAAGCCCCTGGTATAGCGGTAAGCTGTTCTGCAATCTTCCCCCCGGTAAAACTCTCTGCTGTAGCTAAGGTCATGCCCTTTTCGGTGAGTAGTCGCCCAATTGTAGCTTCAATGGGGGCATCATCAGTTTCTCCATAGATAATTTCGCCAATTAAAGGGTATAGTTTCTTTATTTCAACTGCTACCCTTTCCTCTAGTTCTACACGATTGGGCCCTTTGGCGCTTAAGCGCAAACGCACCCGACCAAGACTCGGCAAGTAGGCCAACTTGATATCGGCGGGTAAACCATTTTCCCAATCAGCAATCGTATTGGCAATCGCGCTTTCGCCCCAACCATAAGTCATAATTGTTCTATGCACAATATGAGGCCTTTCAAAAGTGGTAACAATCTTTGGAAGCACTTCCTTTGTCAGTAATTCCATCATCTCAAAAGGTACACCAGGTAGGGCCACGAATACTGTGTTTTCCTTTTCCATCCACAGACCTGGAGCGGTTCCAAACTGGTTGTGCAGCAATTGTGCCTTAGAAGGGACCATGGCTTGTTGCCGATTGAGGTCTGAAATAGGTGTGCTGATGTATTTGGCAAAAAGCGCTTCAATATGCTGTAACACCGTAACATCTTGAATCAAGACATCATCGAAAAAATCACATAACACGCTTTTGGTAACATCATCTTTAGTCGGGCCAAGGCCACCGGTAATTATGACTACTTGCGAACGCGCACTTGCGGCTGCCAAAGCTTGTTGAATATGATGCCGATCGTCTTGTATAGAGGTTATTTGATATACTGACACTCCTATGCCATTGAGCTCTTTAGCAATAAAGGCTGAGTTGGAGTCTATAATCTGTCCAATTAATATTTCATCGCCAATGGTGATGATGTCTGCTTGCATAGTTATCCTTGGTGCAGCGGGAGTGCGCTACATTATTACTAGAAAATTAATACCGGAGGGGATTTTTACAACTTGAAATCTTTGTGTAATTCGGCAACTACCTGCTCCACGTCTTTTTTTAATAGTGGGAACTTGGTTTCAATTTCTGCAATGCTACCTGCATTTTTTCCCAAAAGTTCTAACTCATAGGCATTTAGGCGGGTTTGTTCCATGCCCAGCAAATCTACGTTAGGCTTTATTTTGTGTGCCAGTTTCCCGATTTGCTCAAAGTCTTTAGCAGCAATGGCATCCTCAAGTGCATTGAGATCATTGGGCACCTCTTCCAAAAACACAGCGATTACGGATACGATGAAATCATCGTCTCCTTCGGCCATCTCATTGATCTTTGACAAGTCGTACATCATTACTTAATATTCACAGTAAACAGGGATTCTTCGCCTATATAACCTTCAAAATAATCATTTCGTTCAACTTTGTCAACACCAGCCGGTGTTCCTGTAAACAAAATATCTCCTTTTTTAAGTGTAAAGTAAGTGGATACATGGGCAATCAACTCATCTATCTTCCACAACATCAAAGCAGTATCCCCTTTTTGTACGATTTTCCCATTTTTTAATAGCGAAAAGTTGAGATTGTCCAAATTTTCGCACCTTTCTTTTGAAATCCACTTACCGATGATAGCAGATCCATCAAATCCCTTAGCTTTTTCCCAGGGTAGGCCCTTTTCTTTTAATTGACTTTGAAGATCTCTAGCTGTAAAATCGACACCCACACTGATTTCTTCATAGTACGTTGGCGCAAATCGTTTATCAATATGTTTACCTACCTTATTGATCTTTACAATTACTTCTACCTCGTAATGTACATTATCTGAAAATTCGGGGATATAAAAGTCCTGTTCTTTGGGCAAAATGGCGGAATCAGGCTTTATAAATACTACAGGTTCTTTAGGGCGTTGGTTACCCAACTCCTTAATATGATCCACGTAATTTCGACCAATACAAATTAGCTTCATGACTTATAGCAATTTGGTATTGAGTTTACTCAATTTAAGCTGTGTTAGTACTTTTTTGGTATAAAGCGGAAAATCTGCATTCATAATCCAACCAAAATATCCCGGTTCCTTTTCAAGTACCTCGTCAACCTTTCTATTCTTATGCTTGCCAAAAGTAAAAATCGCCTCTCCTGCTTTATTCTTAGCAATAAATCCAGCAAAGTCCAAAGATTGCTTTCGGGTAGTAAAGGCGGACAATTTTTTTACGTTGTTCTCGAGTTCAGGGTAACGCTCCAATTGTGCTAACAAAACTTCATAAGTAGCCATGGTGTCCGCCGCTGCACTGTGCGCATCGGTAAGTTCCTTGTTACAATAAAACTGATATGCTGCTCCCAAGGTCCGCTTTTCCATTTTGTGGAAAATGGTTTGTACATCTACAGAAACCATATGCTTCATATCAAAATCAACAGCCGCTCTTAGCATTTCCTCCGCTAAAAGGGGGATATCAAAACGATCAGAATTGAAACCGGCTAGGTCACTGTCTTTAATCATATTATAGATGTCCTTGGATAGCGCTTTAAAGGTGGGTTCATTCGCCACCTTAGCATTAGAAATACCATGAACAGCTACTACTTCCTCTGGGATATCCATTTCTGGATTAACCAACCAGGTTTTGCTTTCTTTATTACCATTGGGAAAAACTTTTAAAATTGATATTTCCACAATACGATCTTTGGCCACGTTTGTTCCCGTAGTTTCTAAATCAAAAAAGCAGATAGGTTTGGTTAACTGAAGTGTTGTCATCGAAATCGTGATTTAGAAAATAGCCAAGGTAGAAGGTCGGGTTCTTTAAAAGCGCGATCCCAACTATTATGTCCTACTGCTGGATATAGTGCATAACGCACCTTAGCACCTTTATTTTGTAAGGCTTCAACCATGTTCGTCGAGTATTTAGGCGGTACTACCACATCAGCACCTCCATGAAAAACCCACCAATCAGTTTTTTGTAATCGCCTCGCTATTTTTGGATGGGCACCTCCACAAATAGGAAAGGCGGCAGAAAAAACGCTTGGATTTCTGTTGACCAGTTCAAAAGTACCCATGCCCCCCATAGAAAGTCCGCCAACATAACGTTGTTTTTTACGGATGTTATAATCCTTTTGTAATTGAGCAATAAGCCCTTCTAACAGCCGCATATCTAAAGTAGGGGAAGCTTTGGGGTAAAAAGTGAACATTCTGCGTTCCAAGGGGCCTTGAACTTGCGTATCAATTCTGGCCCATGAGCTATTTTCTGCACATTGTGGAAATACCACAATCGCCGGATACTTGGTGCGCACGCTATCTTGAAGGAACAATGCTGCCCCGTGGGTCAACTGCTTTTCGTTATCATTGCCACGTTCTCCAGATCCATGTAAAAACACTACTAAGGGGTAGGCCTTTTGAGGATTAAAGTCTTTTGGAAGCAGTAATCTGTAAGGCAATGTGTTTCCTCCAACGGCAAATATTTTTTTCTCGTATTCAGAAAAGTCCTGTACTTGAGCAGTACAAACCAAGACTGGCCATAGCCCATTGACAAAGAGCAACCAAACCAGCCGGAAAGCATTGGTTTTGAGGCAATATCTCGTAAAGGCAAACGAATTCAAAATGCTTTCGATTTCTCAGTTATATGTCTCGATTACTATCCCAGCTTTCCAAATAATCGGCTACCGCTTTTATGAACATGCCTCCTAGAGCGCCGTTAACCACACGGTGGTCATAACTGTGTGATAAGAACATCTTTTGGCGGATACCAATAAAGTCCCCCTCGGGTGTTTCAATTACCGCAGGCATCTTGCGAATAGCTCCCAGGGCCAAAATACCGACCTGAGGCTGATTGATTATCGGCGTACCGAAGACACTTCCAAAAGACCCTACATTGGTGACGGTATAAGTACCATCTTTAACTTCATCTGGTCGTAAAGCATTGTTTCTTGCTCGACCAGCTAAGTCATTGACCGTTTTAGCCATTCCCACTAGGTTCAACTGGTCTGCATTTTTAATAACAGGAACAATTAAGTTTCCATCTGGTAGTGCTGTAGCCATTCCCAGATTGATATTTTTTTTCTTGATGATATGATCACCATCCAAAGCTATGTTAACCAAAGGAAACTTTTTTAAGGCCATAGCCACCGCTTCCATAAAAATTGGGGTGAAAGTGAGCTTTTCCCCTTCCCGCTTCTGGAAGTTTTCTTTTACCTTATTTCGCCATTGTACCACATTGGTTACATCTACTTCTATAAAGCTTTGTACATGGGCCGAAGTGGAAACGCTCTCTACCATATGCTGGGCGATCAACTTACCCATCCGTGTAAGTGGAATACGTTCGTCTCCAGCTGTCACTTGCATCATCTCTCCATTTTTGGCCACTGGTTTAGGTAGTACGACCTTAGGTGGATCAGCAGGTATCGGTAATGCGGTGTCTACTTTAGCCACAGGGGTGGGTTTAGACTCCCCATTGGTTCCCCGATGCTCTAAAAAAGAGAGTATGTCGTTTTTGGTAACGCGCCCTTCTTTACCAGTACCCGTAATGCCCTCCAATTCCGCTGTGGACACTCCTTCTTCCTTGGCGATATTGCGCACTAAAGGAGAATAGAACCTAGTGGACTCCCCTGTTTCTATAGCCATCGGAGTTACTTGGGCCTTTATGGCCTCCATTTCTTGTTCCAGGGCTACTTCAGGGGTTTCAGCAGGTGGGGCTGTAGCTATCGCTTCGACTACTTCTGCTGTAGGAAGTGCTTCTTGTTGTTCGTCCTCACCTTCTGTCTCAATAACTGCTACCACGGCACCTACTTGAATGACATCGTCTACTTCAAAATGCTTTTCAATCAAAGTACCCTCCACTTCACTAGGCACCTCTGAGTCTACCTTGTCTGTGGCAATCTCAAATATGGGTTCGTCCAACGCTATGGTATCTCCAACATCCTTTAACCATGCTGTTAGTGTAGCCTCAGCTACACTTTCCCCCATTTGCGGTAATTTCAGTTCAAATTTTGACATATACTATGGGCCCAGAACAAGGGCTTCTTTTTCTTGCAAAAATAACAAACCTCTACTGAATAAGGGATGCTTCTCGTTGAAGGAAAATGTTAGGTTGCCTTGATGGAACGCTCGAAAGGAACCCTATTTAAAATACTTTTACCAAGAGTAACTTCATCGGCATATTCCAGCTCATCCCCTACTGCGATACCTCTAGCAATAGTTGATGTAGTTACCGCCACCCCTTCTAGTTGTTTGTAGATATAAAAGTTAGTAGTATCGCCTTCCATGGTAGAACTTAAGGCAAAAATTAACTCTTTAACCTTTCCAGCCCGCACTTTGCTTACCAAGGGTGCAATATTTAGATCGTTTGGCCCTACCCCTTCCATTGGAGAGATCTTACCCCCTAATACATGGTATATGCCTTGATATTGTGCGGTGTTCTCTATTGCCATAACATCTCTAATATCTTCAACAACACAGATTAAACTATGGTCTCTTTTTGGATTGGCACAAATTCTACAAAGGATATCGTCGGAAATATTGAAACAATTTTGGCAAAAAACCACCTTCTCCCGGAGCTTAGAGAGTGCTTTGGTTAATTGCTGGGTACGTTGCTCTGGCTGTTGCAGTAAGTGGAGCACCAAGCGTAACGCAGTGCGTTTACCTATTCCGGGTAGTTGCGACATTTCATACACCGCATCTTCTAAAAGTTTTGAGGAAAAATCCATAGCGCTAATGAAGCTTAAAAATACAATTATCCACTGAAATCGGATTTTGTATTTTGCGATAAATACAAAGCAATGTCGGCATTACAGATCATTTTATTGATAAGCGCATATTTTGCGTTGCTACTTCTGATATCTTTC
>JBCDGY010000174.1:0-6949 GCA_039414375.1 Bacteroidota bacterium | reverse complement strand
GTTAGACATTATGCCAGAAACTTATGGGGTAATGGTATACCAAGAAGATGTGATTAAGGTAGCTCACTATTTTGCAGGCTTAGACCTTGGGGAAGCCGATGTGTTACGTCGCGGGATGAGTGGAAAATTCCGGTCAAGGGCAGAATTTGAAAAGGTAAAGCAAAAGTTTAAAGATAACTGTGTGCAAAAAGGCTATAGCGATCAGCTTATACATGAAATTTGGCATCAAGTGGCCAGCTTTGCGGGATACGCTTTTGCCAAAGGGCATTCCGCTTCTTACGCTGTAGAAAGCTACCAAAGCCTTTTTTTAAGAGCCTATTTTCCTTTGGAATATCTGGTGGCGGTACTCAATAATGGAGGTGGATTTTACAGGCCTGAGTTCTATGTGCACGAACTGCGTATGCTGGGAGGTGTGGTATGCCCTCCTTGTATCAATAAAAGTGCGGTGGCCAATGTTATTTACGGGAAACGGGTATACTTGGGCCTAATGTATCTGCGCGACTTAGAGGAACGTGTGATGATGCGCATTGTAAAAGAGCGTGATGCTGGAGGCACTTTTAAGAGTCTTGAAGACTTTTTAGATCGCCTATCGATTAGTTTAGAGCAGGTAAGTATTTTAATTCGTATTGATGCCTTTCGGTTTACCAGAGCCAATAAACACGAACTACTGTGGAAAGCACATCTTATGTTGGGGAGAACTCCACGGGTAGCACATCCCAAACTGTTTCCACCACGCCATTCCAAATTCAAAATACCAAAACTAAAAGCGACTGCCCCAGAGATCGCCTTTGAACAGTGGGAGTTGCTAGGCTTCCCTCTTTGCAGCCCCTTTGAGCTATTGGCCGAACCCCCTAAGAACGAGCGTGGCCAACGAGACTTGAAACGCTATCTCAACCGAAAAATTGATATTTATGGTTATCTCGTTACTGTAAAAAATACGAAGACCCATAAGGGTAAACGCATGCATTTCGCTACCCTTATCGATCAACATGGTGCTGTCTTTGATACCGTATTGTTCCCCCCAGTAGCGGCAGTTTATAAATTTCATGGTAGGGGCATTTATCGTTTTTATGGTAAGGTGGTGGAAGAGTTCGGTTTTTTAAGCATCGAGGTGATTAAAATGTTAAAACAAGATTATATTCCCGATCCCCGATATGCAGATATGAAAGCGGGGAATCTGAGGCGACATTCCGCCTCTTGGAAAGCCTCACATTAGGCGAAAAGGCCTTCAAGGTTGTATCTTACCCACATAATCATAATTATAACCTTCATTACGCTCCTCTAATGCATAATTTAGGTTTAAAGTAAAGCCATGTCCAAAAGCCCAGCCTTTACACGCCATATTTCGTTAACCGGAGACCTCACCTTTACCGGATTAGAACATCGCGAGCCCATGGAAACTGCTGCAGGACTTTTGGGAGTAAAGGCTGCTCTAGGGCATAGTGTTAAGGAAATGGGGATTGCTCATGCTATGAAAGCACTTTTGCACATGAATCAAGAAGATGGATTTCGTTGTCCGAGTTGTGCATGGCCGGTGCCCAAAGATCCCTCTGTACTAGGGGAGTATTGTGAGAACGGTGCGAAAGCTTTGGCAGATGAAGCAACGCGTAAAACGATAGGGGCTGATTTTTTTAAGGAATATTCCGTAGAAGCACTTTCACAGTTGAGCGATTACCAACTCAACGCCTTTGGCCGCCTTACTGAGCCTATGATACTACACCCGGGAGAATACCACTATCGACCTATTTCCTGGGAGGCCGCTTATGCCCGAATTGCCGAGCACCTACAACAGCTCAATCATCCCGACGAGGCCATCTTTTATACTTCTGGGCGTTCTAGCAACGAGGCCGCTTTTCTTTACGGTATGTTTGCCAGGGCTATAGGTACTAACAATATGCCAGACTGCTCCAATATGTGTCATGAATCCTCAGGAGTAGCCCTTTCTGAAACCCTTGGAATTGGCAAAGGATCAGTAACGATTGACGACCTGCATAGTGCTGAGGTGGTATTAGTGGTCGGGCAAAATCCAGGGACCAACCATCCGCGAATGCTTTCGGCCTTGGAGCAATGTAAAAAGAATGGGGGTAAGGTTGTTAGTATTAACCCCCTTGCAGAAACAGGGCTGGTCCAATTCAAAAACCCTCAAAAACTAAAGGCTTTACTCAGTGGGGGAACGGCCATCGCCGATATCCATTTACCCATAAAGATCAATACCGATCTGGCCTTGGCCAAGCTATTGCTTAAAAAACTGACCCACCTTGAGGCGACCCAAGGAAACGTATTCGATCATGCGTTTATCCATCAATATGTACATGGCTACGATGCTTTTTTAAAAGCTTTAGATACTTATGACACACCTACGCTTTTAAACCAGACGGGCCTTTCCTTAGAAAAAATAACCGAGGTGGTTGATCTTTTAGCCCGCAATGACAAGATTATTATTTGTTGGGCTATGGGTCTCACCCAGCATCAAAATGCGGTAGCAACCATCAAAGAGTTCGTAAACATTTTGCTTTTAAAAGGAGCACTGGGTAAACCCTTTGCTGGTACTTGCCCTGTGCGTGGGCATAGCAATGTACAGGGCGATCGCAGTGTGGGTATCACCCATAATGTTAGTGAAACCCTTAACCAACAAATCGAAGCACAACTGGGGTTTAAGCCCCCAGAGACTGCCGGCTACGACACAGTGGGGGCTATAAAGGCAATGCACGAGCAAAAAGCCAAGGTTTTTATAGCCTTGGGGGGAAACTTTGCTATGGCGGCTTCCGATACGGCGTATACAGCCAAGGCACTTCAAAACTGTGGCCTTACCGTACAGATTAGTACTAAACTAAACCGTAGTCATCTAATTACGGGGAAAACAGCACTGCTATTACCCACTTATGGTCGTTCTGAAAAGGACATCAAACAAGGTCAGCAGCAATATCTTACTATGGAGAGTAGTACGGGTAAAGTGCGGCAGAGCAAGGGATTATTGCAACCAGCTTCCGAACACCTTAAAAGTGAGCCAGAAATCATTGGGATGCTAGCCCATACTTATTTTAAAGGGCAGCATGCCATGCCATGGAAACGCTTAGCCTACGACTACGAACATATCCGTAGTTTGATCGATAAAACCATTAAAGGCTTTGACCGTACCGCACAGCGCTCTAAGGGGTTTGGCTATTATTTGCCCAATAATGTACGGGAACTTGATTTTTCGCAGTTGCCAAAAGGTCGTGCGCAATTAACGATCAACAAGCTAACGCCGCTTAAGCTACAACCTAATGAGTTGTTGTTGATGACGATTAGGGCACACGATCAGTTTAATACTACTATTTACGGCCTACACGATCGCTATCGTGGTATTTATAACGAAAGGCGCGTGGTATTGCTTAACAAAGAAGATATGGAAAGCCGGCAACTACAACCCAAGGCTGTTGTGGATCTGGTAAGTCATTATGATGGGGTAGCGCGCAGGGCTGAACAGTTTCTGGCCCTACCGTATCCCATACCTCAGGGCAATGCTGCTGCTTATTTTCCAGAGACCAATATGCTTATTCCTATCGATGCTTTTGCAGAACAGAGCAGAACCCCTATCAGCAAATCGGTTCGCATAACAGTAGAAAAAGTACGGTAACCCTTAGAGCGTACTTTTTTTTAGCGTGGATGTTCCGCTAAAGGCGCCTTACGATATTACTTAAAGGCATGGTGACCGGTAATATCCGATCCTGTAATGAGCAAATGGATGTCGTGCGTGCCCTCGTAGGTGACCACACTTTCTAGATTCATCATATGCCGCATAATACTGTAATCTCCAGTAATGCCCATTCCCCCTAAAACCTGTCGCGCCTCACGGGCAATGGTTAGGGCCATATCCACATTATTGCGCTTAGCCATAGAGATTTGTGCCGTGGTAGCTTTACCTTCATTTTTAAGTTGTCCCAATCGCAACGCCAATAGTTGTGCCTTAGTGATTTCGGTGATCATTTCGGCCAATTTCTTCTGTTGCAATTGGAAGGCAGCAATAGGTTTGCCAAACTGCTCTCGCTCTTTGGCGTAGCGCAAAGCGGTGTCATAGCAATCCATAGCAGCACCTATAGCGCCCCAGGCAATACCATATCTGGCAGAATCGAGGCAGCCAAGAGGAGCACCCAATCCAGATTTATTGGGCAATAAGTTTTCTTTAGGGACTTTAACATTGTCAAAAATCAATTCTCCAGTTGCCGAAGCCCGTAGCGACCATTTGTTATGGGTTTCCGGTGTTGAAAAACCTTCCATACCCCGTTCCACGATTAATCCATGAATGCGTCCTTCTTCATTCTTAGCCCATACTACTGCTAGGTCCGCAAAAGGGGCATTAGAAATCCATAGTTTGGCGCCGTTAAGCACATAGTGATCACCGGCATCTTTGTACTTGGTTTCCATGCCTCCTGGATTAGAGCCATGGTTGGGTTCCGTTAACCCGAAACAACCCATCCATTCCCCAGTGGCTAGTTTGGGTAAGTATTTTTGACGCTGTGCTTCAGTTCCATAGGTGAAAATTGGGTACATCACCAAAGAAGACTGTACAGAAGCCGTAGAACGCACCCCGCTATCGCCACGTTCGATCTCCTGCATAATAAGTCCGTAGCTAATTTGGTCAAGCCCTGCACCGCCGTAGGTTTCCGGAATGTACGGACCAAAAGCCCCAATCTCGGCCAAACCTTGAATAATCGGTTTCGGAAAAGTAGCATTTTGAGCATGTTCCTCAATAATGGGAGAAACATCTCTTTTAACCCATTGTCGTGCAGCATCCCTTACCAAAAGGTGCTCTTCGGTTAAAAGATCGTCAATATTGTAATAATCAGGTGCTTCGAAAAGATCAGGTTTCATAGGTTCAAAATTTTATATTTTACTGAAAATGAATAAATCAAGTACTTTCAGTAACTCGTACACACTTGTAACAATCATCTTTGCGAGATAGGCTGAAAAAAGTATATACACATTTCATAGCTTTTAAAGTAGCGCAAAGGTACTAACGAAACGTAACACAAGCAGGGCGTATTGTTACATTTTTAAATAGAAGTCTTGGGTTAGGGTCCGATACGCTGCTGTATACACATGGCGTTCCTCTTCTAACACCAACTCATTGATGATGGGGGTTATCGGGCTAGAAGCTAGTTGTAACAAACTTCTTTTCACTGGCGCTGTAGGGGTGCCTCTAACCTTTGTAATAGCCTGTGCATATAAGCCGAGGTTTTGTGCGATGTTTGTAAATGCAGCTTCTGCCTCGGTGGGAATGATTGTAGCGAATTGTCCTTCTGGACTTAACAAGTGTGCCGCGCCCTGTAATAGATCGGTAAATGGAAGCATATGATGCTGTCTTGCAAGGTCTCTGGCGGGATCACCACTGGCTGCTTTGGTATTAAAATAAGGCGGATTGGATACAATAAGATCATATTGTTCCTCCATTTCTTCAGCAAAAATTTGAAAAGAAGCATGGTAGCAGAACAAACGATCTGCCCAGGGTGATGCTTCAAAATTCTCGACACATTGTTCATAAGCGCTGTCTTCGAACTCTACAGCATCCACGGTATGTGCCGAAGATCGTTGCGCGAGTTGCAGGGCGATCAGTCCGGTACCAGTGCCAATATCTAAAATAGTCTGGGGATTATGGGTAATTCCTGCCCAGGCCCCTAGCAATACCCCGTCAGTACCCACCTTCATGGCACATCGGTCCTGATGTATGGTAAACTGTTTGAATTGAAAGGGAGACATATTGAGTAGTGTTTAGGGTTAAATACCCCTTCAGGCTCAAAAAGTACGGGGCTATTTAAAGGATTGGGAGAGACATCGTCAATTAGCGCTTAGTTTTTTTGAAAAGCCTGGGTGTTATTAAGATACAGATCGACCAAGCCTTCTGGTGTATTAACATAAATGGTTTTTTCTTCACGGTCTACTTTCGTAATAATGTCATCAGAAATAGGAATTAGGAGTTGCTTCCCATCTTTTTCCACTTCAAAAAGGGCTTGTGCGGCACTATCATTTACAGATTGTATAATGCCAATAGCACCATGCACAGCATCTACTAAGGCAAACCCAATGACTTCGTGATAATAAAACTGATTTCCAGAGAGCTTAGGCAATAATGATAAAGGCAAGTAAACGGATTTACCCAAAAGGGCTTCTGCATCTTGTTCGTCGACCACATCATCAAACTGAATTCTAAGGAGTGTAGATTTATGCAGGCGACTTTTGCGTATAAAAAATGGAACCAGATTATTGCCCAATTCGACAAAAACTGATTCCATTTGCTGATAAACTTCAGGGTCGTCGGTATCAAGCTTCAACAATACCTCACCCCTAAAACTATATTTGGATACGATTTTACCGAGATAGAAACACTCGCTTTTTCGCATCGGATACGATTTTAATCGGCTTAAGCCTCAGTGGCTTCAGGGGTGTCCGCAGCGGCATCACCTTCACCCTCGGTAGCGGGAGCAGCAGCTTCAGCAGCAACTTCCTCCACTTCTGGGGCGGCAGCCTCAGGAGCTTCTTCCACCTCTGGTTCTTCTGGTTGCAATGCGGCCAAACGTTTGTCACTAACCTCTTTTTCAGCAGCCAAAGCTTTTGCCTTAGCTTCTGCTTCTGCTTGGCTTAAACCATCTTTTTTGGCCTGTATCTTCCCTTCTTTTTCTGCTAACCAAGCTTGAAAACGTTTTTCAGCCTCAGCTTCGTCAAAAGCACCTTTTTTAACACCGCCCAAAAGGTGTTTTTTCATGAGTACCCCTTTGTAGCTCAAAATAGCGCGGGCTGTATCGGTAGGTTGTGCACCAAAATTTAACCACTTTACAGCGTTATCTACATGAAGATCAACAGTAGCGGGATTGGTGTTTGGGTTGTAAGTTCCTAGCTTTTCTAAAAACTTACCATCTCTTTTAGAGCGGGAATCTGCGGCCACTATCCAATAAAAAGGCTTTCCTTTTTT
>JBCDGY010000173.1:0-6981 GCA_039414375.1 Bacteroidota bacterium | reverse complement strand
CCTAAATTTAAAAATATAATTATTTAGATTAGGCTACATTTGTGTTTCAGAAATTTTATAGCTCATTATACTACCTAATTAAAGGGACTTTTTATAGGTCTGACGCTTTTTATGTGTTACTGGATTAAAGTGCTTCCACATTTGTCGAATGGCAGTGTTTTCTTCTAACTCCGGGGTACGAATACAATTAACAATTCCCCTTTTCTTGAAGGTGTGGTAATATTCATTAAAAATGATCGCGGTTACCCCTTTATTTTGAAAGTCTGGACGTATGCCAATAAGATAAAAAATAACATCCTTACTGTGCTTTTTAGCCCGAAGTAAATGAAAAACACCAAAGGGGAATAATTTCCCTTTTGCCTTTTGCAAAGCTTCTGAAAATGAAGGCATAACAATTGCAAAGGCCACCAGCTTATTACGGTGATCTACAACAAATTTGATATACTCAGGATTGATAAAGCTGATGTATTTCTCTTTAAAATAGGCCTTTTGAATATCCGTAACTTTAACAAATGAAGATAGTTTGGCATAACTCTCATTAAAGAGATCAAACATTTGATCTACCCAAGGCATAATCTCTTGGCTCTTGGTGAAATTTAAAGCCTGCAGTTGAAATCGCTTTTTAATAATATCATTGGCCTTAGAGAACAATTTAGGATCAGCAGCAGCAGCTTTAAATTTGTTTTCAAGGTAACCTTTGGCTTTTGTAAGTCCAAAAGCTTCATAATGTTTCGGATAATAAGGATGATTATACCAAGTAATCATAGTGCCGATATGATCAAAGCCTTCTGTTAATACCCCGACCTTATCTAAGTTCGAAAAACCAACGGGACCTTCCATAAACACCATTCCCTTTTCTTGCCCTATGGTAACAACTTTGTCAAGTAGCGCCGCGGAAACCGTAAGATCATCAACAAAATCAAACCAACCAAAACGTACTTTTTTGATACCTTGTTCTTCAATTTCAATATGGTTAAGCATTACGGCAATACGTCCAACTACCTTTGCTTCGTGATAAGCTAAAAAGAAACGGGCTTCAGCAGATTGAAAAGCAGGGTTTTTGGTGCGATCAAAGGTATCTAGTTCTTCTTTTATTATCGGAGGCACCCAAAATGGATTACCTTGATACAATTGGAAAGGAAAATGTACAAAGGCTTTGAAATCTTTTGTAGAAAGCACTTCTTTAATCGTTAACATGCAGCTAAGTTTCTTCAGTTTATATTTTAGGGAACACAGATGTTACCTAAGTTTCTTAAAAGGGATATTGCCGGTATATTACCCACCAGTACGAAACGGTGATGCAATGTTAATCATTAAACCCAAATTATACATTAGAGGACGGTATTGAAGGTTGAAATCGCGATAAAATAAAATGGTTTGGAGATTTTAGCGTGGCCATCGGTACGGTGAAATCGAAAACAAACGAGGTGGTTTATTTTGCAGGGATTTCAAGCTGTAATAACGGCATCACCAGTCATGGTGCACTTGTCTGCCGACAAGGCAGCGTTTTTTAATCCATAATTTGGATTAAATCAAGCGTCTAAAAGCAGGGAAGGTCAGTTACTTCAAAAATCGAATTCCTTCTTCTTTTTATCCTTCTTTTTTTTCTCCTTGTTGTTTTTTTTCTTTTTCTGATCCTTACTAGCCTTTTTCATGCTACCCTTCTTAATTTTATTTTGAGGTTTTTGATCCTCGATGGCTACCAGTTTGTCTTTGTGAAAGTCTAGACGATAAGAAAAGCCAGTTCTTCCAAAAACACGAAATGGGGTATTCTTTATACTTGATCCAACACTAAGATCTACCTGAAAGTTGGGATTGAACAAATAAGCGATACCAGAACGAAACAGGAAATCGGAAAAACGATCACTGTCAATACCTTGATGCTCTATAAAGAAGCTCCATTTCGGATTCAAAAAGGCTCTCGTAAAGGAAATAGTATATCGCAACTCGGGAAAGTCAGTTGAAATACGGTCATAGGCAATGTTAGTAATAAGTACAGAGCGTGGGGTAAGTCTACTTTGTGTAGCAAGCATCGCCCTGTAGGATAACATGGCATCTTCAGGATAAAATGGATTTTCACCTAAGGTAAAAGTGGCGCCCCCATAAAGCGCTACAGCTGGTAATAAATTTTTTAGGCGAAACTTATTATTTGCGCGCCAACTATAAAGATTAGGTTTGTTGGCTTCGGGATTTTTGAATGGATCAAAAACTAAAAATTTTAACCCCAATCTGTTACGCGTAAAATCCGTTCTTGAATCGGTAATACCAAAATTATCTAAGGTGCGATTTTCATTTACAAAAGTGCCTTCGTAGTGCAATTCCAGTGTCTCGAGTAACAGGCCATAACGTAGCGCCAACTCTCCTCCTATACGTTTCGAAACCTGATTTAGGGTATTGTGTTCACGATGCTCATAAAGTAATCCGCTTTCGACCTGAACTATATTGCGGCCAACTGCATAGGCGCTAACAGCGATCCCCGGTCTATTAGAGTTAATCACATCGGTATATTGAGACCACACCAGGAGTGGTAGCAAAATTGAAAAGACAGTGGACAGATTTTTAGCCATGGTTCGACTTTAATACTTTTTTAGGAAACAAAACCTTCTTATCAGAGACTGGTTGGGTAATTTTAGAACAATAGAAAACGAACCATGTTAGTTGTAATACAAACGATTCTAATCCTTGTAATCGTATATCAGGTGATGAAAATCCTTTTAAAGTTGTTAGCACCCCGATTACTCCGGTATTTTGTGCGCAAAGCAGAAGAACGTTTTGCACAAGGGCCTGTTCGTCAACATAGCACTGAAACCAAACCAGATGGCGATGTCACCATACTCAAAAAGTCTCGACGTAAATCTAGTTCTTCAAAAAAAGTCGGAGAATATATAGATTTTGAAGAAATTAAGTAATCTTTGGGCTATTAAACCCAGGTTATGAAGCTTTCTATTAGGGCCATCCTTACCAATATAGCAGTCCTTATTCTTTTTGTACTTGTTGCTGTGGCTTATTGTTATCCGGTTATTAAGGACAGAGCCATCTTCCAGTCTGATATTGCGCAATATAAGGGTATGGCCAAGGAGCGCGATGACTACAAGCGAATAACTGGAATAGAGTCCTATTGGACCAATAGTGCTTTTGGCGGTATGCCTACGTATCAATTAGGTGCTAATTATCCACATGATTATATTAAAAAACTGGATAAAGTCGTCCGTTTTTTACCAAGGCCAGCGGATTACCTCTTTTTATATTTTCTTGGATTCTACATTCTTATGTCTTGTATGAAGGTAGATTGGCGGTTAGCCATTTTAGGAAGTTTGGCTTTTGGCTTTTCTACCTATCTGATTATTATTTTGGGAGTAGGACATAATGCTAAAGCGCACGCCTTAGGCTATTTGCCTATGGTTTTGGGTGGCATACTTTTGGCATTTCGAAAGCAATATGTATTGGGTTTTATAGTAACTGCTTTGGCAATGGCGCTTGAGATTAATGCGAATCATTACCAAATGACCTATTATTTCCTACTGCTAGTCTTGCTGCTCGGTTTGGTATATCTTATTGATGCAATTCGCAAACAACAAATAGCACCTTTTTTTAAGGCCGTGGGGGTACTAGTCGTGGCAGTTTTACTTGCTGTGGGCACCAATTACACCGGAATAGCGGCAACCAAAGAATATGCAGATTGGAGTACACGCGGCCCCTCCGAATTGACGATAGAAGCCAATGGAGAACCTAAAAAGGTAGCCACCGGCCTAGATAAGTCTTACATTACGGAATACAGTTTTGGAATTTCAGAATCTATGGTGTTACTTATTCCCCGATTTTTCGGAGGCTCAGGAGCCGAAAATCTTGGGAAAGACTCCAAAGTATACGATTACCTAACACAGCAAGGGCTACCAAGGTCCAAAGCCTTAGAATTTACGGAAAGACTTCCTTTGTATTGGGGGGCACAGCCTATAGTGGCAGGTCCTGCTTATATCGGTATTGTGGTATTTTTCTTTTTTGTAATTGGTGTAATAGCGGTAAAAGGGAAAACAAAGTGGTGGTTATTAAGCGGTGCAATAATGGCTTTATTATTGTCCTGGGGTAAAAACTTTCCACTACTAACCAATCTGATGATTGACTATTTTCCTTTGTATAATAAGTTTCGTGCGGTTTCTTCTATTCAAGTCATTCTCGAATTATGTATTCCTATTTTGGGCATTTTGGGTCTTAAAGAATTACTTTTTGGTGCTTTAGATAACAAAAAGAAAATGAACATTCTCAAAATAGCTGGGGGAACAGTTTTGGGAATACTGCTCGCGGTATTTTTGTTCAAAGGCATGTTCGGTTTCGAGGGTCTAAACGATGCTAGGTATCGCCAATACTTTGGTAACGAGATTATGGGATTGATTCAAAGAGATCGAGAAGCGGTATATACTAGCGATAGTCTTCGGGCATTGCTCTATGTTGTTTTGGCGGCTTTGGTGCTCTTTTTAGGTATTCGCGGTGTTGCCAAACGAAATCTAGTCCTAATTTGTTTGGGACTTTTGGTAGTATCTGATTTGGTGGGCGTAGGCTTACGTTATGTAAATAGTGATGATTTTGTGCGTCGAAGTGCGGTTTCACAACCCTTTAAAGCATCTGAAATAGATCGGCAGTTACAAAATGATCAATCTGTATACCGCGTTTTTGACCCAGATGAAGGATTAAATGGTGCAAGAAATTCCTATTTCCATAAATCTTTGGGAGGTTACCACGCTGCTAAGCCTGCACGCTTGCAAGAACTGTTCGAGTTTCATCTGTACAACAATAACTTACAGGTGCTCAACATGCTCAATGTAAAATATATTTTCCAAGAAGATGAAACTGGTAATCGAGTACCCGCAGTAAATCCTGATGCCAATGGCCCAGCTTGGTTTGTTGAAAATTTGATTCCTGTGACCAATGCAAATGCGGAGATAAAAGCCTTGGATACCTTGGATACCAAGCGCTCTGCTGTTTTCAATTCCAAGACAAATCCATCACTTTCCCAAGGTGCTTTTGTCCTTGATAGTCTTTCGAAAATAGAAGTTATAGATCATCGGCCAGATTACATTCACTACCAAGTGAACACTACAAATCCAGCCTTTTTAGTACTTTCAGAAATGCACTATCCCCATGGATGGATTGCGCGCCTTGATAGCAAAGAAGTACCCCATTATCGTGTTAACTATGCGTTAAGGGGATTAACAATTCCCGCGGGTAAACACAAAGTGGTTTTCAAATTTGACCCGGAAGTGGTACGCAGAGGTAGTACAATTACTTTGATTAGTAATATCGTGCTCATACTAATTATGATTGCTGGTGGTATTTGGCTTTATCTTGGATCAGGTACAAAGCAGAAAGAAGTTTGAAGCAAAAGGTACTTATAGTAACCTATTATTGGCCTCCCGCTGGAGGACCGGGCGTACAGCGTTGGCTTAAATTTGTAAAGTACCTCACCGAAATGGGAGTTCAACCCTGGGTATTTATCCCTAAAAATCCCAATTATCCTATGGTAGATACCTCTTTAAGTACCGAAGTACCAGAGGGTATTAAAGTAGTTGAACAACCTATTTGGGAACCTTATCAATTGGCTTCTTTTTTCTCCGCAAACAAGACAAAACGCATCAGTTCGGGTATTATTAGAGATAATAAGAAACAATCTTTTCTGGAGCGTGCCATGTTATGGGTAAGAGGTAACTTATTTATTCCAGATGCTCGTAAATATTGGGTAGGTCCTACGGTTCAACGTTTAACAAGCCTCCTACAAGAAGAAAATATTCACACTTTAATTACCACCGGACCACCCCATAGCCTACATCTCATTGGTCTTCGCCTAAAAAGTAGACTGGACATTCAATGGCTGGCTGATTTCAGGGATCCTTGGACTGGTATAGGATATCATAAAAAGTTGAAATTAAGCAGTTTCGCCGATCGCAAGCATCGAAGTTTGGAAAAAAAGGTGCTCCAAAATGCTGATACTATTATTACTACCAGTGATACAACAACCAAAGCTTTCCAATTGATGACCTCAAAACCTGTAGTGACAATTACCAATGGTTTTGATCATGCAACACCTGAAGTATCTCTAGACAAACAATTTACCATAGCCCATATCGGCTCACTATTAACCGATAGGAATCCAAAAATACTTTGGGAGGTATTATCGGAGCTTATTCATGAGATTCCTGATTTTAAAACCACTTTACAGCTTAGACTTATTGGAGTAGTAGGGTCAGAAGTATGGGCCGCTCTAAAGGCATATGGCTTGGAGCCTTATGTTGAAAACCTAGGGTATGTAGCGCACCAAAGTGTATTGCGATACCAAGCACAATCACAAGTGCTACTACTACTCGAAATTGATTCTGAAGAAACACAAGGCATTATTCCTGGAAAACTATTTGAATATTTACGTGCGCAACGCCCGATTTTAGCTATTGGCCCTAAGGAATGGGAAGCAGGTATGCGTGTGGAACAGCACAAGGCTGGATGTTTTATAAGCGCCACTCAAAAAGAGCTTTTAAAAAAGGTACTTGTAGAATGGTATAAGAAATACCAAAAGCAACAGCTTTATTGTGAGCCTTATAATACGGAGCAATACCATCGTAAAGCGCTTACAGAAAGACTCCGAAAATTATTGACATGGGAATCGTTTTAAGGCAATCCGCTCAAAACACAGTAGTCACCTTTATTGGTTTTGCTTTCGGAGCGATTAATACACTTTTTCTTTATACCAATATTCTAAATCCAAAATACTATGGTCTCGTGCTATTTATTCTAGCCACAGGAGCATTGATCATGCCGCTTTTTGCATTGGGATCGCACAACGCACTATTGCGTTTTTACACCGCTCAACCAGCAAAAGAAAAGCGAGGGTTTCTCGGTTTGATGCTTATAACGCCCTTGTTGGTTTTAGTACCTGCATTTCTTTTGACTACTTGTTTTAAAAGTGAATTGGCTACCTTAATCTCAAAAAGAAAT
>JBCDGY010000172.1:0-7010 GCA_039414375.1 Bacteroidota bacterium | reverse complement strand
GGGTCCTATTTTGAAATCGTTGGCAAAACAGTGCTAAAACCCAGTAAATTCATTATAAATCTTAATTCCTAAAATTGTTTAGGACAGCATTGCAACGAAATCAAAGAAAGATTATTTAGTTTTTCATACAAAGCTCATATTATCTTTTATCGTAAACTGAAAAACAATATTAGAATTGTGAGGATATTATACGGCGGCCAAGACCTTATAAAAATATTTGACTGAAGCTTTAAAAAAGAACGAACAGGTCTTAAGCGTATCAATCATCAAAAAAGAAACAGAACGCTAATAGTAAATAAGCTAGGTCCCATTAATACTCCTAGGCCTCTTAGACTTTCAATTAAAAATCAACTTTCCCCGAGAGTTCAACCTAGGAAGTCCTACAAAACACTACCCCAAATCTAGAGGATGCTTACCTTTGAACTTCATGAAATCGATTGCACTTGCAGCAGGGAAAAAGGTTTATTTCGCTAGTGATAACCATTTGGGCGCCCCTTCTTTTAAGGATAGCCTACCCCGAGAAAAGCGATTTGTAGCCTGGCTAGATCATATTAAATCCGATGCAGGGGTTGTCTTTTTACTAGGAGACCTTTTTGACTTTTGGTTTGAATACCGCACCGTAGTCCCTAAAGGATTTACAAGAACCCTAGGTAAATTGGCTGAGCTTACAGATAGCGGTATTCCTGTTATTTATTTTGTAGGTAACCATGACCTTTGGATGAACGGCTATTTTGAAGAAGAGCTTAACATTCCTGTGCATCACAAACCACAGCAGTATAACATCAATGGAACAACCTTTTTTGTGGGTCATGGCGATGGTTTGGGGCCCGGAGATTTGGGCTTTAAAAGAATGAAGAAAGTGTTCACCAATAGCACAGCCCAGTGGTTCTTTAAATGGGTACATCCAGATATTGGCGTTCGCTTAGCACAGCATCTTTCTGTGAATAATAAAATTATCTCAGGTGATGCTGATGCACAGTTTTTAGGGGCCGATAAGGAATGGCTCGTCCAATACTGCAAGCGTAAATTAGAAGGACAACACTACGACCACTTTATTTTTGGACACCGCCATCTACCGATGGAGATTGCCTTAAATGAAAAGTCTACCTATACCAACCTTGGTGATTGGATAACCTATTTTACTTATGCCCTATTCGACGGAGAAAAGCTTTCTTTAGAAAAATGGGCATTCCCTAATCCAGACGATCAATAACTAAGATTGTTCAACATCTTTACTCAAATCCAAACTTCGGAAGCTAGGAAAGAAAAATGCCATTCCACCAACAGTTAATAAGGTCATGCAACCTCCAAAAACTACAGCGGTCACTGTGCCCATAAGTTTGGCTGTTAAGCCACTTTCAAACGCGCCTAACTCATTGGAAGAACCCACGAATATAGAATTCACAGAAGCGACCCTACCGCGCATATGATCTGGGGTTTTCAACTGTAAAATAGTTTGCCGAATAATCATGGACACCCCATCGACGGCACCACTAAGAAATAGTGCAACCACGGAGAGCCAGAAATAGGTGGAAAGACCAAAAGTGATAATACAAACTCCAAAACCAAAAACTGCCCATAGCAATTTTTTTCCAGCCTTGCGATGCAATGGAAAGCGGGTGGATAACAGCATAATTAATGAAGCTCCCACTGCTGGAGCAGCCCTAAGAATACCAAAACCTTCAGATCCCACCTTTAAAATATCTTGAGCGAATACTGGCAAGAGGGCGACAGCCCCTCCAAACAAAACAGCGATCATATCCAGGGATAAGGCTCCTAAAACTGGTTTGCTATTGAAAACAAAAGATAAACCATCCTTTAGACTTTGAAACACTGGTTCCCCCAACTTAGGATTCAAAATAGGTTTTCGAGATATTTTAAAAAGAAACAATAAGGCAACGAGCGAAAAACCGAAAATGATACAAAGCGACCAATGTACCCCTATCCAACCGATGGAGAATCCAGCAAAGGCAGGCCCCAGCATAGAAGCCACTTGCCAGGTTGAGCTACTCCATGTAGCTGCATTTGGATATATACGTTTAGGAACAATAAGAGCTATTAAAGAAAAGATAGTAGGTCCAATAAAAGCGCGCACCAGCCCTCCGAAAAACACCAAAACGTAAACCATATATAAGATCGTACTGGCAGAATACTTCAATGCAATAGAAGGCATGGTCACCCAAAAAAGTCCAAAGCTAATTACAGAAAAAGCCAATATACATTTGACCAACAAGTTTCTCTTCTCCCTTTGATCTACAATATGACCTGCAAACAATGCAATACTTACTGCAGGAATAATTTCCATTAACCCAATAATTCCCAAGGCCAGAGGATCTTTGGTTAGCGTATACACTTGCCATTCAATAACAATGAACTGCATGCTCCATGCAAATACCATAGCAAAGCGCACTCCTAAAAAAATAGGAAACTCTGCGTAGCGCAATGCAGCATAGGGATCCAATTTTTCTGCCATACTAAACCGTAATCTCTATTGCATTCCCTTCGGGATCCAGGATTACACTTTCATAATACCCATCACCCGTAGTTCTAGGTGCACCTACAATAGTATAACCATCCTGCTTCAATATTTGGGTAAGTTCATCAACGCCCTTCTTGCTGCCCACGCTAATCGCGAAGTGGGCTAGCCCCAACGATTTACTATCGGCTTTTAGAAAAGATACTCGGTCTGGATGGTGCATCAATTCTAATCGACAACCATTATCAAATTGCAAAAAATAGGAGGTAAACCTCTTTTTGGGATTGTGGTATAGTTTCCCAGACCTAGCTGCAAAATACTTTTTATAAAACGCTCTAGAAGCCTTCAAATCGCGAACCCAAATGGCCAAATGTTCGATGTTCATTTTAGGTCTTTTACTTTTAGCTGCAAGCTAGTAATACCATTCCATTCGTTTTCTTCTAAGGTAAAAGCAGCGTCAAAAGCTTGCCCATGCCCTACGGTTTGCAACCTATCTCCCAAATTGAAACCTATAGCACCAAAAGTGGGTGCTCCCCCTTGGGTAACAGTCATTTTTAAATGTTTCTCTTGCTCCCCTACTCCCTTGGCATACCCAGTATCCTGTAGCCCTTGTACCATAAAAACAGGTTTCATATTGCCTGGGCCAAAAGGTGCAAACTGCTTCAATATACGCATCAGTTTAGGGGTTAACTGCGAAAGCATTACGCTCGCATCTACCGTAATTTCAGGAGACAATAACCGGCGGTCAATAGTTTTGGAAACTACCGCTTCAAACCGCTTTTTAAAATTCGTATATTCTTCTTCAAGCAAGGTAAGGCCAGCTGCATATTTATGACCACCAAACTGCTCGATATACTCCGAGCATTGTCCGAGCGCTTCATATACATCGAAACCCTTTACCGATCGTGCGGAAGCTGCCAACTTTTGTCCGCTCTTTGTGAAGACTAGTGTTGGGCGATAATAGGTATCCATCATGCGCGAAGCAACAATACCAATGACCCCCTTGTGCCATTCTTCATGAAACACCACTGAGGTATAACAGTCTTCTTCCTTATTCTCTTTAATTTGTGCAAGTGCCTGCTGTGTTATTTCATGATCTAAACTTTGACGATCAGTGTTAAAGCGATCTATGGCTGCGGCCGCTTGGCGTGCACTATCTATATCCCTCTCCATTAATAGATTCACAGCATATTGACCGTGTTCCATACGACCAGCTGCATTGATTCGCGGCGCAATCATAAAAACAACATCTGTAATGGTGAGTTCTCGCTTCTTAAACTGATCTATAATAGCCTTAAACCCGGTTCTAGGACTACTATTAATAACCTGCATTCCATAATAAGCCAATACCCTATTCTCCCCCGTGATGGGCACAATATCTGCTGCTATGGCTGTAGCCACTAAATCTAGATACGACTGTAGCTCAGTTATTGTTTCCCCATTACGATCTGCCAAAGCTTGTATCAATTTAAAACCTACACCACAACCACAAAGTCCGTCGTAGGGATAATGACAATCTTCTCGCTTAGGGTCTAGCACTGCTGTTGCTTCGGGAAGTAGGCTGCCAGGGCGGTGGTGATCACAAATGATAAAATCGATCCCTTTTGTTTTGGCATAAGCGACCTGTTCAATAGCCTTTATACCACAATCCAGGGCAATAATCAGGGTAATATCGTTATCGCTAGCAAAATCGATCCCCTTTTTAGAGACCCCATATCCTTCTCCATATCGATCGGGAATGTAGGTAGCCACATTTGGGTAAGTAGCTTGTAGATAAGTAGCTACTAGGGCTACCGCCGTTGTACCATCAACATCGTAATCACCATAGACTAAAATACGTTCTTGGGTGCTAATAGCATTGGTAATTCTTGTCACTGCTTTATCCATATCCTTCATTAAAAAAGGATCGTGTAAATGAGACAATTGTGGACGAAAAAAGGTTTTCGCGCTTTCGAAGTCTTTTACACCCCGCTGCAATAAAAGCTGAGCAACCAGTGGTGCAACTCCGAGTGCTTCAGAAAGTCTTTCAAGCGAAGCTTGTTCTGGAATAGGTTTTATGGTCCAGCGCATGGTCAGGATAGTTCTTTATAATCAAAAGACACCTCATTTACTAGAGAACAAAGAAGTGCTAAAGGACAAGGTATTAAAATTTACGCTTCATGGAATTCGGTAATTACCTTGAGTTCCGAAAAACGACGAAACATCTCCATTACCCCACAGTATTTCTCAACTGAAAGATCTACAGCCCTTTGCAATCGCTCTTTGTTTAAGGCACTTCCATAGAAGTGATAGGCAATGGTTACTTTGTGATAGTATTTGGGGTGTTCCTCGGTAAGTTCAGCTATGGTTTCTATATGGAAATTATCTACCTCAAGCTTCATTTTTTGGATAAGTCCAGCAACATCTAGCCCTGAGCAACCCGCTAAACCAGAAAGCATTAGTGCTTTGGGTCGATAACCACTACCCTCACCACCTTGATCCACGCCTGCATCCATAGTAAGTTGATGTCCCGAGGGATTGTTGCTTTCAAAGGCCATTTGCCCTAACCACTTTGTTGTAATGTGATTTACATCTCCCATAATTTTCGTTTCTTGTTGAGTAAAAATACGAAAACAACCCCTTTGGGGTTATGCCGGATACCGGCTCAAAAACCTCAAAACGACGTAAAATGGCATTAGTAGCTCCTTTAAACCCGAATCATGATCCTGAAACCAAGGAACTTGCAAAATTCTTTGAAGAAACATTGGGCTTTTGTCCAAATTCAGTATTAACCATGCAACATCGACCAGCTATTTCCAAAGCTTTTATTCATCTCAATAAAGCGGTTATGGCTAATGAGGGCCGTGTTACCGCTGCCTTGAAACGCCTTATTGCTTGGGTAAGCAGTAATGCTACAGGTTGTCGTTATTGTCAGGCCCATGCTATTCGCGCAGCGGAGCGCTATGGTGCAGCGCAAGAACAATTGGAACATATTTGGTCTTACCGAACCCACCCTGCATTTTCAGAAGCTGAAAGGGCTGCTTTAGATTTTTCTCTGGCCGCCTCCCAAATCCCTAATACCGTAAAAGCATCGATTAAAGCACGACTACACGAACATTGGTCAGAGGGGGAAATTGTAGAAATGCTTGGGGTTATCTCGCTTTTCGGATATCTTAATCGTTGGAATGATGCTATGGGTACCACCATAGAGAAAGATGCAGTAGATAGTGCCGGTCGTTATTTAGGAAAATATGGATGGGTAGCGGGCAAACACGATGGTAGTCAGTACTAACATTTGGGAGACCCTTAAATTCCCTTCTCTAAATACTTGGTCTATGATTTTCAAAAATAGAAACATCCTTAAATAATTGACTTACAGGATTTTTTAGTTACTCTTTTTAATTCAAAGAACACTTTGCGATTTTTAATCCAAATTATACGGAAAGTTCAAAGCCTGATGAAATTTTAAACCTCAGCAACCTCTTGGCTGTGAAGACTTAAAATTTTTGAAAGTCAGTAGTTTTCCATAATTTGGAAAGCATATCACTTTTTTTATCTAGTATGCAAAGGTATTTCAATGTTATAGGGGTGAAGGAGATGAGTTTCTTAATAGCCTTTATTTTTTGTGGTAGTGCCGCCTTCGCACAAGCAACGCCAAAATTCGACCTATCCAAAGATCTTATGTTGGTTCACTACGATTGTAAGACAGATGTAGACGATTTGCACGCAGCGGCAGCCTTTGCCACATTGTTAAACATAGCGCCTTATTCAACAATCAATTATCATGCTGTAGCCGGAACCTATGGCATGCAAAATGGAAAATACGTTCCCCCGAATACTCTTTTTGAACTAGCTTTTGGAAAGCACTGGAGCGATGCCCATGCCAATTATTCCAAATCATTGCAAGAGGTTAGCGCACTGGCTCAGAACACCTTGGCTAAAAATGGGACCATTTGGATAGCGGAGGCTGGACAGTCGGATTTTTCTGCTGATTTGGTAAAAACGTTATTTGATATTACGCCGCAACTTCGAAAAGAACAAATCCATGTGGTACAACACAGCAATTGGAATGAAGAAGTTACCACTCCTGAAAAGCTCGCTTTTGTACAAAGTCGAACAACCTATCATAAAATACCTGATGGTAATGCCACAGGAAACGGAACCCCTGGTTTCCGCTCTACCGAAGTGGTTTCTTGGGAAAAAGCCATCTCCGACCCTCACCTTACAAAGGTTTGGCAGTTGGCATGCGCTTTAGCAGACCAGTATAATGGAAAAGAGCAGCGGTATTTGAATGAGGCTATAGCAAAGGGAGGCCTTGATTTTTCTGATTTTTCTGAGGTCTGTTGGATGCTGGGGTTACTTCAAATTGCCGATGCCCCGGGTTACTTCAACTACATTGCAAAAACTCGTTAACTGAGACCTTTGCAAAATTCAAAGTATGTGGAAAGTTCGACGCCCGATGAAATTTTAACCCGGAGCAACCTCATGGTTGTGAGGACTTAAAATTTTTGAGAAGGACGAAATTTTCCATAGTTTGGATTGCATATCACTTTTT
>JBCDGY010000171.1:0-7023 GCA_039414375.1 Bacteroidota bacterium | reverse complement strand
ATTCAGTTGCGTAATTTTCAAGATCAGTTTCCGTTGGCATTAACTGAAATGGTAGGCAGACAGCTATTTTTAACTGATTTCGGGAAGGAAATTGCCATTGCTGCCGATCGTATTTTAGAGGAGGTAAATACCATTAACTATAAAACTATTGCCTTTGGCGGTAATTTGGCGGGGCGACTGAAAATTGCAGTCGTTTCAACTGGAAAGTACGTTATGCCTTATTTTCTTTCAGGATTTATGAAAGCCAATCCTGGAGTGGATTTAACAATGGACGTAACCAATAAAGCTTCAGTTTTGAATAACTTGGAACAGAATGAGGTGGATTTTGCACTGGTGTCTGTGCTTCCCAAACACTTTGGAGTACATAAGATAGGACTATTGGAAAACCGATTGTACCTGGTAGGTAGTGCTACCGAAACTTTTGGTATGACATCTGTTACCCTTGAAAATTTAGAAAAAGCGCCCCTCATTTTTCGAGAGAATGGCTCCGCAACAAGAATGGCCATGGAGCGCTTTTTGAATACCAATAAAATTAAGATTTCAAAAAGGATCGAACTGACTTCCAATGAGGCGGTAAAGCAAGCCGTGGTAGCCGGATTGGGATATTCTATTATGCCGCTAATCGGCATTAAAAATGAAATGAGTAATGGTGCCTTAAAAATTCATCCCCTACCTGGCCTTCCAATAATAACGAAATGGAACTTAATATGGATGCCTACGAAGAAGTTTTCTCCGGTAGCGCAAGCTTTTTCAGACCATCTCGAAGCGCAAAAAAACGTAATAGCCCAACGAGAATTTCAGTGGGTAAACGATTATTTTGCTGATTCTAGAGAAGCACTTTGAAATTTGATTTTTACAGGACTACTGATGTTTAAAGGACATCCTGTCTCTCTGGACTTTAGAATGAGCTCAGTTACCTGATGTTTTACTTTTTTGAGTTCGGCTATCCGATCTTCTGAGCGTTGTAGTTCTTGGAGATTTTTATCTCCTAAATTTAATAGTTGAACACTGTGAAACTTGATCTTATAATTAATTAGCGAAAGCAGTACATCTGCAGCCTCTAATGGGGTAAAGGTTCCTTCAATAAGCCGGAATTCCATAACAGGAGAGACACCTGTAGAAACTGGATTTTTAGGCTTTTTATGAAGCCAATTTTTTAAGGTACTCAGCATAGAAGCGTCGCTTTTGAACTATCTGATTAAAGCACAAAGCACTACAAAGTCGTGCTGTAATTCCCCTATTGCTCCCCTTGTATCGCACTGTCCTCAGTGCCCTCATCGGGCGTCAATATGGCTTTGAGCGTTGGAGTATATCCATAAAAGTTTCTTCCATCTTCTCTCCTAATTATAAGTTGCATTCGCCCTGAGGGTAAAACCTCCATTTGGTCAACAACCACAACAGTACCAAAATAATTGAAAGTTGGTCCTAAACCAGAGGTAGCATTCAGCGATCGATGCAATTGTACCGTTTCCTCGTAGGGCAAAGTCAAAATATAACCTTCTTGAGTATCGCCCCGACTTTCTTCGAAATGAACAAAGCTCTTTAAAAATTCAGAGGATTGCGCTGTAACGCTGATACTTATTAGGAATAAAAAAAGTGTAATTATCTGATTCATAGGCCTGTTTTTTGTAAAAGTAGTAGAACACAACAAAACAAATAGCAAAACCATCGTTAAAAAAAGTTAAACTATTAGTTCGTAAAAGTAATGCTATTATATTTGGCCCTTTCAAAAGCTAAGGCATGGAACGTTTGTTACAGACCGTTAAAATTGCAATCAACGATAAAATCTATATCAAAGACCCGGAGTCTTCAGATTTAGGGAAGCGTATTGTTGAACACAGTATTCTCTTAATAGATGAAATTGGCTTTGAAGCATTTACTTTCAAAAAGTTGGGAGAGCGCATTGCTTCTAATGAGAGCTCCATATATCGTTATTTCGAGAACAAACACAAATTATTAATATATCTCACCTCTTGGTATTGGGGTTGGATAGAATATGAATTGGTTTTCGAAACCAACAGTTTGGCCAATGCTTATGAAAAGCTAGAGCGGGCAATAGATATTGTTACCAGAACTACAGTAGAAGATCAGGCTTTTTCTCATATCAATGAAGTACTGTTAAACCGAATCGTAGTGAACGAATCATCAAAGTCCTTTTTAACCAAAGAAGTAGATCAAGAAAACAAAGAAGGCTATTTTATCATTTACAAAAGAATGGTAAATCGATTGGAAACCATGATCTCTGGTGTTAATCCAAAATATCCATACCCTTCTAGTTTGGCGAGTACCATTTTGGATAGCACGCTACACCAACATTTTTTGATGGATCATTTTCCCACATTGACCAATGCGAAGCACAAAAAGCCACCTTCCACTTTTATTAAAGATTTGGTGTTTAAAGTTTTAAGTAAAAAATAATGGCAAAAAATATTCTTACGGCCTGGCAGCGGTTGGTAAACCTGTTGCAACTTGATAAGAAAGATGTGTTACAGGTATTTTACTACGCCATCTTTGCTGGTTTGGTTAGCTTGTCCCTTCCCTTGGGTATTCAAGCGATTATTAACCTTATTCAAGGAGCTCAAGTAAGTACTTCATGGATTATTTTGGTAGTCTTGGTAACCTTAGGAGTAGGTTTTACTGGGGCACTACAATTGATGCAATTGCGCATTATTGAAAACATTCAGCAGAAGATCTTCACCCGTTCTTCCTTTGAGTTTGCTTATCGTTTTCCCAAAATAAAAATGCGCGAGCTTAGCAACTTTTATCCCCCAGAACTGGCCAATCGCTTTTTTGATACCCTCAATGTACAGAAAGGCGTATCGAAATTAATGATTGACTTTCCAACAGCATTGTTGCAAATTGTTTTTGGCCTCCTATTGCTATCGCTATATCATCCATTCTTCATTGTTTATGGGGTGTTGCTGATCGCCTTGATCTATATAGTATTTAAGTACACCATAACACGAGGTTTAGAAACTAGTTTAAAAGAGTCCAAGCACAAATACAAGGTAGCCCACTGGATTCAAGAGGTAGCGCGATGTATTGTTAGCTTCAAGCTTGCGGGTACTGCAAACCATGCCTTAGATAAAAACGATAGCTTAGTTTCCGGTTATTTAGAAGCAAGAGAAAGTCACTTTAAAATCCTTGTACTGCAGTTCGTACAAATGATTGGGTTTAAAATATTAGTCACCGGTGGATTACTAATTATAGGGGGGTTATTGGTACTTAATCAGGAAATGAATATCGGACAATTTGTAGCGGCGGAAATCATCATCTTATTGGTTATCAGCAGTGTGGAAAAGCTAATCGTGGGTTTGGAGTCTTTTTATGATGTACTAACAGCCTTGGAAAAATTAGGGCAGGTAGTCGATAAAGACATCGAGCCAAGTCAGGAAATACCGACCCTCTTAGAGCGTGATGAGTTTACGCTGCAGTTGGAAGACATCACCTACATTGCTCCAGATACCGGACGTATTATTCTGGATAAAATATCGGTAGACCTCCCTCCAAAATCCCGCCTCCTGGTACAAGGCGAAAGTGGTAGTGGAAAAACCACTTTGCTTCAAATTATTGCGGCCCTTTTAGAACCTGATTTCGGTAATATTTACATTAACGAACAGCGTATTAAGCCCGCCTATCTGAACTACTATAGAAAGAATGTAGGGCAATCTTTAAAGGCAGAAAGCCCCTTTGAAGGAACATTATTGGAAAACATCACTTTTGGCGATACCTCCATTTCTATGGAAGATATTATCAAGGTTATTGAAGTGACGGGCTTGCGAAAGTTTATCAAAGAATCTCCCGATGGCTTAGATAGTGTTATTTATCCCGAAGGCAAACAGATTTCCTATACCGTTGCTAAGAAAATTGTATTGGCTCGCAGTTTGGTAAAAAAACCTAAACTATTGGTACTCCGCGATCCTTTGGATCAATTTGATCCGGAAGAGGCAGAGCGCATCATGGACTATTTAACAGCCCCAGAACGCCCATGGACTTTAGTGGTTGTAAGTAACGATCCAGGATGGTTGGGCAAATGTGGCCATCGCATCACTTTAGAACGCGGTAAAATCATTAAAAGGCAATAGGATTATGCTCAATATTTCCAAAAACAGCATCAACAAAAACGTGGATATTTCTGGCTTTAAGGCAGTAAAGAAAGTATCGCATCGCAGACATAACAAGCACTTTAATCGGTTTTTGATCATTTTTTCCATTTCGGCAATCGTAGTTCTTTTTCTGCCTTGGACTCAAAATGTAAATGGATCAGGTTTTGTAACGACCCTAACACCAGACCAGCGTCCACAAACCATTCAATCACAAATTCCAGGACGCATTGAAAAATGGTATGTGCGAGAAGGAGATTTTGTAGAAAAGGGAGATACCATACTTCATATTTCTGAGATCAAAAATGAATATTTCGATCCAAATCTGGTAGCGCGGACAGGGCAACAGATCAAAGCCAAAGAAATGGCGGTGACTTCCTATCAAGAAAAGGTAGGGGCACTTCAGGTACAAATTGGTGCGCTTAACCGAGAACGCAATTTGAAATTGGAGCAGGCGCGGAATAAGTTGCTGCAATCTAAGTTTAAAGTACAAAGTGATAGTATTGATTTGGAAGCTGCCAATACTAATATCACTATAGCCAAGCGACAGTACGATCGTGTGGTGCAGTTAGAATCGGAGGGGCTAAAAGCCGTTACAGACCTGGAAGAGAAACGACTAAAACTACAAGAAGCACAGGCCAAACTGATCTCTCAAGAAAACAAGTTACTGGGAAGTAAAAATCAGGTAATCAATGCACAGGTAGAAATTACAAGAGTGCAAGCGGAGTATACCGACAAAATTGCCAAAGCGCGTAGCGATATGTTTACAGCGCAATCCAGTCAATTTGATTCTGAAGCACAAGTCACCAAGCTACAAAATGAGTTCACGAATTACTCCATGCGTAACGACCTGTATTATATTCGCGCCCCCCAGAGCGGTTTTATTAATAGGGCAATTCAAGGGGGTATTGGCGAAACTTTTAAAGAGGGAGATCGCCTTGTGGCTATAATGCCTGCAGATATCGATTTAGCTGTTGAAACTTTTGTAGACCCTTTAGATTTGCCTTTGATGCACGTGGGTGAAAAGGCCCGTATCCAATTCGATGGCTGGCCAGCAATTATTTTTAGCGGTTGGCCCAATGTTTCTTATGGTACTTATGGCGGGGTAGTGGTAGCCATTGAAACTTTTATTAGTGATAACGGTAAATATCGTGTGCTTTTAGCCCAAGACCCGGAAGACCATCAGTGGCCCGATGACTTGCGAGCAGGATCAGGGGCCGATACCATTGCACTGCTTGAAGATGTGCCCATTTGGTTCGAATTATGGCGGCAACTCAATGGCTTTCCACCCAATTACTATCAGCCCACCGCGGTCGCGGATAAAGCCAAAAAGAAATAAGGATGAAACGGTATTTTCCTTTTTTAGCCGGGTTATTGACATTTTGGGTCAGTGCTCAGCAGGACACCCTTTCCCTTGGCTTTAACGAGTATTTGGGCTATGTTAAAAAGTACCATCCTATAGCACGGCAAGCACAGTTGACCATTTCTATTGGTCAAGCCAATCTAATGAAGGCGCGCGGCGCTTTTGATCCTAAGATTGAGGTAGACCATGATCGCAAAAAGTTTAAAGGCGATGAATATTGGGACCGCCTCAACGGTACGTTTAAAATACCCACCTATTACGGTATAGAGCTTAAAGCAGCTTTTGAGCAAGCGAGCGGTGACTTTATCAGTAGCGATGAAACTTTACCAGACGATGGACTTTATAGCGCTGGAATAAAAGCTTCCTTAGCAAGGGGGCTATGGATCAACGAGCGGATGGCCACCTTAAAGCGAGCTAAGTTTTTTAGAGAACGTACCAAAGCCGATCAAGATCTATTGGTTAACCAAGTCTTGTACGATGCTTCCTTGGCTTATTTTGACTGGCTTCGTGCTTATAATGAGGCCTCCATTTTTCAGAACTTTTTAACCAACGCTGCGGTGCGCTTTGAAGGTATAAAACGCAGTGCCTTGGCTGGAGATATCGCCATAATCGATACTGTCGAGGCAAAGATTGCCGTAGAAAACCGACAACTGAGCCTAGAACAAGCTAAGGTAAAGCTGATGAAACGGTCTCTTGAGCTGTCTAATTTTTTATGGATAAACGATGTGCCAGTAGAGTTACAGCCCAATATAGTGCCAGATGCCAACCCAGAAAGAGAGATCGATGTAACCCTGGAAATCTTTGGAAGACCCCTAGATAGTTTTACGATCGAAAACCATCCTAAAATACGCTCATTAGATCTTAAAGTGGAAGAATTAACGGTTGATAAGCGGTTAAAAGCCAATAAATTATTGCCCAAGATTGATGTGGAGTACAACTTTTTAACCGAAACGCCGGACCAGCTCAATTCCTTTATGACGGAACAGTATAAAGGGGGATTTAATGTGCAATTCCCCTTGTTTTTAAGAAAAGAACGCGGGGCTTTAAAACTGGCGAAGTTTAAATTGCGGGATGCAGCGTTTGAACGAGACAATGCCCAAGTCACGGTTAGGAATAAGGTCTTGGCCATATATCGCGAATTGGACTCCTTTTTGACTCAAAATCAATTAATCGCCAATATTGTCAGGGATTACAACACCCTCTTGTCTGCTGAGGAACGTAAGTTTAGTTTTGGCGAGAGTTCGTTGTTTTTAATCAATTCGCGAGAAAGCAAACTCATTGATGCGGAACTCAAGCAGAACGAAGTACAAAACAAGTTTTTTACGGCTAAAGCCGAGTTGTTTAAGAGTTTGGCCATTAACCCAGAAAACTTGTAAGCGCAATGGCAGATGGCAAATTACCCACTGGGGAAAGATCAAAGCAGCCATCAAAAGCCAAGTTAATAACACCCGTGCTCAAAGACACCCTTTTTGTAGTGAGTGGTATTTTCTCCGCTGCATTTGGCTTAGAAGGGTTTTTATTGCCCAACACTTTTATTGATGGGGGCGCCACAGGTAT
>JBCDGY010000170.1:0-7071 GCA_039414375.1 Bacteroidota bacterium | reverse complement strand
TTAAAATTTCGTCGAGCGTCGAACTTTCCACATACTTTGAATTTTGCAAAGGTCTCCACTGTTGTATTTTGCAGCACTGCAATTCCCACTATCTTTAACTCAAATTATGGATTGGAGGAGCGTAATGAAGGTTGAAAGCACAATAAAAAAAGATGATTTGGAGATTTTAGCGTAGCCACCGCTACGGTGAAATTGAAAACATAACAAAGTGACTTTTTTTGAAGGGATTTCAGGCTGTAATACCTGCCTCGTGAGTCAAGGCGGGGATTCTCTAATACATAATTTGAGTTAAGACCAAATACATCAAGAACACAAAGCCATGACCCCTATAGCAGCACTACATAGCCAACAACGCTCTTTTTTTTCTGAAGGGCACACCAAACCGTTGGCTTTTAGGATAGCAGCATTAAAACGTTTAAAAACGGCAATCATCGCTCAAGAAGATGCCATTTGCCATGCGCTATATCAAGACTTTAAAAAACCAAAGTTTGAAAGTCTAGTTACGGAAACCCAATTTATTTTAGCCGAATTGGACTATACCCTTAAAAACTTGAAATTCTGGGCTAGGAAGCAATCGGTACCCTCTAGCTGGACCAATTTCCCCTCCAAAGACTGGGTACAATACGAGCCCTACGGTAATACTTTGATTATCGGACCTTGGAACTACCCTTTTCAATTGTGCATTGCCCCTTTAATCGGTGCGATAGCGGCCGGAAATACCACGGTATTAAAACCATCAGAACATGCCCCCCACACGGCAGCAATGGTTCAAAAAGTTGTTGCTGAGGCTCTAGAGAAAGCTCATGTACAAGTCGTTGAAGGGGGTGTTGAAACCAGCCAAGCCCTTCTGGATCTGCCATGGGATTATATATTTTTTACAGGAAGTACTCGTATTGGTAAAATTGTTTATCAAAAGGCAGCGGAACATCTCACCCCGGTTACGCTAGAATTGGGGGGGAAAAATGCCTGTGTAGTAGACCATTCTGCGGCCATTAATACTGCGGCAAAACGCATTGTTTGGGGTAAGTTTTTAAATGCAGGGCAAACCTGTGTGGCTCCAGACTATATTTTGGTTCACCATTCCGTTAAAGAAGCCCTTGTTACTGCCCTAAAAAAAGCAATTACAAAGCAATTTGGTGCAGCTCCTCGGCAATCTTCAGATTTAGCGCGCATTGCTACCGCTGGACATTATGAACGGCTCAAAACACTACTAAAAGAGCAGGAGATTATTTGCGGTGGGGATTTTAACGATAGTGACCGCTATTTGGCACCCACCTTAGTTAATGAATCAAAATGGGATAGCCCGTTGATGGAAGATGAAATCTTTGGGCCTATTTTGCCCATCATTAGCTACACGAAAGAGGCGGAAATTGAACCTTATCTCAGTCGGTATTCCAAACCATTGGCTCAGTATGTATTTTCTAGCCGAAAAACATTTCAAAAACAACTTATGGAGAATTATGCCTTTGGTGGTGGGGCTATTAATGATACGGTAATACACCTGTCGAACAAACACCTTCCTTTTGGAGGTATTGGCGCCTCTGGTATTGGTGCCTATCACGGTAAGCATTCATTTGTGTTATTTTCCCATCAAAAAGCCATTGTGAAAAAACCAGCCTGGATAGATCCTCCTCTACGTTATCCACCATATAAGCTTCCTGAAAAATGGATTAAGTGGTTGCGCCACCTGTTCTAAGATACGATGGTAGATTTTTATTAAACCGTAATGTCTGGTAAAAGACCTGAGAGCGCTACGCTTTTAGAAAAAAGATCAAAGATGTTTTATCAAAGTATTGCAAATAGGGTATTTATAAGAAATAGGATGCCAATGAAATTCGTTTGACAACCTTTTGGAAAAACAAAAAGCCGATGTCGTAAAACTGCTTACACATTGATTTGGTTTAAGCTGGAGGAGGTTTTTTCATTCCTATATCAGAAACCATTGTTATTAAAATAAAGAGGGACGGTCAAATACCACCCCCTTCGCTTACATACATAATAAATTCCTGAAGTACTTATTGTACGTACCGCTTACAACGCTCCCATTAAAGTTCTTAGGAAAATATCTGCGATCATAAGATCTGCTTGCAATTCAGAAATACTGATTTGCGCATTGAGTAAAGCAGTTTGAGCATCGCGTATATCTAAATTGGTGACCTTGCCATTTTTAAATCGTTCCTCCGTGCGCACAAATGCCTGTTGAAAAGTATTGAGGTTTTGTTGTTCTCGAGACAGTTGGTCTTCTAAAATACGTATTCGGTTTACTTGGGTTACCGCATCAGTCACCAAGCGATCCTCAAGCTGCGCTTTCTCCAGTTTGGTCGTTTCCTTACGCTGCTTTGCAGTTTGTACTCTAGTTTTTGATTGGCCCCCATTAAAAAGATTAAGTGTTAATCGCCCTCCAACGGTATATCCCACGTTGGTGATCTCGGCCAATTGTTGTACATCGTTTTCCTGATAGAAATAACCATAATTGGCAAACACTCCAAATTGTGGTAAAGCACCAGAGCGAGCAATACCAATCTCGTTTTGAGCAGCCAACACCCCTTCTTGAGCTAAGAGCACATTTGGGTTTTTAGTGCGCACTGCCGATTTTACCTGATTCAAATCTGTTATCGCTGCGGTACTATAGCTTGCTGTAACCCAATAGCGACGTTCCGGGACATAACCAATTAAAAAATTCAAATCTCGTTTTAAGGTGTTCTTCTGTAAACGTACCTGGTCAAGCACCGTTCGATCCCGATTTAAATCTGTCGATGCATTCAAAACATCGAGACCAGTAGCTTTACCAAAAGCTTTTTGATCCTGTATGCGCACAATACGGTCTTCAGTAATTTTCAAAGTTTCGCGCAATAGCTCCTCGCGTCGCTGTAGTTTGGCAATCTCTAAAAACAATGTGGATACCTCTGCTATAGTCTGCTGTATGGTAGCCTGCTGTTGGTATTTGGAACGATTACTTTGATTTTCTAGCAGTTTGTATTGATATTTTCCGCGAAACCCCGCAAAGATTTGATAGTCGGCCTGCACCACCCCTTGTAGCGTGGTAGAAGCCACTCCGTTTTCGTCAAAAGTCTGTGTAGGAGGATCTGGCAAAAAAGTTCTGATGGTCAGCTCCGTATCATTATTAGCATAGTTGCCATTGCCAATAAGGTTTAAGGTGGGTAATAGACCCGCATTACCACGCGTGGCCTGTGCATCGGCTATTGCTACTTGCTTTTGAACAATTTTTAACGCTTGATTGTTTTCTAAAGCGAGGGCAATGGCCTGTTCTAGATTTAAGGTTTCCAAGGTTTCTATATTGGTCTGCTGGGCAAAACCCTGTTGAAGGCACCCTAAAGCACATAAGGTACTTATGAAGTGATATACTAGCTTTTTCATTTGATAATTTTATTTTTTGAAAACGAATGGATTAAACTTCATTGCTTTCAATGATTTGTATATTCTTTAGGCGAGCTGATTAGAACGTTCTCTTAATTCAATATCCAAGGCGGTAGCTGTCACTTCTTTACGTCCTCGTACTTTTTTAAAGTAAAACACCTTTACTTTATTTACTACCACTAGCATGGCCGGTAAAAAAACCAAGGTGAGCACCATACCAAAAATGAGTCCATAACTTATGGCTATAGCAGTGGGTTTTAAAAACTGCGCACTTACCGAGTTATTCAGTAGTAGTGGTGCTAGGCCAAATACAGTAGTTATGGTCGTTAATACAATGGGGCGAAACCGAGAAATTGCTGCTTCCCGCAGCGCTTCTCCCAAAGACTTGCCTGCCTTAATTAAATCATTATAGGTAGAGACCAGTACTAATCCGTTATTGATCAAAATACCCCAAAGAGCAATCATCCCTAAAATGGAAAAAATACTCACTGGCACATTGTGTACAAAAGATCCCCAAGCAACCCCTATAAAAGCAAAAGGTAACATGGAAAGAATGGCGAGGGTTTTTCCAAAAGAGCGGTAGTTGAGTAATACAACAGTAATAATTAAAATAAAAACGATGGTTGATGGACCCGAGCTACTCTCTTGCGTTTCTCCAGACAATCGGGCCTCTCCTTCCAGGGTATACTGTATATTGGGAAACTTGGTTTTAATTTCCTTTAATACTGTGGCTTCGGTTTCTGCCAAAACTGTTGGGACAGAAGTTAATAGATCTGCCACATCGGCTTCTACCCGTATTTCACGAATACCACTTTGATGGTTGATCGAGCGAACCCCATCCTGTGCTTTAAAGGTGGCGATTTGCCCAATAGGATAACTGGCACCTTGTGGGGTGATGAATCGGGCATTTTGTAGTTGCTCGATACTTTTACGGTCTTCTTTGCCATAGCGGAGCCATACTTTAACCTCTTCGTCGCCGCGCTGTAGACTTTGCGCTTCTAGACCAAAGAACCCTTTGCGTACTTGGTCAAATACTTGCCCCTCCGAAAGCCCCAAAAACTTGGCATTGGGCGTGAGTTCCATTACCAATTCAGGCATCCCTTGTTTGTCCGTGTCTGTGACATCCTTAAGATCGTTACGCTGCTCTAAAGCTGTTCGCAGTAACGCTTTAGCTTGCCGTAGCTCAGAGAGGTTGGTTCCCAAGAGGGCTATAGATACTGGTTTACCAAACACCGCGATACTTCCGTAGGAAAGGTTCGTAGCTTCAGGAATGGGGCCAACGGCCTCTCGAATGCGATCTGCGATCTCGAAAGAATAGATACCCCTTTTGTCCCCCTCCATCATATAAATATTGATTAAACCTTCATCACTATTAGGACCAAGAATGCGCTCTGCGTATTTAATAACGGGCTGTCCATCTTCGCGCTGATTGGTATAATAGGTATTCACTTCCCAAATGGCATCTTCAATCTGTTGTAATTTTTGGTTGGTGAGCTGTGCATCAGTACCCAAAGGAAGATCGATCTTAGCGCTAATCACATCTTGATCGATGGTTGGAAAAAAGGTTCCCTTAATCAAACCACTGCCCATCGCCCCTATGGTTAAAACCATGATGCCAAGGACTCCTAGAATGCCCAAAACTGGCTTACGCACAAAAAAGTCGATGGTTTTGGTATAGATATTATCCCGAAACCGCAGTAAAGCCTTGTTGGTGTATTGGGTTAACTTCCACGGTTTGTCCGTTTTTCTCAAGGCTTTGGATCTCGCGATATGCACTGGTAAAATAAACATGCTCTCAATTAAAGCAATAAGGAGAGTAGCGCACACTACGAAAGAGATATCCGAAAAATAATCCCCTAATTGACCATCTAGAAAAAAGAAGAGTGAGAAGGCTAGCGCAGTGGTAGTTAAAGAAGCTACAATGGCGGGAATTACTTCTATAGTACCTTTTAATGCCGCTTTTAGTGGCGAAGCACCATCCAAGTATTTCTGGTAAATATTTTCTGCTACTACCACCCCGTCGTCTACAATAATCCCAAGAACTACAATGGTACCAAAGAGAGATACTTGATTGATGGTGAGATCGTAAAAATTGGATAGGATAAACATCCCCAAGAGCGCTACAGGTATTTTAAAGGCAACCCAAAAGGCTATTCTTGGGTGCAGAAATAGGCCTAAAACGATCAGTACCAAAAGAATTCCTTGCCATGCATTGTTCTGCAAGGTGCCAATGGCATCATTTAAAGAAATACTTTTGTCTTCAATGACCTGAGCTAGAACACCCTCATGGGTTTGATTGAAGGTTTCAAGATAGGTGTTAACGAAAGCTGCGTTCTCTAAAATATCTTCCTCTGCACGACTAAACACTTTCAGCACCACCGCGGGTTTTCCATTGATAAAGGTGCGGTTGGGTTTGTCTGCAAATTGGTCTAGCACAGTTGCCACATCGCCAAGGCGGATAATTTTACCCGTTTCAGTGGCTTTAACCACAACAGATCGCAAACCACTAGCCGTCAATGCGCGGTTGTCTAAACGCAAAAGGATTTTTGATTTGCCCGTTTCAATTTCGCCTCCCGAGGCTTTTACATTTTCTTGTTGTATAGCTGCACTTACTTTATCAAAGGTTAGCCCATAGGTACGGAGATCGCTTTCTCGAAAACGCACTTCAATTTCTTCCTCAGGAAAACCAGAAAGCTGTACTTGAGATAAATTGGGAGAGCTTAAGAGTTGGTCTTTGATATCCTTGGCATAGTCTTTTAGTTCCCGTAGGCTTGTTTTTCCAGTTAGGGCTACGGTCATGGTATAATTTAAAATTTCCTCTTTGTAGATTTTTGGAGTATCTACCGCAGGTGGGAAAGTAGTGATGCGATCCACCGCATTGGTAACATCTTGGAGCACTTCGTTAGGGTTGGCATCATCCACGATCTCCACACTTACCTTGGCAAAACTTTCAGAAGCAGTGGAGGTTACCCTTCTTATGCCCTTAAGACCATCAAGATTATCTTCAATCTTATTGACTACATCTTGCTCTAATTCTTCAGGGGAAGCTCCACGATAAACCACATCGATGTTGATAAAGCTAACTGGCTCAGAGGGTAAAAAGTTGCTTCGCATGTTTAAAACCGTCATCAACCCTAGAATGATGATCAACCCAACGATAATATCAGTCATCATTGGTTTTTGAGCGAAATAATTTATAATTGATTTCATGTGATACTATTTATTTTTTTTGAATGGTCACCCACAACACCGGTATGATCATGGTACTTTTTGACTACACTTTTAGTGCTAGAGATTTCTAATAGGTCTTTTTTATAAGCACCATAAACCAGTTTCAATGATATTGATGGGAGCTACTGAAAAGTTTCGACACTTGGCCTAATAACTTTATGGGACCTTTGCAAAATTCAAAGTACGCGGAAAGTTCGACGCCCGATGAAATTTTAACCCGCAGCAACCTCTTGGTTGAGAGGACTTAAAATTTTTGAGAAGGAAGAAATTTCCCATAGTTTGGATGGCATATCACTTTTTTATCCTTTCTGCAAAGGTCTCTTTACTTTAAGCACAACAAGTGCTACTCCCAAAAAAGGTGTTTCAAAAATTGATGTAAAAAGATGTTTTGGTTTAGTTCAGAATCTTCAATCCAGAAACGGGGTCGGCGAAGGTGTTCAAAACCAAAAGATCATTGTTTTT
>JBCDGY010000169.1:0-7090 GCA_039414375.1 Bacteroidota bacterium | reverse complement strand
GAAAAGTTGAGGTTCTGAGAAAATCCGGTCAATCATCTTGAATTTTGATAGTTGTTTTATCATTTTAGGTATGGCATATTATAGGTGCCTATTATTAGGTTTTGACAAGCTTACATCAATTTTCGAGAAAACCTTATACCCTGAATTCGATTATTACTGCTTTTACAAAATGCTATAAATCGCTTTATGCTTTAGCTATAATGTGCCGGAATAGCGCGCTATTTCAAGAATTTTTAGTGGGAAGATTTTTATAAAATTTCTAATGAAAATTAAAAGAAGCTGTTTTTGCAATAATAATTGAACTCAGGAGACCTTTGCAGAATGAATGAAAAAGCAGTGCGATATCCAAACTATGGAAAATTTCTTCCTTCTCAAAAATTTTAAGTCCTCACAACCAAGAGGTTGCTGTGGGTTAAAATTTCATCGGGCGTCGAACTTTCCTCATACTTTGAATTTTGCAAAGGTCTCCTCAGGTTTATAAAACATGACACGAAAACACCTTTTTGTGCTTGTCAATTAAGGATATAGCAGTATATTTGCACCCGCTAATTATTTAGGTAACTAGTAGTATTTTAAAATAATTTACAATTATGTACGCAATTGTAGAGATGGCAGGGCAGCAGTTTAAAGTTGCAAAAGACCAAAAAGTGTACGTTCACCGTTTGCAAACCGAAGAGGGTAAAAAAGTCACTTTTGACAAAGTTTTGCTTCTTGACGATAATGGGAATGTCACTATTGGCGCCCCAGTCATAGAAGGTGCAGCTGTAGAGGCTAAAGTAATCAAGCACCTGAAAGGAGACAAAGTAATCGTCTTTAAGAAGAAGCGACGAAAAGGGTATCGAAAAAAGAATGGTCACCGTCAGTATTTGACAGAAATTGTCGTTGAGGGCATCAAAGCTAAAGGCGCAAAGAAGGCCGCTCCTGCTAAAGAGGTAGCTTCTACACCTTCCAAAACCAAGGAAGCAAAGCCTGCTGAATCCAAAGCGACGGCTCCAGCACCTAAGAAGACCCAAGCCGCTCCTAAAAAAGCAAAAGCTGACGATCTTAAAAAAATTGAAGGAATAGGTCCGAAAATCGCAACTACCTTAGTTGAGGCTGGGATTGATACTTTCGCAAAATTGGAGAAAACCGAAGCAACAAAAATCGCTGAGATTATTGCTAATGTTCGTGGGAATCATGTAACGGACACTTGGCCGCAACAAGCTGCACTGGCCGCGGAAGGTAAATGGGACGAACTGAAAAAGTGGCAAGACGAATTGGATGGAGGAAAAGCCTAATCCAATGTCTTTGAAATTATAAAAGCATTAAAAATAAAACATCATGGCACATAAAAAGGGTGTAGGTAGTTCTAAAAATGGTAGAGAGTCAGAATCGAAACGCTTAGGTGTTAAGATTTTTGGAGGACAGTCTGCAAGCGCGGGAAATATTATTGTTCGCCAACGCGGTACAAAGCACAATCCTGGAGATAACGTATATGCTTCTAAAGACCACACTTTACATGCTAAGGTGGATGGTGTCGTAAAATTTGAAAAAAAGTCAGGGGGTAAGTCTTTTGTTTCTATAGTTCCTGAAGCATAATAAAACCTCTTATTAAATACTAGCGAAAGCCCTGAGATATCTCTCGGGGCTTTTGCTTTTTAGGCCTTTCAATTGTCGAAAATTAATTTTTAAACCCAAATTACGCCTCTGATGCATAATTTGGGTTAAATAGTAAATGGAAAGTCGCGTTTTCTAACACTAGCTACTTTTCAAGTATTGAGATGGAAAATAGTTCTGAGGTCTCTTATCGTAAAAGGCCGGTCAGATTACGGCGCAAGGATATCCTCGATTATTTTCAAATGATGATTGGTATGTATTTCTAAAAAACGACGTGTTTGGTCGCGATCCAGATGGCCAAAAACAGGATGGTTAAAATAGGTATGGGTATCAAGTGTGGCAAGTCGCTCCAAATTATCATAGACTAGAGCCAGTTGAAGCTTCAAGCTATCGAGCTGCACCGTTTGTGGTGGCTTTACGCTGGCAGGGGCTTGTGCGGCACCTCTAGGAATATAGCCTGTGGTATGCACGAAAATGCGCTGTAAGTTGAACCGTTGTTCCAGCGCCTCAGGATTTGAACTTGCAACACTTTCACAGATGCTGTTGATGGACTTTAAACTATGGTCTAAATGCCATGCTACATCGGCATGTGACACACTTTTGTTGAAAGACTTCCGATGCTTAAAATAATGTTCGATTTCTGATAGCTGATCATCTAAAAATTGAGGGTCTTTTGTTCTATTGTTAACAATAGAAATTGATGTAACCGTAATGATCAAAACAATAAGAGACCAAGAAAGCTTTTTCATTATTTTAAGCAGTTTTCCAGCCCCACCAAATTAGGGTGGGGCGTACAGTTAGCCTTTTTTTAAATACTACAGGCGGATTTACCTTGGCTACTTTAGGGCGTTCCGCAATGTTTGTGGACCGCTTTTTCATCGGTTTATGAATTTATAGTTTATTTAAAATAGATGAAATAAAAATTTTCGCATCTTCTCTGATACATATGAAATAGCTGTATTTATACCTTCAATTAACACTTGCAAAGGATGGTATTCTTTTTATTAGTAATTCCATATGCTATTGGATAAGACGCTCAAAACTGAAATTTGTAACCAAAATCGGGAAAGAATCCGATTTGATTTACCTGGTCTACTTGGTTCGTAAGACGATTGTATCGTCTTACGAACACATTCTCATTATCCGTCACATTTTGTAAATCGACGTAAAACTGATGCGATCGTTTTTTAGTAGCGCTATTTAAGCGAATCCCAAATTTGACATCCCAACGGAAGTAGTCATCAAAGCGCTCGCTAAAAGCCAGTTCCTCACGTTGTATTTCGAAGCCTGCTTGTTGCGAAGCTGCTAAGTCTACAGGGGTAAAATACTGCCCACCAGCGGTAGCGAATCGCGTGTCAATAAACAGTACATTACGACCCGATTTTCCAATGGCAAATTCTCTACCAGTGAGTAAGTTTACCACATAGCCATTGTTAAAAGGGGTGTTGCGCTCTATACCATCGCTTCCGGTATACTTACTTTCAAAAAATGAACCAGTCAATAAACCGTAGTATCCTTTGCTAAAGAATTTTTCTAAAGTGAGTTCAACACCACGGTTGAATCCTGTTCCTTCATTTACCAATGAAACCCGGTTATTGTCAAAGTCAAAATCAGCTCCTTCCGTCAGTGAAGAATAACTTGAAGAGAAAGGCTCTACAGCAGCATTGTCGATATCTTGGTAATAGGCCTCTATTTTACCACGCCAGCTTGGAGCAAACTTCACATCATAGCCTAAAACATAATGTGCACTGCGGACAAAATCCAAGTTACGATTCGTTTGTACCATTTGGCCGTTCACATTTTCATTAAGGAACAGTAGGGGCAGGGGAGCAGCCTGATGGTGTAATCCATATCCAAGGCTCAAGCTTTGCGAAGGAGAAAGGCGATATTTAAGACCTGCACGAGGTTCAAATACGAACTGCTCATTAAGATTGCTGTAGAGGCTGTGTAAGCCAGCATTAAGCGTAAGGTCTTCCGTTAAACGAAAACGAGCTTGTACATATGGTTGTAGCTGGGTAAAAGAATCGTCCACATCACGAAGTGTGGTTAGATCGGGGTCGCCATCTCCATCAAGATCTGGTTGTTCTTCTCTATCTCGCAAGAGGGATTCTAGCATAAAGTTTTCCAAAAGAAGACCGGTGCGCAGGGTGAAACGATTGCTGATTTTACTGTTAAATAGCGTTGAGAAAGTAAGTCTATTCTCTGTATTATCGGTATCAAAATACGGGATGATACGCTCCTCCGGCGTGTCTTTATTTAGATATCGGTCTGCTCTAGTCTCCCCCGCTGAGAGCGACGCACCTACTGTAGTTCTTAAGTAAGAGGCTTCCCCTAATTTGATTTGATGTTTAAGGCCAAGTACTCCAAAACGGGAATCAACAAAAAGATCTTCATCCTCCGCCGCAAACAGATCGTTCTCATCAATTTCATCCCCTAAAAAGTCGATGTTGGAAGTAGCTAAAATACCAAAGAGGGAAAAGTTACCCCATTTTCCTTTTCCAAAGTCGAGGTTAAAAGAGAGGTCAACATAATTGGGCACTGCTGAGGAAGCGCCTCCGGCCCCGCCCCCTACAAGTCCAACGAGTGAATAGCGGGCCGCCACTAAAAAGGAGCCGTTATTTTTACCCATTGGACCTTCGCCAGTAGCTTCTAGCCCTGTAAAAGCCCCTGCTTGAGCCGAAAATTCATAGGTGTCTGTATTACCCTTGCGGAATCCGAGATCGAAGACGCCTCCTAAAGCATTACCATATTCTGCGGGAAATGCTGAGGTGATAAAATCAGAGTTTTTAAGCATGTTTGGATTAATAGCGGAAACAGGTCCACCAGTAGTGCCAAATGCGGCAAAGTGATTTGGATTAGGGGTAGGAATACCCTCTATACGCCAGAGTAGTCCTAATGGAGAGTTGCCCCGCACCACAATGTCGTTTCTACTATCATCCGGCGTAGATACTCCGGCAAAGTTGGCAGCAAGGCGACCTACATCGCTTCGTCCTCCCGAAAAACGCGTAACCTCCTCAATACCAAATTGACGGGCCGATACGGTAGCGGCCTTGTTCAAAGGTCTATCCTTGTTGGTTTCGGTGGTGAGCACGATCTAATCTATTTTATTACACGACTCCAATAATCCTATATTAAGGCTAACATCCTTACCGGTAGTTACCACTATGTTTGGTATCGTAGTACTTTCATAACCAATATAGCTTACACGAATAGCACGGCGACCAACGGATACTTCTTCTAATACAAAGCGACCGTCAAAGTCTGTTACCACTCCTGTTGCGGTTTGCGCATCTAATAATTCGATGGTAGCCCCTTCTAAGGGATTTTCCGACTGTTTGTCCAAAATAGTACCCTTTATAGTACCCGTTTGGGCAATACATGGTAGCCCAAGTAGTAATCCTAGTATGATAGTTGTAATTTTCATATCGTCATTTTTGAAATACCTCCGCAAGCTATTTAAGAACTTTTAGCGAGCATGCTGGTGGATATCCAAATGTCATTTGATCGTTTGAAACCGTTTATTTTTAGCTTGAGTTGCCATATCCCCAATGGAAGCACTTCTTAACAATTGAGATCGATATTCGTCAATTCAACCGTTATATCAACAACCGATATGTTGTATAATAGGCACAGTAAAAGTGTTGTGTATCTTTGAGTTTGGAATGATACGAAAGCTTACAAAAAAAGGGTTAAGAAGGTTTTTCTTCAAATGGATGGTGGTAAACATCGTGTTTATCACTGTTAAAGTGACGGTAGAAAATGGGGAAAGAAGCTTGGAGGGATTTATTAGCCCTAATAGTATTTTTTATTATGTCAGCGCCTTTTTCCTTTTTATGCTCAATTGGGAAATTAACGACTCCTTGCTTAAGCGTTACAAAGAGCATCATAAATTGGATTCCCGATCTAGCCTAAAAATAGTTTTGATTAACCTGGCGATTATTTTGCCCATTTGTGCTTTGGTCTACTATTTGGCCTTATTCCCCTTTAGAGATGTTATTGGAATAACTTGTGAAGACCCTCCTACACAGTTTATCATTGACTTTTCGAGAGCTTTGGTACTTACTTGTACGGTTATCTTTTTTAATATGTTCTACCATACCATAGTCTATCAAGACAAATTGCGTAAACAATTGGAGAACCTACAGCAGGAAATGCTAGCCTCGCAGTATGCCTCTTTAAAGCATCAAATAAGTCCCCATTTTCTTTTTAATAGTTTGAATACCTTAACATCATTGATGTACGAAGACAGAGATTTGGCTTCTGACTTTGTAATACGCCTGGCTAGTAGCTATCGCTATATATTGGACAATCGCGAACAGGACTTGGTTAGCTTAAAAAAAGAACTTGGTTTTCTAGATGCGTTTATTTTTATGATGAATGTACGCCATCGTGAAGCTGTTCGTATTGATTTAAAAGTAAAGATAGCTTCGGAGCGTTATTTGATACCTGTACTTTCTCTGCAAATGTTGGTGGAAAATGCGTTAAAGCATAATCGGTATAGCAAAGAAAAACCCCTAACCATTACTATTACCACTATAGAAAAAGATGTTTTAGTGGTTAGGAATAACCTTCAAAAAAGGGAGTTGCCTGAAGAGACTACCAAGTTGGGTTTAAAGAATATCAAAAAGCGTTATGCTTTTTATACGAACCAACAGGTGTTGGTTAGAGAAGAAGGAGATTTTTTTGAGGTCATTCTTCCATTATTAAATGAACAGGTCACCAAAGTAGGCCTAAAGGTGGTATCGTAATGCGCGCAGTAATTGTAGAAGATGAGGCTTTTGCTGCCAAGCGTTTAAAACAAATGGTAGCCGAACTGGCTCCGGACATTAAAGTAGCTTCTATTTTAAGCTCCGTAGAGAGTGGAAATGGTTGGTTTTCAACCAACGAAATGCCAGATCTTGTCTTTTTAGATATTCAACTCAATGATGGTTATGGCTTCGATATTTTGGATGGTTTAGTCGACCATCCTCCTGTTATTTTTACCACTGCCTACAATGAGTTTGCTATTAGGGGTTTTCGATATAATGGGCTGGACTATTTGCTAAAGCCCATTGTAAAAGAAGACCTCAAAAGGGCTTTAGAAAAATTTAAAAAGAACATTACTAAAGACGCTCAGAACAGTACACCGGATAATTTAGCACAACTGCGACAATTATTTCACAAAGAGTACAAACATCGCTTTATGGTTAAGGTTGGTAATATGTTCAAATCGTTTAATGTTGAAGATATCGCCTATTTCAAGTCTCAAGAAGGTATGATATGTTTGGTAACACATTCAGGCCAGAGCTATCCCATTGAATACACGATTGATCAACTAGAAACCATTTTAAATCCCATTCAGTTTTTTAGAATTAATCGAAAGTTTATGGTGTCTGTACAGTCTGTAGTAGAGATCCATAGTTATTTTAACAGCCGTTTGCTCTTAAAAATTCTTCCTAAAGAAGAGGAACAAGTAATTGTATCTCGAGAGCGAACCACTAATTTTAAGCGTTGG
>JBCDGY010000168.1:0-7101 GCA_039414375.1 Bacteroidota bacterium | reverse complement strand
GTTCGACGCCCGATGAAATTTTAACCCGGAGCAACCTTCTGGTTGTGAGGACTTAAAATTTTTGAGAAGGACGAAATTTTCCATAGTTTGAATTGCATATCACTTTTTCACCCATTCTGCAAAGGTCTCTTTTAATCCATGATTAAAAGTTCCAATTGTTTCCCGGTAGTTGGGATTTTATAAACGCAAAAAGGAAAAGGTATTTTATCCTCTTTTTGATCTACTTGTTTGACTCCAACAACGAGTTCAGTAGCGGTTTCGTGGGTAACTTGCATTTTCGGAACACCTGCTTTTTCTCCTAAACAAGCGATAAGTACCGATTCTTTTGAAAAATCTACTATTGGCACTGGGATACCCGGTTTTCTAGTGCGATTTACTTTAGCAAAAAAAGCTTGCAATTCCTTTTGACTGCTAAAAACCGCTACTTCTGGTGTTTCAACACGTAGGTATCCATCTTGAATCAATAGCGTTAATCTTGGATCTTCGTCTGCTAGACGCTGTTGAGACCCTGTTCCTGTACTTTTACAAGAAACAATAATTAATGCCATCAACGTCAAAGCACCTTTCATTAATACGAATTTTTATACCTAGAGTTGTATGCTTTTTCGTAAAGGTCTTCATACAAAGGCAAGATATGCCGTAGTTCAAATTGATCTGCTACTTCGCGAGCATTTTGTTTAAAGCGCTCTAAGCGAGTTTCGTCGCTTAGAATATGTATGGCATTTTTAGCCATATCGGAAACATCACCAACATCGCTCAAAAAACCACTTACGCCATGTTTATTTACTTCTGGAATCCCTCCGGTATTACTGGAAATAACGGCTACTTTATTAGCCATAGCTTCCAATGCCGCCAATCCAAAACTTTCCGTCTCGGAGGGTAATAGAAATAGATCTGAAAAGCAAAGAATACGATCGATCTCGTTACTATTACCTAGGAAAATAACTTGCTCTTCTATTCCCAATTGTTCGCACAACTGTTCGGCCGGTTCTTTTTCGGGACCCTCACCTACCATAATCAACTTGGCCGGTAAATGCCCTTGTATTTTATGGAAAATATGGATCACATCAATAATACGCTTTACCTTTCTAAAGTTACTGATATGAGTGATGATCTTTTCTTCTTCCTTTGCCATTAGTGATCTTTGACAATCTGTAAAGGAATGACTGTATTTAGAAGAATCAATAAAATTCGGGATAACTTCAATATCCTTTTCTACTTCAAAAATAGCCATGGTGGTCTTCCGTAAATCGGCAGAAACCGCTGTAACTACATCTGATTTATTGATGCTAAAGGTAACCGCAGATTTATAAAAAGGGTGGTTGCCAACAAGCGTTATATCCGTACCATGCAAAGTGGTAATCATGGGGATATATATATTTTCTTCCTTAAGCATTTTTTTAGCCATATAACCCGCATAGGCATGAGGTATGGCATAGTGCACATGCAATAACTCAATACCATACTGCTTTATGGTATCTACAAGCTTGCTTGAAAGGGCCAACTCGTAGGGCTGGTATCGAAAGAGCGGATATTCCGGAACATGCACCTCATGAAAGTGAATGTTGTTATGCAAAAGCCCCAATCTTACGGGTTGTTGATAGGTCACAAAGTGAATCTCGTGTCCCCTATTGGCTAATGCTATTCCCAGTTCTGTGGCTACAACACCACTACCGCCAAAAGTGGGGTAACATACAATGGCTATCTTCATAGGGCTAAATGTAGGGTAATATTTTATGCTTAATTCACAATGGCATCATAAATGGCTTGTTGTATTCTTGTACGCAATCCTGATTTTACCAATAGATTGTTACGCATAGAAGGATAAGTTCTATTAGATAAAAATACATAAACCAATTCCTCCTCTGGGTCTGCCCAGGTATAGGTGCCTGTGAAACCACTATGGCCAAAGCTTTTTTTAGAGACACAGCCACAAGTAGGGCCACCGCCTTCTAATTGTGGTTTATCAAAGCCAACCCCACGACGCACTTCTTTATCGCAGAAATAGCAGGTGTTGAATTTTTTAATTGTTCTCGCATTTAGGTATCGCTGTCCTCCGTAATATCCTTCCTGCAAATACATTTGCATCATTTTAGCCACATCTGTCGCATTGCTAAAGAGACCTGCATGTCCCCCTACTCCACCTTGCATAGCGGCGCCCATATCATGTACATATCCTTGTACGGTTCGATACCTGAAGTAGTTGTCTTCCTCAGTGGGTATAATTTCTGATTTTTCAAAAGCTTCTGTTGGATTATAGCGCATACGCGTGGTTCCCATCGACTTCAAAAAATGATCGTTCAAAAGAACGTCCATAGACTTTCCGTAGGTTGACTCAATGTATCGCTTTAAGACATAATAGGCTACGTCACTGTAGCGATATTTGTTAGACTTCAACTCCTGGCGCCCTATTCTATTGTAGATGGAATCTTGATAAAAGTTAGCCAAATACATCCCATCGATCACTTTATACGAATAGTCCTCGGTAGCCACTTGTCGGTATAGCTGGCTAGATGGTTTTCTATTATCGTCTAATGTTTTTAAATAAAAAGCAATCCAGGCCGGCAATCTACCATAATGTGAAAGCGCCTTCAGCACGGTAACATCCTTGAGTTTTGATTCGCCGTACTCCGGAACCAAATCTTGAAAGGTATCATTTAGTCGTAATTGCCCTTCCTCTTCCATCTTCATTACCAGGGGGAGTGTTCCCAAAATCTTGGTTACGGAGGCCAAATCGTACATATGATTTTTGGTGACGTGCTCCTCACTTTCATAAGTAGGTTTTCCAAAGCTTTTATGGTAGACAATCTTACCCTTTTTGGCCAATAGCAATTGTGCCCCAGGAAACATCATAGAATCTAACCCGTGCTGTACCAAACTATCCACTTTGGCCAAACGACTCGAGTTGATACCAACGCGTTCTGGAAAACTATAACCTAAACGGCCAATTGGTTTGGTAAAAACACCTGTATTTACGGGAAAGGTAGCACAGGCCGAAACCGGTAAGCGTCCTTTGGCACCAATAGCTCCAAAAAGTACTTCTGCCGTCTTTTCTTGAGCAATAGCACTGTTTTGATAGGAGAGTACTAAACCATCAATGGTACTAAAATCAATAACATCGCCAAGTGCATAGGGTTTGGTGAAAATGGCTAACAGTGTATTTAAAGTGTTACTTCTCGAAATTTCTTGTAACCAGAACAGCTCATTTTTTGTAAAGCGATACCCTTTCCACGGATTGGCATTACTTTTATGCAATCCGATGATCACTAGGTTGAATTTTTTTAAGGCTTGCCGGTAATCCCCCATATTATCAGCATGTATTTCGGTAACCTGTCCGTGCCGTTGCAGGGCCTTGTAGAAGGCATCTCCTTCACTATCTCCAAAACGGATATAGGCAATTTTTTTTTGATCTAGTTTTTTGAGAGGAATCAAAGAAAATCGGTTTTTCACCACGGTAATTGACTGCTCAACGGCTTGTTCATGTACCAGACTATCTTTAACTGTATTGAGATCATCCAAAAGATTTTTAGGGACTACAGCTTGGTATTCGTGCAAGCCTGCCTTGTACTTGGCCATTAAAATCTTTTTCACAGAATGCGCTAAGCGCTCTTTGGTAATGCTGCCTTCGGCAATCTTATCTAGTATTTTTTGCTTTGCTTCTATAACGGAAACGGGCATCAACAGCATATCATTACCGGCTAAAAAAGCTTCGAGTTCCACCGAACCCTTAGGGGCAAATTGATTAACTGCCTTCATATTCAATGCATCTGTAAATACCAAGCCCTGAAAACCCATTTCCTTTTGCAATAAGTTGGTGATGATATTCTTAGATAATGACGAAGGATGTCCGCTGCGTTCTTCTAAACTTGGAACGGATAAGTGCGCAACCATTACACTAGAAACCCCAGAAGCGATCAACTTTTTAAAGGGGTATAGTTCTATACTATCTAGTCGATTGCGACTAGCTTTTAGAAAAGGCAATACTTTATGAGAATCCGTAGCGGTATCGCCATGTCCAGGAAAGTGCTTTGCTGAGCTCAGCACTCCAGCATCTTCCAATCCTTGCATAAAAGCGATCCCTTTTTGGGCTACGTTTTCTCGGTCTTCCCCAAAGGAACGGTTTCCAATAATAGGATTTTGAGGGTTGGTGTTGATATCCACATCGGGAGCAAAGTTGATATGGACACCCATTCGTTTGGCATGTTTCCCTATACGATTACCCACCTCGTAGACAATAGCGTCGTCTTGAATGGCACCAAGAGTCATATTCCAAGGAAAAGCATGGGTACTATCTAAGCGCATCGCCAAGCCCCATTCCGCATCCATTCCTATCAATAAAGGGGTGGATGCTTTGGATTGAAGGGTGTTGGTCAATCTTACTTGCCTGGCAGGGTTTCCTTTGGAGAAAATAAGACCGCCAATATGATGCTTTTCGATTAGTTGGGTCAGTACACTATTTGCTGAGGCAGTTTCTTCGGAAGTGACACTTACCATAAAAAGTTGGCCTACCAGTTGATCGAGGCTTGATGCAGTATAAACGGAATCAACCCAAGCCCGCTGTTGAAGACTATCTTGCGTTACCAGAGGATGGTGCTGCCCTTGCAATGCAAAAAGGGACAAAAACAATACCACTGGGAGAACGGAGACCTTTGCAAAATTCAAAGTATGTGGAAAGTTTGACGCCCGATGAAATTTTAGCCCGGAGCAACCTCCTGGTTGTGAGGACTTAAAATTTTTGAGAAGGAAGAAATTTTCCATAGTTTGAATTGCGTATCACTTTTTAACCCATTCTGCAAAGGTCTCGAACGGTGTTTCTAAGCATGCGTTATAAAAGGTCTGAGCTGAACTCAAAAATAGCTATTCAAAGGAAAAACGCACTCAGTTTGTGGTATAATCGCAAAATGTAGGGGTGAACTCACAAAAAACGTGCGTGCCAGCTCTCTGAAGCGGGTACTTCCCAGTGTTCTAAATACTCTTTTTTGGTAGTTACCAAATTATTAAAGACTACCGTCCGCTTAGATACCGATCGAGCTTTAGCCATTTTCTTAAACTCTTTAAGCGGTTTATAGGCGACGTATTCCCCTTGTTTGTATGAGACATTCATTTTATCCAAAAGGTCTACCTGAAATTTGGCCTCTAATTGTTGTATAAATCGTACGGAGGCATCTATAGAACAGCCCGAAGCAGCATGCTGCTCTTGGTCCAATCCCAGCACCAAAAAACGGTTATAGGGGATTTCAAATCCAGCCTTTAAAGCCGCGCCATGAGCAGTCCATTGCGTTAAGAAAGCTGTTAACTGCGCCTTAATCTCCACGAGCTCTGCTTCCGAAAAAGAGCGATTACATTGATAAATCCAAATTCTGGAGTGTTCGGGAAGTGTACTAAAATCAACAATCATAAGTTATTGCTAAAGGTCTTCGGCATCGGCCATAAGCTCTGCGACATCCAGCACTTGAATGGTCGCTTCTTTTTCTTTATTCTTTACCCCATCGGTCATCATCGTATTGCAAAAGGGGCAAGCAGCTGCGATAATATCAGGTTGGGTTTCTAAGGCCTGTTCCGTTCTTTCTATGTTAACGTCTTTGTCTCCTTTTTCTGGTTCTTTAAACATTTGTGCGCCACCAGCACCGCAACAAAGGCCTTTTTTTCGACAGTTTTTCATCTCCACCAATTCGGCATCTAACTTATCAATTAACGCCCTAGGAGCCTCAAAAATACCATTAGAACGACCAAGATAACAGGGGTCGTGGAACGTAATACGCTTGCCTTTATAACTACCCCCCGCTACCTTCAGTTTACCATCGGCGAGCAATTGATTTAAAAAGGTAGTGTGGTGTACCACCTTGTAATTACCGCCCAAACCGGGATATTCATTCTTTAAAGTATTGAAGCAATGTGGACAGGTGGTGACCACTTTCTTTACTTCGTAACCATTCAGTACTTCAATGTTGGTCATGGCCTGCATCTGAAATAAAAACTCGTTACCTGTGCGTTTGGCTGGGTCTCCAGTGCAGCTCTCTTCAGTGCCCAAAACGGCAAAACTCACTTCGGCCTTGTGTAATAATTTCACAAAAGCTTTCGTGATTTTTTTGGCGCGATCATCAAAACTACCAGCGCAACCCACCCAAAAGAGCACTTCAGGTTGTTTGCCTTCCGCGAACAATGCGGCCATTGTTGGTACGTTCATATTTTGTTATTTATGCTTCTTGAGCCCAGTTCAATCGATCCATTTGATTAAATGGCCATGGTGCTCCATTATTTTCCAAATTACCCATCATGTTATTCAAGTCTGAGGGCGCTGCCGACTGCTCCATCACCAGGTACCTGCGCATATCAACAATAATGGATAAAGGATCAATACTTACTGGACAGGCTTCCACACAGGCATTACAAGTAGTACAAGCCCACAGTTCTTCTTTAGAGATATAGTCATCCAACAATTGCTTACCATCTGGCACAAAGGTGCCTTTATTGGCATCCATATTTCGGCCAACCTCTTCTAAACGGTCTCGGGTATCCATCATTATCTTCCTTGGCGACAGCTTTTTCCCGGTTTGATTTGCCGGACATTCCGAAGTACAACGCCCGCATTCCGTGCAGGTGTAGGCATTTAATAGTTGAACCCAGTTAAGATCCATGACATCAGAAGCTCCAAATTTATCTGGATCACCCGTTTCTTCTGCTGGAGCTGCGAAGGGATCTGCACTGGGGTCCAACATTAGCTTTACTTCATTGGTAACCGATTCCAAATTAGAAAAACGGCCCTGTGGCATTAACTTCCCAAAGTAGGTATTTGGAAAGGCCAACAAAATGTGTAAATGCTTTGAGAAATACAGATAATTTAAAAAAGCCAATATCCCCAAAATGTGAAGCCACCAAGCAGTGCGCTCAATAAAGATCAATGTTGAAATGGACATACCTTCAAACAAGGGAACTAACCATTGACTGATAGGAAAAGTACCCGCTTTTACATAATGCGCTGCCCCAAGTTGCTGCAATTGAAAGTCTGTGGCATTCATGGTTAAAAAGAGTCCCATTAGCACCAACTCTATGTAGAGAATAAGATTCCCATCCTGCTTAGGCCATCCTTTCATTTCCGGT
>JBCDGY010000167.1:0-7102 GCA_039414375.1 Bacteroidota bacterium | reverse complement strand
GGCTAAACCTTTACGATGAAGGATTTTTTTGATTTTCTGAGGAGCCGCACTTTTTTAATACAAATAGCCGCCGCAGTGGTGGTGTCTATCATATTGGTTTTTTGGGTGCTGGGGTGGCTTAAACGAACTACCAATCACAGTTCTTTTGTAGAGGTGCCGAACTTTTCAAAAATGTCGGTTATGGAAATGCGTGAAGCGGCTGAGGAATCAGGATTACAGTATGAAGTGCTAGACTCTACCAATTACGATCCAGAGTTTCCCCGTTTTTCCATTCTAGAACAGAATCCACCTGCGGGAACCAAAGTCAAAATCAACCGAAAGATTTATTTTACCGTCAATCCCTCCGGTTATAAAAAGGTGACTGTACCTCGTATTATTCAAGTTACCCAACGCAATGCTACCTCCATGCTACGTGCTGTTGGGTTAGATGTGCAACGCGTCACCTATATTAATGAATTGGGGAAAGATATGGTCTACTACCTAAAGTATAAAGGAAAAGAGATTAACCCAGGTGATAAGTTACCCAAGACCTCTAAACTCGAACTAATTTGTGGTAATGGTACTATACCGGGGAGTGCCTTGATCAAAGCTGAATCTGAGGAATAATGTCCACTACAGAACCTACCGATGGGCTACCATCTGAAGAACTGTTTGAACATCATAGTTTTTTAGCCTCTAAAGGTCAAGAACCCCTGCGTGTGGATAAGTTTTTGATGAATTTTATTGAGAATGCTACTCGGAATAAAATTCAACAAGCAGCCAAACAGGGAAACATATGGGTAAATGGGGTGCCCGTTAAACAAAACTATAGGGTTAAATCTGGAGATACGGTAAAGGTGTTGTTTGAGCACCCACCTTATGAATTTTTATTGACGCCCGAAGCTATTCCACTAAACATTGTTTACGAAGATGATACTTTACTAGTGGTGAATAAAGCGGCAGGTATGGTGGTTCATCCAGGACATGGGAACTATTCGGGAACCCTAATTAATGCACTAGTACATCATTTTGGGGATCTACCAAACAATAGCTCTGGAAGACCTGGTCTAGTACATCGTATAGACAAAGACACCTCGGGCCTTTTGGTTGTTGCAAAAAACGACAGGGCCATGTCGCACTTGGCGCAGCAGTTTTTTGAAAAGACCTCCGAACGTGCTTACATCGCCTTGGTGTGGGGCAACGTATCCGAAGACGAAGGTACTATTGTTGGGCATTTGGGTCGAAATCCTAAGAATAGACTCCAAATGATGGTCTTTCCCGACGGCGAACAAGGAAAGCCTGCGGTAACCCATTACCAAGTTTTGGAACGCTTGGGGTATGTCACCTTGGTTTCTTGCCGCTTAGAAACTGGAAGAACACATCAAATTAGAGCTCATATGAAATATTTAGGGCATACCCTATTTAGTGATGAGCGCTATGGAGGGGATAAAATCTTAAAGGGAACCACCTTTACAAAGTACAAACAGTTTGTAGAGAATTGTTTTAAACTATTACCGCGACAGGCCTTACACGCGAAAACCCTGGGTTTTGAGCATCCTAAGACTGGGGAGCGATTACAATTTAACTCCGAACTCCCAGTTGATATGCAGGCTTGTATTGAGAAATGGCGAGGCTACGCGAAACGGTTTTAGGCTCAAAGACTATCAAGGAGTAGCTAAAAATCATTAATTGTTTACTACAGGAAATTGCTAACCGCCAAACTCTTTAGCGTTTACAACCAACAAACCGCAGCGGGTTAAGATTGTATTGCGTATTGGACTTCCCCTATATTGGAGATTTTATAAAGTTCACACCCAGATTTTTGTATTTATTCCAATTGTCTGCGATGATCCAAATATTAATGCCAAATAAAACAATTGTTAGAATCAGACCGCTAGGTTCTATGGTAATGTGATGTAGTATTATGCCCACTGTTATGGGTAACACGATAAGTGCCCCCAGTGCCCTCCACTTGGGAATTACAAAAAGAATAGCACCTATTATTTCTACCACAGCTACTAATGGGAACAACCAAGTGATAGCCATAAAATGCCCAAACATCTCCATTTGTGATTCCGTAAAGTCAGGCATTGGCATATATGGAAAGAGCTTATTGAGACCCGAAATCAGAAAGAGTAATCCAAACAAAATCGATACAATCAACTTAACAGTTTTCATAAGCCTTGTTTACTTATCGAAATATGATTAAAAACCCTTTATTTTGCTTTCAAAATTGCCCGAATGAAAATAGTTGTCTCGCCAGCAAAATCTCTGGACTTCGAAAGCCAATTACCGACCGATCAATACAGTCAGCCGCTGTTTGTAGCGCAATCGGAACGCTTAAATAAGGTTTTGGTTAAAAAAAGTCCGAAATCCCTATCGACCTTAATGGGTATTTCAGATGCCCTGGCCAAACTTAATTGGGAGCGCAATCAACAGTTTTCACTGCCTTTTTCTCCAGATAATGCCCGTCCAGCAGTATATGCGTTTAATGGAGATGTATACCAAGGGCTTAGTGTGTACGATCTTCCAACATCAAAAATAGACGCTATGCAACAAACCTTGCGTATCCTCTCTGGATTGTATGGCATTTTGAGACCCTTAGATTTGATGCAGCCCTATCGATTAGAAATGGGCACAGCTCTAAAAGTAGGTCGAAAAAAGAACCTCTATGGGTTTTGGAAAACAACCGTTACCCAATCCCTGAATGAGGAGTTAACTTCAGACGAGCTCTTTATCAATTTAGCGAGTAACGAGTACTTTGGAGTAATTGATACAAAAGCGCTTAAAGTACCAGTAATCACCCCAGTATTTAAAGATTGGAAAAACGATCAATTAAAAACGATTAGCTTTTTTGCGAAAAAGGCTAGAGGTTCGATGGTACGCTATATTCTGGATAGTAATGCCCAAACTTTGGACGATATCAAAGCTTTTAATAGGGACGACTATCAGTTTAGTGAAGCACATACGGTAAAACCAGATCATCCCGTTTTTGTCCGATAGAATAATTCAAGGGGACTAGCGTTTTATCATAAAGCAGTTTTCATGAAAGTTCTTATTCCATCGCTAGTACTATTTTTAGTGGTCTTGGGCACACTATCTTGTGAGGATAGAGATGATAATTTGAATGCTCCACAAATACGTATTCAGAATATGAGCGATCTTGAACTGTTGCGTGTAGAAGTGCGTGTTGATAGTTTTGTTTATGAGAATATTGCTCCCAAGGGTTTCTCGGACTATCTGGCCTACGACCTGGCTTACCAACAAGATGTATTGCGTATAGAGACCGACTCTACAAGCTTTACTTTTACACCAGATTCCTTGTCCAAACCATTGCCCATAGGATTGTACACCTATCAGATTGATTTTAAAGAAGAAGAGGGTACCGTACTTACTTTTAAAGTTGATTAATGAATTGAGGAGTAGTTCCTCAGTGGCATCTATGATTGTAGCTCCTCGTACCGGGTTCTAAGGACCTTTCCTATTCCTTACTTTTGAAGGTATGTTTATTCACCAACATCCTTACGCTCCTTTTTTATTTGAAGGTGCCGAGAAATTGATTGTAGGGACCCTACCTCCCCCGCGATTTACAACTAAAACCCTGAAGCCGGGTGATGTGGACTTTTGTTATGGGAGTCGTGATGGACAATTATGGCCTATACTTAATCGTATTTTTAATTTGAATTTGCAGTTTCAGACTACCGATGAAGCCGTTGCCCAGCGGCAACACTTTCTACGTGATCGGCGCATTGGTATTTGCGATATTGTGGAACAGGCTGTAAGGCAAAAAATAGACGCTTCTGATCTTGGGATGCAAAAGGTAGAACTCCGAGACCTTTTAGGAGTGTTACAACGGTATCCTTCGGTACACACACTTTTATTTACTGGGGGTAATAGTAAAAATGGGCCAGAATACTTTTTTCGGCGTTTGTTAAAAGAAAAGAACATGCGATTAACAGTGCAAACTGATGAGGTGCCCCGTATTCATACTTTTTTGCATCCCGTTACTCAAAACACCATTAAAACCGTATCGCTAACAGCTCCATCGGGTGCTGCTAATCGTGCCGTAGGCAGCTTAAAGGCCTATAAAAAAATGAAAGACAAGAATCCTGCGTTTAATACCCTCGATTTCAGAGTGCTGCAATATGAAAAGTTTTTTTGATATGCAGGCCTGCTTTGTTAGGTTTGTAGGAGAACGTAGCTTCTTTGTGATACCGTGTTTACCGATGCTAAAACTAGCTTTGTTCTACCGAAATTTGTCCACAACGCAATTCTAAATAAGAACGCATGAGCGAAATGCAACAGACCAAACGATTGAAAGCCTTCAAACGATCGGTTACCAATAAATTCAATATTTATAACAGCCTTTTTTTAAGCCTGCCGTATGCCGATATGGAAAATGTAGGCATGTTAGTGCCTTTGTTGTTTGAGCAATGCGAGAAAGGGCTTACCGCAGGTAAAAAGCCACAAGACATCCTGGAGCACTTTTTCACCAATTTTGCGGGTATGGAAAGTGAGCAGGAGCGCATAGATTTTATGTTCCGAATAATCCAATACGTGGAGCGGCAGGTGGTGCTCTTTGACAGTGTGGAAGATGCCGCTTTTCCACAATTGCAGGAATATACCAACTCCTTATCCATCAAAGACTATTTTGAATTGGTAGACCAGAATAAAAATTGGGATAAGATTGCCAAGAAGTTGGCCACCTTTAGCGCGCGTATCGTACTGACTGCACACCCCACACAATTTTATACCCCAGCTGTTTTAGATATTATTTCAGAATTGCGAGCCCTAATTGATGAAAATCGTATTGACGATATTGATCTTACACTACAGCAATTGGGACTTACCTCCTTGATGAATACTAAAAAGCCAACGCCGCTTGATGAAGCAAAGAATATTATCCATATGCTTCGCTACACGTATTATCAAGCAATAGGGGAATTATTTCAGTACATCAAGGGAAATATCCGAGATGCTACTTTTGACAATTATGATATTTTTAAATTGGGTTTTTGGCCTGGTGGGGATCGAGATGGTAATCCCTTTGTTACCGCAGAGATGACTAGAAAGGTGGCCGATGAGCTCCGTCTTACCTTGATGAAGTGTTACTACAACGACCTAAAAGCACTTCGTAAAAAGTTGACGTTTAAAAGTGTACAACAACCTTTGGAAGATTTGAATGCCAAGTTGTACAAGGCCATGTTTCAAGAAAACTACATCCTTACTTATCAAGAGATTGTGGATAAGCTAACGGAAGTGAAGCATGCTTTGATCGCCGACTGCCATTCTCTTTATCTGGGGGCTTTAAATGAACTGTTAGATCGCGTTCATATTTTTAAAACCCACTTCGCGACACTAGATATTCGACAAGATCATAGTAAACATTACTTGGCGGTAGAAACCATTTTAAAGCAAGAAGGAGCTATTCAAGATAGTTTGGAAGAACTTTCGGAGGAAGCCTTAGTTTCATGGTTGCTGGAAAAAGATCTCAAGCTTTCTGCCGAGGATCATGACATAGCTATCGTTAAGGATACGATCAAAAATATCCAGCAACTAAAAGACATCCAAACCACGAATGGAGAAGAGGGATGCAATCGATACATCATCAGTAATTCTGAGGATATCTTTTCTGTGCTCTTCGTTTTTGGATTGTTCCGTTGGTGTGGTTGGAAAGCTTCCGATATCACTTTTGACATTGTGCCTTTGTTTGAAACAATGCGCGGCATGGAGGCTTCTGCGTCGGTGATGCAAACCTTATTTGATACTCCCGCTTATCAAGCGCACTTAGAGCGACGTCAAAAAGTCCATACCATTATGCTTGGATTTTCCGATGGTACCAAAGATGGGGGATACCTAAAGGCCAATTGGAGTATTTTAAGAACCAAAGAGACCCTAAGCAAGGTGTGTGATGACAATGGTATTAAAGCCATATTCTTTGATGGTCGTGGTGGGCCACCAGCTCGTGGTGGTGGGAAAACACATCGTTTTTATGCCTCTCAAACCAAGGATGTGGCCAATCATGAAATACAATTGACCATACAAGGGCAAACGATTACAAGTACTTATGGAACCAAAGAACAGTTTATCCACAATGCAGAGCAAATGCTTACTGCTGGCTTAAGCAATACGATTTTTGGTAGGGAGCATACCATTTCCATGGAACGACGCCAACAGATCGAAGAACTTTCGGAATTGAGCTATGCCAAATATGAGGCTTTGAAACAACACGATAAGTTTATTCCTTATCTAGAGCAGCGCAGTACGCTAAAGTATTATTCCAATGCGAATATTGGTAGCCGCCCTGGTAAACGAGGTAATAAAAAGCAATTAACACTTTCCGACCTAAGGGCTATTTCATTTGTGGGGAGTTGGAGTCAGCTGAAACAAAATGTGCCTGGGTATTTTGGACTGGGTACCGCTATTAAAAAGTTTAAGGATGAAGGCCGAATGGATGTCGTAAAACAATTATATAAGGAAGTACCCTTTTTCCGTGCGTTGATGCACAACAGTGTGATGTCTCTGGCAAAAACCAACTTTGGTTTAACCAGCTATATGAAAGAAGATGCGGAGTTTGGAGCTTTTTGGACCATTCTTTTTGAAGAGTTTCAACTCTCTAAAGCCATGTTACTAGAGGTTTCTGGAAATAAAATCCTTATGGAAGATGAAGCTGTGTCCCGAGAATCGGTTAAAATTCGAGAGAAAATTGTACTACCCCTATTGGTGATCCAACAGAATGCATTGTATTACATCACACAAAATTCCAAGTACAAAGAGGCTTATGAAAAAATAGTGACCCGATCGCTCTACGGTAATATCAATGCCAGCCGTAATTCTGCCTAGGGAACTTTATTAGAGGGCCAGGGATTAGATTACACCTGATGTTGTAAAAGGTTAGGCATGCCAGGCCGCCTAATCATACATAATGCGCTGCCAAAATCTATTCTTTGCACACGTTTTTCTAAGAGAGAAGAAGGCGTGACACACCCTCGCGATGGGCTAAAATAGTAGTAAGTAAGTAGTGGACACAGAGTGCTTACTTATTGCGCTTAGAACTTATTCTCCTAGCAAGGCACAAAAAACTTGTATGCCATAAGCCAATTGTCCGATTTTGAGATTTTCG
>JBCDGY010000166.1:0-7123 GCA_039414375.1 Bacteroidota bacterium | reverse complement strand
ATTTTTTAAAAGCGCAGTATCAATCCTAACTATATCTGAAACACAGATAGAACAGGTTCATAAGGATTGACTATTTAGCGCTAAAAAGACCCTATCTGGACACAAAACCTTAAATTTTCGCTTTAATCCAAAAAGCTCTTAAATCAAGCTCAATTCTCGATTACAACTTAGACCAAATTATTACGAATCGTCTTTAAGGAAATAAATTAATCGTGGTTGATTACAATTTTAGCTCAAAAATATAGTTAAATTAATCAAGGCGACACCTTTACAGAAAGGATAAAAAAGTGATTCGCTATCCAAACTATTGGAAAATTGTTGACGCTCAAAAATTTTAAGTCCTCACAGCCGGGGGGTTGTTGCAGGTTAAAATTCTATCGGTCGTCAAACGCCCCACATATTTTGAATTCTGCAAAGGTCCTAAGTCATACTACAATGAGCGACAAACGACTTAATTTATACCCATATTTCCATTAATATAAGATACATTAGAGACCAAAACAAAAGCACTTTAAGCATTTAAACAACTTATTGAGCGCATTAACCTAATATGCACTGATCAAGGACACCAAAAAACAATAGAAACCTACATAGATAAAGAAATTTATTGTTCGGATCTATCCCAATGGCATCGTGTACCTATTGTTTTATAATAGAAAACTTTTACAGCAGGTCCGATTAGGCATATAAAAGAAATTGAATATCCGTAATCACTCATAATTTGTATATTTACTTGATATTAAACGAGATACGATATGAATTTATTCACTTTTACAGCTAATTTCGGGACTGAGGAGAGCTGCCGTTTACACTACAAGGGGGAACGTGACAAAATAGGTGTTGTCTGCCAAAGGTGCGGGCATAGGGAACACTACTGGATCAAGAGTCGTTGGAGTTATGAGTGTAAAAACTGTAGGAGTCGTACTTCATTGCGTAGCGGGACAGTAATGCAAGGCTCCAACCTATCGTTTTTAGTCTGGTACCGTTGCATGTTCTTGATGGGAGCCACCAAGAAGGGTTTTTCGGCCCTAGAGATACAGCGGCAACTCGGTCTGAAGCGTTACGAGCCAGTATGGGCCATGGTGCACAAGCTAAGGAAAGCTATGGGCAATAGGGATTCACGTTATACCCTTGAGGGGATGATCGAGATGGACCAGGGCTATTTCACCGTAGCATCGGGAGAGGTCGAAAAGAACAAGGGCAAGCGTGGTCGTGGGGCCGCAGGAAAACAAAACGTCATGGTCATGGCGGAGAGTACCCCACTGGAGAACCCGCTAACTGGCGATAAGTCCAAAGAGGTACGCTATTTCAAAGCCAAGGTGCTTGTGGATCATACTGCAGATACCGTAGATGGAGCAATAGGGGAATCTCTTGACGAAAGATCCATCGTTTTCACTGACAAAAGCACTTCCTATGTCGATATCGCAGACTATGTGGAACTCCATATCAAGGAAAAATCCAACAGAGAAACCACTCAAGAGACCCTAAAATGGGTTCATATCTTCATAAGCAACGCTAAAAAGAACCTCTTGGGTAATTACCACAAAATAAAAGGAAAATATCTCCAAAGCTATCTCGACGAGTTCGTCTACAAGCTCAACAGAAGATACTTCGGTGAAAGAATCTTTGACAGAATAGTCATAGCAGGCATTACAGGATTATGATACTTAACGGATATTCAAATAAAAGAATAAATAACTAAAGAATGACCCCATGAATCATAAAGTTTTAAGAAACAATCCACTGTGCGCCGTTGTGGTTTTCTTCTTAGCCTTATTTTATGGTAATGCGCAAGAAGAATTGATTTTTAGATCCGGTTTTGAACCAGGCTCCGTGTTAACACAAAAGAGTAATGGGGCAGATATTACCGGTCAAGATGATTCATTTCCTACAAAAAGCGACTGGGTAGTAGACCTGGAAACACACCCTAATATTGGCAAGTTTGGAATTCAATATCAAGACTACAACGCTAATCAGGAACACAAAAGAAGAGCAGAAATTGTTAGAAATCCGGCTGGTGAGGGCCACGTTTTAAAATTTTGGCTCACCGGAGATAACGTAACCTATGACCGCGGCCGAGTACAAGCGAACTTATACGGAGCAGAGGAAGGAATTAAAGAATTTTATCAAAGGGTAAAGCTTTATTTGCCATCTTCCTCATTTAATCCCATTATTGAACATCCTGATGGGTTTGACTTTTTAACGATCACCGAAATATGGAACAATAATAATTGGAACCCTGCATTTGGTACTCCAAATTCATATCCCTACCGGATGAAGCTTAACATCGTTAAGGAAGCTGGAGAAGGAAAACCTTTAAAGTTAATGGCAACGGGAGAACAGCAAAGCCGTGGATGTTGCTGGGGAGAAGGGGAGGATAAAAAATGGGAAGAAATATCCACCGATACGCTTCCTTTGGATACTTGGATAGATATTGAGTTGTTTATCAAGGAGGGCGATCAGAATACGGGTAATTTTGTGCTTGCCGTTACTCCAGAAGGGAAAACTAAGCAAATCTTATTCGATATCACTGGATATACGCATAATCCTGATGATCCCAATCCTGATGGGATTAAGCTTTTCAATCCCTTAAAAATGTATACCAAAGACTTTAGTACCATTGATAAAGTGACTGCTGTAGGAGACAGCCTAAAATATTATTGGGACGATTTTCATTTATTTAAGAATAAGAACATTGTCAAGGAAGAAGATGACATACCTGAGAACGATGATGACGATTTACCCGAAGATGATGAGGACGACATACCTGAGGAGGAAGAGGATGACATACCCGAAGATGATGAGGACGACGACATACCTGAGGATGATGAGGACGACATGCCTGAGGAGGAAGAGGATGACATACCCGAGGATGATGAGGACGACGTACCTGAGGAAGAGGAAGAAAATGACATCACAGAGGATGATGATATGTCTATTGAAGACGATGAAGAAGGTATACCTATTGATGATGACCTGGAAGATGTGCTTATTATTTTTCCAAATCCTTCTCCCGATGGAACAATCAACTTAACAACCTCTTCTATTGATGCAAAAAGTATTAAAGTATACGATCTGTTGGGAAGAAAAATAAACCATTATTTGCTTTCTGAAGATAGTGATGGCATTAAACTAAAAATAGAAGGATCAACAAGTGTCTATGTTATTAGCGTTAAGGAAACCGATAAGGATTCGTTTACCTATTATAAACTAATCATTAATTAAACTCTTGGGACTTTTTATGAGATGAGACCTTTGCAGAAAGGATAAAAAAGAGATTCACTATCCAAACTATGGGAAAATTGCTGACGCTCAAAAATTTTAAGTCCTCACAATCGAGGGTTGTTGCTGGTTAAAATTGTATCGGTCGTCGAACTACCCACATATTTCTGAATTCTGCGAAGGTCTCGCACCATAAAAAAGATTTCAATTGGTTAAAAACGCTGATTTTCGCTTCAATCCAAAAAGTTTAAATTAGTCCAATGCAATAATGCACTTTGGGAATTCTATGCTAAAGAAAGCCCGGAGCGTTCCAGTAAGGCATCTAGCTCCGGTTCTTGGCCGCGAAAACGTTTGTACAACACCATAGGATGTTCTGTACCGCCTCTGGAAAGAATGTGGTTTTCAAACCGCGCAGCAATTTCCGTATTGAAAATACCGTGTTCCTTAAAGTAGGCAAAGGCGTCTGCGTCCAATACTTCGGCCCATTTGTAACTATAGTAACCAGAGGAGTAGCCTCCCTGAAAAATATGTGCAAAAGCGGTACTCATGCACGTCTCCGGAATATTGGGGTATAGTAGTGTTCCTTCAAAGGCTTTATTTTCAAAAGCCTTTACACCGTCAATACCACTGGGATCTTGGCTATGCCATGCCATGTCTAACAAGGCGAAGCGTAGTTGTCTTAAGGTTTGTATACCCTGTTGAAAAGTAGCTGAAGCCTTTATTTTTTCTACTAGATCGGTCGGTATGGGGTCTCCCGTTTCATAGTGAAGTGCAAAAAGGGACAATGCCTCTGGTTCGTAGCACCAATTTTCAAGAATTTGACTAGGGAGTTCTACAAAATCCCAATACACCGAAGTGCCCGACAAGCTGGGGTAGGTGGTGTCCGCTAGCATGCCATGTAAGGCATGTCCAAATTCATGAAATAGTGTGGTTACTTCATTAAAGGTCAATAATGAGGGTTTGCTAGGCGTGGAGGGGGTAAAGTTGCATACATTGGAAACATGCGGCCGCATCTCTTCGCCATTTTTTCGAAACTGCGACTTAAAGGAGGTCATCCAAGCCCCACCTCGTTTTCCAGGCCTTGGGTGAAAATCAGCATAAAAAAGTGCGATATGCTTACCCTCTCGATTATAGACCTGATAAGTTTTTACTTCTTCGTGATAAGTATCTACATCAAAAACAGGCTTGAACTGAAGTCCAAATAGCTTTTCAGCCACTTTAAAAACCCCTGAAATCACATTTTCTAGCTTAAAATAGGGCTTCAATGTTTCGTCATCCAGCTGAAAGCGTTCTTGCTTTAATTTTTCGGAGTAGTAAGCGCCATCCCATGGTTGCAATTCATCAATACCATCATCTTGTGCTTTCGCAAAAGCAGTTAGGGTGTCAAACTCCTTTTCTGCTGCTGGCTTGGCTTTCTCCAAAAGTTCATTTAAAAAAGCAAGCACTTTGCCGGGCGAATTGGCCATGCGTTCTTCCAGTACATAATGTGCATGAGACGCAAAACCTAAGAGTTCTGCCCGCCGGTGTCTCAATTTGGCGATGGTTAAAACATGATCCTGATTGTCCAGTTCATCATTATGAAAGGCTTTGCTACCAAAGGCTAGATACAGTTTTTTGCGGAGCTCCCGATTTTGGGCATATTTCATAAAAGGGATGTAGCTCGGATAATCCAAAGTAATCAACCACCCTTCCAAATCCTTAGACTTAGCCAAATGGGTAGCCATTTCTTTGGCTCCTTCGGGTAGCCCTTCTAAATCGCCCTCATTGGTTATGTGCAGCTGGAACTTATTGGTTTCTGCCAATACGTTTTCACCAAATTTAAGCGTGCGTTTTGATAGCTCTGTATCGATATCGCGAAGCTGTTGCTTTTGATCTGAGGATAGTTCAGCTCCGTTTCGTCTAAAACTACGGTAGCGTTTGGTTAATAGGGTTTCTTCTTCTACCGATAAATGGAGTTGTTCCCGTTGGTTATAAACCGTTTTTACCCTTTCAAAAAGTTGGGTGTTCAGGGTGATATCGTTTTGAAAAGCGGTTAACAACGGAGACACCTCTTGTGCGATTTGTTGTATGGTTTCGTTGGTCTCCGCGGCATTGAGGTTAAAGAATACAGCCGAAATGCGTCCTAGCTGATGCCCGGCATAGTCTAAGGCAGCAATCGTATTCTCAAAAGTTGGAGGAGCGGTTTCCTGTACTATGGTATCTATCTCTTGCCGTGCCATAGCAATGGCTTCCGTAAAAGCCGGTTTGAAATGCTCGTTTTGTATGCTGGAAAATGGTGCTTCATCAAAAGCTTCCAAAAGTGGATTGTTCATAAATGGTGAACCTTGAGATTTTATATTGAAAAGGTTAAACTACTTCATTTTTTCTTCTGTACGGTTTTGGCCCCGTCTATTACTTTCTGTTTGAGCCCTTCTTTGTAGACGACTATTTTATCGCGTACACAGTTGTCTGTGCTTCCTATAATCTGGGCTGCTAAGATACCTGCGTTTTTGGCCCCATCTAAGGCTACCGTTGCTACGGGCACCCCTCCAGGCATTTGGAGGATCGATAAAACCGAGTCCCATCCATCGATGCTATTGCTACTTTTTACAGGTACTCCAATTACAGGTAAAGGGGATAAAGAGGCTACCATTCCTGGGAGGTGGGCGGCGCCCCCGGCACCGGCAATGATCACAGCATACCCTTGCAAATGGGCATTTTTACCAAAGTCAAACAATTTCTCGGGAGTGCGGTGGGCGGAGACGATGTCCACGTCCACAGGAATATCAAACCCTTCCAAAATATCGATGGCGGCTTGCATTACTGGGAGGTCGCTAGTGCTCCCCATAATAACGGCTACTTTGCTCATTTTAATTAAATTTAGTGAAATGGTACTGATTTGATTTTTTATCCAGATACCCTAAATAATAATCAGTACCTATTTTGAATTTACTTCTCCATCGGGTCTTTTTAATTGCCTTGTCCTCATATGCTTCGTTTAAATAGTCTTCCATACGAACATAGGGATTCTTAAAATCATTGTAGGTGAGTGTTAGACCGTCTTTCTCTAAAAGTAGGTTGATGGACTCTTCGAAAATATAGGTGCCCGAAAAACCGATTCCCATCGCTAAACCACCTACGGCCCCTCCCATGCCATACATCATTGGTGCACTGGACTGGGTAACGGAGTAAGCACCGCAATTAATGAGTAGGGTATGATCGTTTTCTGTAATTTGAAATCCGACACGATTTCGATACCTCATAACTCTTCTAAGGCGTTTCTGTATATCCTCTTCATTACTCTTTTCAGGTATCGGAATATCGTGTTGTTGCCTTATTTGCTCATTAATAATAAGATTGCGCTCTGGCTCATATGGTGTTTTACGGTTAAAATAACCTAGAGGAACTGATTTGTTTTGCTTTAAATCAAAAAATAGGAGTCCCAACCCGCTTTTATTACCCTTCATTTGATAGAGGATATTATTAAACAAGAAAGAATTGGTTTTTAAAGATTCGCCTTCTAAAGGAAAATCTAGTTTTTTGGAAATTACATTAGTGGCAGTCTCAAAGTTACTCATGTCGATTTGGACCATGGTCGTACTTTTTTCATTGCCATCTAAGGTGAGGATCAAAGTATCGTCTTCTAAGTAAAACTTGTTTGGTCTGGTAACATCTTCGTTGGTATTGGGAACGTCAGTTCTCATTAGAGCCATTTCCCTTGGAAGGGCAAAGTGTACTATCGGGTCCTTCTCTTCGCTGTTAGATGGGGCTTCTGGCATCTTTGTAATGGCCTCGCCATTTTGAAAATATTCCCCTTCTTCAATATTTATTGTTATTGTCGAATACTGCCCCGAACTATCGAGCTTGGTTAATTGAAATACCCTTGATCTTTTTATCACTGAGATTACATAGAACGCATCTT
>JBCDGY010000165.1:0-7136 GCA_039414375.1 Bacteroidota bacterium | reverse complement strand
TAATTTGTGATCCCGTTTTTTTACAGACTTGCTCTAAGGCCTCTTCCGCATTTTCAATAATCAGTTCTTCTCCAAAGGCATTGATATGGTGTTTGGTTCTTCCGGTAATGCGAATGCGGTAAGGTGACAGGGAGGTAAACCTAATCGTATCCCCTATCTTATAACGCCAAAGTCCCGCATTTGTGGTAATAACCATGGCATAGTTAATACCCGTACGCACTTCCCAAATGGGCACTGCCTTAGCCCCTTCTTTTCCATAAGCATTCATAGGAATAAACTCATAAAAAATACCATAATCCAACATTAGCAAAAGGTCATGGGCGTTGTTGCGGTCCTGAATTGCAAAAAAACCTTCCGAGGCATTATACGTTTCGTAATAGTTAAAACTACTGCTTGGGAGTAGCTTACGATACTGCTCTTTGTACGGCGCAAAACTTACTCCACCATGAAAATAGACCTCCAAATTTTCCCATATTTCAAACAAATGGGGTTTACCGGTCTTCTCCAAAACATTGTTGAGTAAAACCAACATCCACGAGGGAACTCCTGCTAAGCTGGTGACATTTTCTCGGATACTTTCTTCAATAATGGCATGCATCTTAAGCTCCCATTCACTCATCAGGGACACTTTATTACTCGGTGTACTACTATACTCCGCCCAAAGTGGCATATTGTCAATAAGAATAGCCGAAAGATCCCCAAAAAAGCTACCATTGTCTTCATAGAGCTCTTTACTCCCACCGAGTCGTAGACTTTTTCCGGTAAATAATTGGGAGTTCTCGTTGTTGTTTAAATAAAGACTCAAGAGGTCTTTCCCAGATTTGTAATGACAGTCTTCTAGGGCCTCTGCACTTACAGGGATAAATTTGCTTTTGGCATTGGTGGTCCCACTACTCTTGGCAAACCACTTGATGTTAGTTGGCCAGAACACCCGTTGTTCTCCACGTCGGGTACGCTCAATCATAGGTGCTATATCTTCATAGCTAGCAATAGGCAGGCGTTCGGCAAAGTCTTCATAGGTGATTATTGATTTAAAATGATAGGCCTTCCCCACCTCTGTATCTTGCGCATAGCTTAACAACTGCTGCAACACTTCCTGTTGAACGTCCGTAGGATATTTTAGAAAAAGTTCAATTTGATGGAACCGCTTTTTAAGCAACCAAGACGCAATGGAGTTGAATAACGGTATGGGCATTTTGGGTATCTTTAGCCAGTCGTAATAAGGTCTAAGTCCCGAATTGACCTAATCGTTACTGCATTTTATATCTGCGAGCTTGGTTAGGTACTAAAACGCGATTCACAAAAACCTTTAATCACGACTACATGCGAAAATACAAATTCAACTTTTAGAAAAACAAGAAATGCTATACGAAGGAGTTTTGCGCAAAATGAGAACAGCAATGGAGGATACGATCCAGTACTATCTCTTTTTGGGTGACGATATTTTAAACATGAATCAGGCACTGGATAAACAAGTGTCTATTAAATTTTTAAAATATCAGTGTTTGTCTTGTGGCAAGGACGAAAAAATCTATCGGATGGGTTTCTGTAAAGACTGTTTTTTTAAAATACCTCAGGCAGGAGATTGGGTTATGCGACCCGAACTGAGTAAAGCCCACTTGGGTGAGGAAGACCGCGATTTGGACTATGAAAAACGCGTGCAGCTACAACCACACATTGTGTATTTGGCCAATAGCAGCAACGTAAAAGTTGGGGTTACTCGAAAAACACAAGTCCCCACAAGATGGATAGACCAAGGTGCACATGAGGCACTTGAAATTGTTGAAGCACCCAATCGGTACCTAGCTGGTATTACAGAAGTGGCCTTAAAAGCACATGTTAGTGACAAGACAAGTTGGCAAAAAATGCTAAAGAACGATACCGAAGTAGTCGATCTGAAGGCCTGGCGCGAACAACTCAAGATGTACATTCCCGAAGAGGCAATGGATTATTTTATTGCAAACAACGATACCACACAACTCCATTTTCCAGTGTTGCGCTATCCTGAAAAAGTAAAAAGTTTGAATCTTGAAAAAACACCGGAATACCAAGGAGTTTTAAAGGGGATTAAAGGACAGTATTTGATTTTTGAAGATCAAACCGTATTCAATATACGCGGGAGCGAAGGCTATTATATCGCTATGGAAATTCAATAAATCCTGACTTTTTTACAAGACATTACAACCGTAATGAAACATAAGTAGCTTAAATAACATAGTTTAGGAGGATCCTAGACTTGACCTAAAAACTGATTTCGAATATTATTTAACGCTATCTTTCTTCTTCTTCCCAAAAAGACCTCCAAGTACGTTTTTTGCCGCTTCTTTAACGGTATTGCCTTGGGTAGCCGAAGAATCCGTGGTTGTGTTTTGTTGCTTTCCACTACCAAGCAGGCCTCCAAGCGCTTCAGTAACCCCATTGCCTGTTGCCGCTGTAGAATCGGTTTGTTGCCCCCCGTCAAGTAACCCTCCTATCAAACTTTTGGCTTTAGACTTGCCTTGATTGAGTAGTTTTTGCTTTTGGATTTCGACCAACTGCGAGGTTAAATTTTTAATGCCTGATGTCAAGTCTGATTTAACGGTCGGACTGGTATAACTACCCCCAATAGCAGCTGTAACGGGAACTGTAAGCCCTTCCAATTCGTCGTCGTTAATTTGAGCGATAAGCTTATTCACCTCCTCCCCTAAATATTTGGCAGGTACATCAATCTTAGCCTGATATTGCAGCTGATGGTCAAAAGTATGGTTGCCTGAAACTTGTACTACCATGTCTTTGTATTTGATATCAAAGGGCTTAACATTCACCTTACCCCCCTCAAAAGACAAGGCGGTCTGCACATCTTTGAGGTTTAATTTTTCAAAGTCTAAAAAGCCAAACTGATTGTCGAGCGCTGCTAGTACTGGGGTATTGGCCGTCTTTACTTGATTTGATAACATCTGCGCTAACAAGTCCCCTGAAAGTGTTGCCAAATTCGGCGTCATATCCTCTTTGAGATTTCCAGAAATCTTGATATCAGTATTTAACCTACCTTCCAAGGCATTGGCCACTGGCGCCAACATTTTAAACATATCCAGCATCTGAAAGGACTCACTGATTTTAATCGCATCTAATCCTAACGCCATGTCAAAAGTAGGAATCACTTCCTTAGTAGAGACGGCACCATTAAGCAATAGGTTACCATCAAATAAAGAAGAACGCAAATCTTTGAGATATACGGTTTCGTCCTTAATGCGCATTTCTCCTGAAACTGCTTTTAAGGTTAGGTTATCATATAGCACTGTGTTGGCCTTCGCAGTAACCGTGCAATCTAAGAAGGGAGGTATTTTAAGTTGTTCCGAATCAGCCGCAGTTGATACGGCCTCCTCCGCCGTAGTCTCCTCAACTTCGGCAACCATAAAGTCATCGACCACAAAAGTATTAGAGCTTAAAGCAAAACGACCTTCCATATTTTCGCTGTTAAAGAGATACCCTAACAAATTATCGATAGTACCTTGAGCGCTAAAGTCTGTTTCTCCAGTACGCACCTTAAAAGCGTTTAGGGCTACCGTGGTTGGATTAAAGGTAAGGGAGGCCTCATCTATTGCCATAGGATGGTTTAAGGCTTCAGAAGTATACTCAAAGCCCTTTAAGTCTGCATTTCCACTAGTAGCGGTATTTTCATATTGGTGACTTTCTATAGAGGCCATATCAAAGGCAGTAGTCACATCCGCGGTAAGTATTCCGGTGAGATCGTAGTCTTCCGGTAACGGATAAGCTTGCGAAATGTTCGCGAGATTGATGGTACCATCGGCATGCAAGTTTACTTTGGTGTTCCCTAACAGCTCTCGGATCTTTGAAGTGAGGTTAAACTTATCCTGATCGATTTGAAAACTAATACGTTTAATATCCACATAAGTATCTTCTACAATACCTGTTTCATTATTGATTTCCGTATCAATAAATACCTGTGTTACCGCTTTCGGTAAATCCGGATATTTAAAAGAAGCATCTGTAGAATTTAGGGTGATGCCAAAAGTAGGAATGTGGTCTTCATCTACTACCCCTTTAAAAAAACCGCCAACCTCAAAATTACCAGTTGTTTTTACGTTGTCGATATTAGCGGCATAGGCCTCGGGAATCAAGGCTAAAAAATTCTTGAAGTCAGAGGAAGGCGTCTTAAAGGTTACATCCACCTCTTGGTTGTCTTCATTGACTTTTACAAAACCGTCAAAGACCAACGGCAGTTGGTTGATTAAGGCTTTGTTTTCTAAGAAAGTATATTTGCTTTGTGCCAAATCGATATCTAAAAGCGCGTCTAAAGCAATGGTATTATCCTTCAAATAACGGGTACTATCCATTTCAAAAGAGACTAGAGCATCGGTATGTGTATTTAATTGTGAGCGGTCTAAAGACAGATCTCCAGTACCAGAATGGTGCATTTCTTTAAGTTCTAGGTGCATCCCACTAGAAAAATCGTCGTAGATAATTGTAGCATCATTAAGGGCGTAAGCCTTCAGGTTTAAGGTAAAATCTCCTGTATCATCCTCTTCCGTTACCTCAGCATCCGTTTCTGCATCAGCTACAGCAATATCGTAATTGGCATTTGCTAAGGTATCTACCTTAATGTGCAACAGCAAACCTTCCAAGGTTAGTTGTTCAATCGATAGCGGTTTATCTTCCCCTTGAAACAACTGGGCTAGGGATAATTGCAAGGCAATATGATCTGCAGCGAAAAGGGTGTCGCCTTCAAAGGGGGCTTTGTTTACCAAGGATACCGACTGCAAATCGAGATATGCATTGGGAAAACTTTTGATTAGGCTAAGATCTACCGCCGCGAAATCAAAGGTTGCATTAACATTTTGGTTGACCTTCTCTTTAACCAAGTTGGCCATTTTTCCTTTTAAAAGCCAAGGCAAAGCTACTATAGTCAATATCAGTACTAGAAGTACTATGCCCAAAATGCGAAATACCTTCTTTTTCATCGGATCGTTTTTTTGATTGAGGATACGCTAAGTTAAGGCTACCTCCTCCCCCATTTTTAGTTTAAACCTTTTTCTTAATAGAGAAACGAATAAATAAAGCAAAGGGGTATCTAAAAGGGCAATAAAAATTTTAAAAATAAATCCACTTACCACCAAGCCATAGAATTTAGACCAGGGCAGTACCTTAAACAGGCATAATAGGCCTACAACCGTTAAAGTATCAGCGAGTTGAGAAGCAAAAGTAGAGGCGTTGTTTCGCAGCCAAAGGTAGCGGCCTTGGGTGAGGCGCTTCCAAAAATGATAAATAGAAATATCGATATACTGTGCGAATAGATAAGCCATCATAGAGGCCAAAACTGCTAAAAAAGACAATCCAAAAACTTTAGTAAAAGTGTCGTTACCCACTGGAGATGCTGGTATAGCCGGAACAACATCTGCCACGTATACAATACCCATAGAAAAGAAAGAGGCTACGATACCAGAAGTAACTACTTGATTCGCTTTTTTTTGCCCAAAAATCTCCGAAATCAAATCGGTAACTAAAAAGGTTATGGGATAGGGCAATATACCTACTGATAGTTCAAATAGAGGCGCTCCAAACACCGAAACATCGCCAAACGGTTTCCAATAAAAGAACTTTTGGAAAATAAGATTGGATACTACCAAGGAGGTGATAAAGAGGGCACCAAGGTATAGATAGATCCGAAAAGCAGCTTTTTTATCGTTTTCGGTCATTCAGGACTATTGAATATTCAAGTTGAAGGGTAGTCTTGCCTGAACTCCCTTTTGTTGCGTAATGCGCTGCAAAGCTTTTAAGGTTTCAAAAGCCTCGTCTCCTATTTCAGTTTTTAAGGCCGCCTCCCCTATTTCGAGTTTGGTGCCATCAAAATCTTCCAGAAGACGTTCTATCTCAGAAGGATACTTAGGATAGTTACGAATGCTATAATCTTCAATACCCGCCATTTCAGCAGCCATGGTTACCGCGGTATTCAAATCTCCCAATTCATCTATCAAACCTAGGGAAAGGGCTTCGGTACCACTCCAAACACGCCCTTGCGCTATACTATCCACTTCTGCCAATGTCATATTTCGACCATCGGCAACCCGTTGTAGAAAAGTTTGGTAAGTCTGCTCAATACTCTCCGTAAGCTGTTGTCTAAAAGTATCGGTCATCGGTTCAAAAAGCGAATAGTCAATGGAATTCTTATTGGTTCCTACTTGTTCGGCATTAACCCCAATATCTTTAGCGAATTCATGAATATTGGGAATGGTTCCAAAAACACCGATAGAGCCGGTTACGGTGGTGGATTGGGCTATAATCTTATCTGCACCAGCAGCAAGGTAATATCCGCCCGAAGCCGCAGTATTTCCAAAGGAAGCCACTACGGGTTTCTTCGCCTTTGTTAGTATTACCTCTCGCCAAATCATATCTGAGACCAAACTACTACCACCCGGAGAGTTTACCCTTAAAACCACCGCCTTGATACGATCGTCGTCCCGTACTTTTTCAAAGGCGCGTTGCATGGTTTGCTGCCCTATAATCTCTCTGTCGCCCTCGCCATATAAAATTTCACCTTGAGCATATATGACAGCAATCTTATCACTTCCAAAACTAGAGCTCTTACCATTTCCTCCACTCAAATAGTCTTTTAGCGTTACCGTAGGTACTTCTTCTGTTTCAGAAAGTCCTAGTACGGAGCGCCACTGGGTATCGTATTCATCGTCATAGTGTGTGCCGTCTAAAAGCCCTGTTGCAATGGCCATTTCTGGCGTTCGCGCACCCAAGGTATCCGCAATGGTGTTTAGGGATGAGGTACTTATGTTTCTGGAATCGGCAATATCTGAAAGTACAACCTGCCAAAGGGAGGTGAGCAAAGTGGTAATCTGCTCGCGATTGTTATCGCTCATACGATCAGAAAGGAAAGGCTCAACCGCACTTTTGTATTTTCCATGGCGAATAACTTCCAGCTTTACCCCTGTTTTTTCCTGTAGCTCCTTAAAGTATAATACTTCGGCAGCAAAACCCTTAAAATCCATAAGGCCCTCAGGATTTATAAATACGGAATCCGCCAATGCTTTGGCAACTCCAAAGATCTGTGGCAAATACTTTCCCCAGAACTCGATCCAAGCATCCAACTTTTCGACCCCCTCGGCATCCCGCCACGGTTGAACTTG
>JBCDGY010000164.1:0-7172 GCA_039414375.1 Bacteroidota bacterium | reverse complement strand
TTTCGGTATAATCCAAATGGGTTACTATTCTTAATTTACCTTGGCCCATCCCAATGATTTGCACTTTATTTTCCTTTAGTCTTTCCAAAAATATTTGTTCCGAAATCATTGATGGGTCCAAGTCAAAAATAATAATATTTGTCTCAATGGGTGCTACAAAGTTTACATAAGGAAGATTTTGAAGAACTTCTCCGATTTCTTTAGCCCTCCTATGATCTTCTGTTAAGCGCTCTCGATGATGGTCTAATGCATAAATACCGCAAGCCGCTAAAAATCCGGCTTGACGCATACCACCGCCTAGTACCTTTCTCACGCGAACAGCTTGTTGAATAAATCCTTCGTCTCCCATCAAAAGAGAACCCACGGGGCATCCCAATCCTTTACTTAAGCACACGCTAATCGAGTCAAACAACGCCCCAAATTCCTTTGGAGAAGTCTCGGTTTTAACCATAGCATTCCACAGTCTGGCGCCATCCAAATGATATCGCAATCCATGCGTTACACAGGTGGTTTTTATAGCTTCTAGCGCTTTAAAATCCCAGCAGGCCCCACCACCTTTGTTAGTGGTATTTTCAATACACACCAAACTTGTTTTCGGGCTATGATAAAAATCAGGGGGATTAATAGCTTCCATTACTTGGGCGGCGGTCATCATTCCCCGATGCCCATCTACTAATTTGCAAGATACACCACTATTAAAACTAACACCGCCCCCCTCATAGTGATAGACGTGAGCGTACTTATCGCAAATTAATTGTTCTCCAGGTTGGGTATGGATTTTAATGGCAGTTTGATTGGCCATTGTACCACTTGGAAAGAAAAGGGCAGCCTCCATTCCAAACAAATCAGCTACCTTGCGCTCTAATGCATTGACGGTAGGATCATTTTTAAAGACATCGTCTCCTACAGTGGCTCTAGTCATTGCCGTTTTCATTTCCTCGGTAGGGCGCGTAACCGTATCACTAATAAGATTTATTTCCATAACTAACAGTCATTAAAAGCTTGACTTATCTAGAGAACATGCCAAATTAATCTGTACTATTCCATACAATCCATACCAATTGGAGAGCCATCGGGAATCTTAGGAACATTCATTTTTGATTCATAGGCTTTTGGATTTGAGATAAACTGGGTTACCGCTGTTTTTAGCAAAATAGCACTAGGATCAACTGCTCTAGATCCCTCACTTAAAAAGGTTTTCAAGCGCATCATTTCAAAAAGGATGACCTCGGTAACTTGAGGATAGCTGTCTTTATGCGCAGCTAAAGCCATCAAATGCTGGGCTATTTGCCAGTTTACCAATTGCTGCACTTCCCCTAAAGTCCCAGCTTCTTTTTTTGCCTTTACGGCCCCTTCTAAAAGCCTTTTAACTACATCGTTAATACCTAATTGGTTAGGATCTGAAGCTTTTTGTTGTATCAATCGATTGGCGCGCTCTGGGTGTAGCAATTTGGATAAGGTAGCACTGGCCGCCGTTTCTGCTGCACCAAAAGGATCAAAGGCTACCCCAGTCTTGCCCTTAATTGATTCCCTTGTTCTTGGATAGCCAATACTACGCGGTGGAAAAAGTGATAGCTTGTCTTCTGGTATGGTTAATACCGTTGGATCTATAGTTTTTAGAATAGCCTCTAGCGCCTGTTGCTGCTTGTCTTTTGCTACCACGGTAACTGCTTGCTGCTGATCGTTTTTAACCTTGTAACTGTAGTTTAATCCTCCAATTACTTTAACCGCAGCTTCCGTTTGATAACGATGAAAAAAGTATAAGGGCACAAAAACGTCTTCTAAAACGGTATAGGGCTCATTAGATCGGATATTATCTTCTGAAAAATTAGCAATGGCCTGTTGTCGCACTTCTAAAACTCGTTTTAGTTCGGTACTTACATCAGCACCATTGTCCCATAAATGAGCGCGCGCACTAGCACTCCCCATTGGTCTCGCATCTTGATCAGAAAGATAGCGCAATCCTTGGGTATGCGCTCGATCCAAAATAGTATTAAGGGCATCGGTTTCATCGGTTCCGGAAGGAAAATCTGAATATGCATAAGCTACGGTAACTTTGTCCCACGCACCTATCCCGGTATCATAGGCCTGCGAGAAATCCATTTGATTATTGACAAAGCTTACATAAGGATGTGGATAATCCATTACTGATGAACGATCGTTTGTACTAGCCGAAAAATTATGAGCAAAGCCTAAGGTGTGCCCGATTTCATGTGCTGATAATTGTCGAATACGAGCTAATGCCATTTCCAACATTTGATCATGATTGTCATCGCGTTCTGCAAATGGTTTGTTCATCAATGCTTGGGCAATCAAAAAATCTTGCCTGATGCGCAAACTTCCTAAGCTTACATGTCCCTTGATGATTTCTCCAGTTCTTGGATCTCGTACACTAGCGCCATAGCTCCATCCTCGCGTAGAACGATGTACCCATTGTATCACATTATAGCGCACGTCTAAAGGATCAACTTCAGCAGGCAGCATTTTTATTTGAAAAGCATTCTTGTAGCCAATAGCCTCAAACGCTTGGTTCCACCAGCTTCCTCCTTCTAGTAAAGCAGAGCGCACCGGTTCCGGGGTGCCATTGTCCAAATAATATATCAAAGGCTCAATAGCCTCGCTCATTGCTGCGTTCGGATCTTTTTTCTTTAACCGATGACGTGGAATAAAACGTTTTAACATTGGTTCTTCTACCGGGGTTGCATAATCATAATAACTAAAGGGATAAGTACCACATCTTGGATCGAATTTACGCATCTCAAAACCACTACCGGGAAGTTCTACTAAAGAGTGATGCTGAGTAACAGTAACCAAACCGGGGTTAGGGGCAACAGATCTTATCCAATCCCCCTCAGGGCTTCCAGAAAAAGTCAATAGCACGTCAAACTCTACATTGCTAGGAAAGGCCTTGGTTCGGTCCAAGGCAAGCGCACTTTTGTTTTGGTCAATAGTATACTTACCCTGTTTGGTTCGCCTTAAACGTTGTGCTACTCCATGAGCGTCTCGCCTTAAAAAATCTGTAAAATCAATAAGATGGCTTCCTTTAGCAGTTTCTAAAATCTTAAAACCTCCTAAAACGGATTTGGCAAAAGCTTGTGTTACCGATTTTTTTTCTAAGACATTGTCGGTTAAAGCTCGGTATTTAAGATTGGGTTGCACCAGTAATAGCTTTGGCCCAGCCTTTTTAAAATAAACCACTTGTTCGTTACCGAGTTGGCCGCGGTCTAATCCAATATCATTACTACCTATTCCACTACTTAGAGAATAGACATACAAAAATTCTTTTTCAAGCTCATCTACCTGAAGGTATATTTTATCGGTCGAATCGTCATAATAAAACGTAAAATAACCTTTGAATTTTTGAAAGCTTTTGGTCAAATCGAATTCTTGCCCATTTAAGTTCAAGACCAATAATGTCAGTATAAACCAAGTAGTGTTCTTCTTCACAATGTAAGTTTTACTTAAAAATAGCTAAAATCCGAATGCACATTTTAAAAATTCCAACGGCTAGACATCAAGGCAATAGTATGACCTTGATAAATATTGGTAGCTCTTATTCCACTTAAAACCTACTGTGTTGTTATGGATAGTAGCATTTTCGAATTACTTTGAAAAGTAATGTATTTTTGCCCAAATTTAAAGTAATGGTAACTACAGATCAGTTAAAAGATCTTATTGAACGCCTTGGTGCGTTAAGGAGGTATCTTTGACATCGATGCCAAACGCATCGAAATAGAAAATGAAGAGGAAAAAACGGCTGCTCCAGGTTTTTGGGATAATCCACAGGAAGCCCAAAAGCAAATGCAACTTTTAAAGTCTAAACAGAAATGGGTTGCTGATTACGAAGCTTCCAAAACCTTGGTTGGGGACTTGGAAGTGCTCGTGGAATTTCTAGAACTCGGGGAGGTAGATGAAGCCGAAGTACTTACCAAGTTAGAACAGGCCAAAGAACACATCGAGAATCTGGAGTTTAAGAACATGCTTTCTGAGGAAGGTGATGAGCTTACTGCGGTACTGCAAATAACTGCGGGCGCAGGAGGTACAGAAAGCTGTGACTGGGCTTCTATGCTAATGCGCATGTACCTCATGTGGTCCGAAAAAAATGGATTTACCGCAAAAGAACTCAATTACCAAGAAGGAGATGTTGCGGGTATCAAAACCGTGACCTTAGAAATTGGAGGCGATTATGCTTTTGGTTGGTTAAAAGGCGAAAATGGTGTTCATCGACTGGTCCGTATTTCTCCCTTTGATAGCAATGCCAAGCGTCACACGAGTTTTGCTTCGGTTTATGTGTATCCTTTGGTAGATGATTCTATAGCGATAGATATCAATCCCTCAGACATTGAAATTACTACGGCCCGAAGTAGTGGCGCTGGAGGACAAAATGTGAACAAGGTAGAAACAAAGGTGCAGTTATTCCACAAGCCTAGTGGAATTCAAATTTCTTGCTCAGATTCACGCTCACAACACGATAATCGTGCTACGGCCCTAAGAATGCTCAAGTCCCAGCTATATGAAATAGAATTGCGAAAACGACAAGAGGCTAGAAACGAAATTGAAGCTTCAAAAATGAAGATTGAATGGGGCTCACAAATTCGAAACTACGTAATGCATCCTTATAAGTTGGTAAAAGATGTACGAACTGGAGAGGAAACCGGAAATGTAGATGCTGTTATGGACGGAGACATTAGTGCATTTTTAAAGTCCTTCTTGATGATGATGGGACAAAAGGAGGATTAACGTTAATTACGCTAAGCAACTATAACTTCTAGAAATAGTTTAACAAATCTTTAATTTGAAGGCTAAAACCATGGCCAAATTTTTTGTAATATACCGATATGAAAACTTCATTTGATTTACTTGTATTACTAGTATTCCTTTTTATCGGAGTGACCATTAACGCACAAATGCGGAATGGTGGTATGAATCGTTTTGGCCGACAAACAAGTGCTATCCCTCAGGCCCAGTCTCCACCGCCAGAGCCGGAAAAACTTACTGCTGCGGAGTATGTAGAAAAGGAAATGCCTAAACTTATAGAGGTAATGGAGTTAGATCCTTTTGAGGAAGCAATAGTACGATCTGTTTTAGTGAGTAGCGTACAAAAACGGATGGAACTTAAGATCCTAAACCTAGATCCGCAAAAGATGAAGGAAGAAGTAGAAAAAATAAAGGCCAAGCAAGATGCAGATCTGAAAGCCGGACTTCCGGAAGAAAAATTCCAGACTTACTTGGAACTTTTAGATAATCCTACCAAAACAACCCGCAAAAAGAAGAAAGCTAAGCGTAAAAAGAAAGCTGATTAGCTTTCGGAGCTTCACAAGTTCGAAAATTCGAAATAATCGTTACTAGAGTCTAATAAAGGCGTTCAAGGAACTCTATTGGAAGATAAAAATGACCGATTCTTGTCTCTAGGATGCCTGACTACTTGCCTTTTTTGCTTCCCGTCGCTCTTTCCACATCTCCATCAAGTTTCCGGTTAACCAGTAAGGGATCACAAAGGTTAGTAAAAAGATCATTAACCAAAATCCTATGGTTAGAATGGTTAAAAAGGCTAAAAAACCCAAATATTGATCAAACTGAACTAAATTTTCATGCATGATTATCCTTCATTGATAGTGTAAAGATACTTTGAAAAAGGGGAAATTTGCAAATAGTCAATTAAAAAATAGGAGTTGCCTAAAAACCCCTAGAAAGACCTTTTTGAAGGCTTAAATTTGAAATCTAAATATCATAATATGGATTATCGTATCGAAAAAGATACCATGGGTGAAGTAAAAGTGCCCGCAAATAAATACTGGGGAGCACAAACAGAACGCTCTAGAAATAACTTCAAAATTGGTCCCGCAGGGTCTATGCCCTTAGAAATTGTGTATGGTTTTGCCTACCTTAAAAAAGCTGCCGCCTATACCAATAATGAATTGGGGGTATTAGCAGAAGATAAAAGAGACCTTATTGCTGCTGTTTGCGATGAAATTTTGGCTGGAAAGCATGATGATCAGTTTCCCTTGGTCGTTTGGCAAACAGGTTCGGGAACGCAAAGTAATATGAATGTCAATGAAGTTATAGCCAACAGAGCCCATGAATTGGCTGGAAAAACAATCGGGGAAGGCGATAAAACCATACAGCCCAATGATGACGTCAATAAATCACAGTCATCCAACGATACTTTTCCTACGGGAATGCATATTGCTGCTTACAAAAAAATCGTAAAGGTTACCATTCCAGGCGTTACAAAACTATGCGATACCTTACGTCAAAAGGCAGCGGATTTTAAGGATGTGGTCAAAATAGGGCGAACACACCTTATGGATGCTACACCTTTGACATTGGGTCAAGAATTTTCAGGCTATGTATCGCAATTAGAACATGGGTTAAAAGCGCTTAAAAATACTTTGCCCCATCTTTCAGAGCTGGCTTTGGGGGGTACTGCTGTGGGTACTGGTTTGAACACCCCAAAGGGATACGACGTGCTTGTAGCCAAATATATAGCGGAATTTACCGGTTTTCCATTCGTAACTGCTACCAATAAATTTGAGGCATTAGCGGCTCATGATGCCATTGTTGAGAGCCATGGCGCTCTAAAGCAACTGGCCGTATCTTTGAACAAAATTGCCAACGACATTAGACTCATGGCCTCCGGTCCTCGATCGGGCATTGGTGAGATTATCATTCCTGCTAATGAACCAGGTAGTTCTATTATGCCTGGCAAAGTAAACCCAACACAGTGTGAAGCTTTAACCATGGTTTGTGCCCAAGTTATCGGTAATGATGTAGCTATTGCTGTGGGCGGCACGCAAGGCCATTACGAGCTAAACGTTTTTAAACCGGTTATGGCCACTAATCTGCTACATTCTGCCCAGTTGTTAGGGGATGCTTGTATTAGTTTTGAGCGCCATTGTGCCTCAGGAATTACCCCCAATCATAGTACTATTGAGAAATTATTGAACAACTCTTTAATGTTGGTCACTGCTCTAAATACTAAGATCGGTTATTACAAAGCAGCTGAAATTGCTAATGCTGCACATGCCAACGGAACTACCTTAAGAGAAGAAGCGGTGGGACTGGGCTATGTAACCCCTGAGGAATATGATGCATGGGTGAAACCAGAAGAGATGGTGGGGAATTTAAAATAAGAGGCGTGCTATAAATAAAAGTAATGCGCTTAATTATAG
>JBCDGY010000163.1:0-7194 GCA_039414375.1 Bacteroidota bacterium | reverse complement strand
TTCATGCATCATGCATGCATGCATGCATTCATTTCACTCCGTTCACTGATTCGTTCATTCACTCATTGCTTTCATTCATTCATTCATCTCATCTCACCTCATCTCATCTCATCTCATCGGCGCCGCTTAGCTTCAAGGCAGCGATCACAATATCTTTCCTACTAATTTGACCAATAAGAATATCATCTTTCATTACAGGAAGACGTCGTCGATTGTGTTTGTCAAAAACCCCAGCGGCATCAAAGATGGTCATGTCATGAGGAATAGTTTGCACATTTTTAGTCATAAAGCGCTCCACACTTTTGTCCAATATGGGCTGATTAAAATACCTACTTTGAGAGATTTGCTTCATGCAGTCTGCCTCAGAAACAATGCCTACAAGAAAGCCATTACTATCCAGTACCGGACCTCCTGATATTTTATACTTGGCAAAAGCCTCCATCACGGCCAAAATGGATTGATCTGGAGCAAAGGTGACCAATTTTGTAGTCATATAATCAGAGACCAAGATGGGACCTCCTAAATCTTTTTTGGAATCTACTTTTGCACGTGCCCCTTGAAAGCTTTTGATTGCCATGACGATTTAATTTTATGGGTTTCTCAAGAAAGTTAACAAATTTTAAGCAATTGTTCAAACTTTGTTCGGTTTTGACGTGCTTTTATAGTGTTTCTTTACTTTTGAATCTTTTAGCCACTCATGTCAATCTCGTTTTACAATATGCTAAAAAACGCTACAAGGGTATTATCAATATCTAAACGATGGCCTTAAGTAATCACATTGGTATTTTAGGCTGTGGTTGGCTAGGTCTTCCCCTTGCCCAAACCCTAGTTAGCGATGGATATACTGTAAGTGGGACCACTACTACTCCTGAAAAGTGTGCTGATCTAGAGCGTAAGGGCGTTACTCCTTATATAGTTACCCTCAGTGAAGCTGAAGTAACAGGCACGCTGGATGCGTTTTTAGCAACTGTAGATACCCTAGTGGTAAATATACCTCCTGGGCTTCGCCGCAATCCCGCAGAAAACTATGTGCTTAAAATGACCCTGCTCTTGCGTCATATACGTGCCTCTCAAGTACAACAACTATTGTTTGTAAGCAGTACTTCTGTTTACGGCAGTGTATCTGGCACCATTACTGAGCAGATACAGCCACAACCACAAACCAAATCTGGTCAACAGTTGCTGCAAGCCGAAGATTGTTTTAGAGAAGAACCTACCATAGCAACTACGGTAGTGCGCTTCGGAGGGTTGCTTGCTGACGATCGCCATCCTGTAAGACGCCTATCACAAAAAACACTCCGAAATGGCAACGAATTGGTGAATCTAATCCATAGAGACGATTGTATTCGCATGATACAAACCATCCTAAAACAGGGCTACTGGAACAGCTTGTTTAATGGCGTATATCCTCATCATCCCACCAAAGCAGTCTTTTACACAGCTGAAGCCAAAAGGATAGGTCTCGCCCCACCCAAATATGTGAAACCAGATATAGCACCTCCGCAAAGAATCGTTAGCAGCGCTAATTTTGAAGCTAAGGGGCATCGCTTTATTCGGCCGATAGTTGGGTAAATCCTTCTTAAGCAAATAACCCGATACTCTTTATTGAATTACCTACTTTCCATTCAATTGAGGAACCTTAGACGTACCAATATTCATAAAAACTTACTTCATTTAGACGATAATACTTACACAAATGCCTCATCAAATCGAATTTAGCAGTTTCAGACACCCCTTTTATGAGGTAACTATTCAGCCAAATTGCTTTATTTTTTTAGCTTTGCCGCACAAAATTGAAACATGAAGAAAGTAGTTATTTTCGCCCTAGTCCTGTTGTCATTCGTTAGTCTGAAGGCCCAAAGTAATACCCAGCTTATACAGCACTACGAAAGTTTTTATGCCGCCATGAGAAAACAAAGCGATGTAACAGGGGTTATCAATGCCCTAACGCATTTGAACATTCTAGCCCCATCGCAGGCCCGTACCGATACCCTTGCTTACATTTACATGAACAGTAACCAGCACCTACAAGCCCTAAATACCATTGGTATTGAAAAAAATGCTACTGATTCTGATTTGGCGGTTCAAGTAAAGGCGGTCTCTTTAAAATCATTAAATCAGCCCCAACGCGCTGCTGAGCAGTTTCAGGTACTCTTTGAGCGCAAGCCAGATGCTTATATCGCTTATGAACTGGCGGATCTTCGTATACAAACGGGAGATCTTGATGGTGCCGAAGAAAATATTGAATACGGTATTGCCAATGCCACATTGAATATGAAGCATGCCTTTTTTGAGCGCCAACAACCCTATGAGGCTTTACTGAAAGCAGCTTTCTATCACCTCAAAGGTTTGTTGATTTACAATAAAGACAAAACACAAGTGGACGAGGCCATCTCCTTTATGGATAAGGCTTTAGAACTCGATGCCAACTTTAACTTAGCCAGCCTGAGCAAACAGGCCTTAGAAAAAAGAAAAACGGAAGGAGATAACGGCAACTAGTGTTGTCTTGCAAAACGTTTTTTAAGGTCGATTAATAATAAGCTATCGGTCTCTTTTTTTAGCGCTACCAAAGTTTTAACCTTATCGTTAGGTACGGCTATGGAGAGGACGTAGTGGGCTATCTTCCAAGTATGATCTTCTTTTTGTAAGATGCCAGAACCCCGGCAAATACCCATTTGAGTGTCCAACAATTCGTCGAACCAAGCGTAGGAGGCTGTTGGAGCAACATAAATATTACGCTCTACAGGAGTAAAACTCCAGGCCTTACCCTTATCGAAATAGGGTCTTGAAAAAGCTTTAAAATCCGCATTCTGCCAATTTTCCGTAGCATCTGTACCTAAGAAAACACCGTCGGTGGTCATTAACGCAAAATAGGCGTCGAAATCAGCCGTTGCCGCTGCTTGATGCCAAGCATCCAAAACAACTCTAATTTCCGCTTTGCTATCGGTTTGTCCGGCAAGTGGTGCACCACAAAACAGGCTCAAAAGACCATAAAACCATAATTTATTCCTCACTCAATAACTTCTTAATATCAAGGGTATCGATCATAATTATATTAAATTGATTGCGTAGCGCATTATGAGCATCGGCCAATTGTATCATAACACTGTCAATAGGCCTACGGTCTTCGAGATTATTTCGAATCTTAAGGAGAAAAGTACGAATAACCCGCTGTCGGCTTTTCACCTGAATCTGATCGAAAGCTTCAGGATAAGCTGCATTAGCCACAGCGCGTTCTTTTTCGATGAGATCGTCAAGAGCCAAAATGGCATCTTCTGGATTGCTAGCTCGCCTTAAAACCGCAAAGCTTTCGTCCATGGCTTGATACTCACTCCAGGTGGCCATAACAGAATCCACGGCACTATTAAAGGCCAGGGCATTCGGGATATTTTTAAAAGAAAGTGCTGCTTCCGCAGTAGCCATAGTTGCTTGCTCCGACTTTCCCTTCCCACACCCTATAATAAGGGTAATTACGACTATGAATGACCAACCTTTAACCATAAGGCCAAATTACAAATTATCTAGTGGAAATTGTTTTTGGCATGTGTTCTTCGACAGCCACTTTAGGTCGCTTTCCAATCAGATTTGCCTCCCGTTTTTCGAAGTAGTTTGATGTGGTGTATGGCTATGCCTTTGTCTATAGGTTTGAGCATATCGTATAGGTTAAGGGCCACCACACTAGCGCCATGCATGGCTTCTACCTCCACCCCGGTCTTATAATAGGTTTTTACGGTAACGGTGATAATGATATCCAAACCGGAAATCGCATAGGTTACCTGCGCCCCTTCGATAGGTAATGGATGGCAGTCGGGCAACAATTCTGGGGTCTTTTTAATTCCAATAAATCCAGCAGCGCGGCTCATTTCAAAAACATCGCCTTTGGGTACTGTCTTTTGTTTGATAGCCTGGATGGTTTCGGCACGGCTTACTTTAACCGTGGCCTGTGCAATAGCTGTTCTATGGGTATTGGGTTTTTGTGTGATATCAACCATAGGCTAGGTATTCACTTTCCATTGATGGGTGTTGTCTTCAAAAAGTTCTTTCCCAAAAACTGGGACTTCTTTTTTAATGGCCTCCACCACATAACGTAGGGCTTCAAATACCACTTGGCGATGGGGAGCTGAAGCCATGACAAACAAACACAGCTCTCCTACGGCCACTTTACCCACACTGTGGTAAATAGCTAGATTGGTTAGGTCAAAACGTGCGAAAGCAGCTTCTGTAATCTCAGCGAACTTCGCGTCAGCCATCCCTTCATACGCTTCGTAGGTGATAGCGGCTACCATTTTCCCTTCAATGATATCGGCCCGTACCTGACCTAGAAAAATATCGTGAGCACCAATAGCAGTTTCTGCCTGTAGTTCGGTAATCGCTTGAGCAATAAAATCAGGACTTATTGCTCCTTCAATAAAGATGTTTTTGGAGGATTTTGTCATAACTCAGCTGCCTACCACTAAGATAAGGAAGAAATGGAATACGCTATTATAGTTTCGGTCTATTTAAAATACAAGTCATGGCCATTGCAATGGAATGCTTTAAAAAGTGATGTACATCTTATAGCATTGGAATTTCATAGGTTGACTTCGTATGGGGATACTGCAATTTAAATTATAAGTTTTTTCTTACAATAAATATTCTTAATTGTAGTTTACTCAATAAAAACAACTCATGAAAACCAATACCTCCCTTGTGCTCTTATTACCCCTTAGTTTAATGATGCTATTGTTTATAAATTGTTCTAAGGAAGATGGAAATACTTTTGTTCTTGAGGATGGGCAATATGAAGTTCCCGCTACTGATATCGCTAAGCTCCAACTTCGAACAGCATTTGGTACTACAGAAACACTACAGGTAGTTACCGACGATATTTTTGCCATTTGGTGGGATCCAAGATTTGATCATTCCAAAGATACTGACGAAATGTTTGCGCTGCTAAAGAGCATTCGTACCAAGTGCCTGAAAGATTTAGGATTAGCCGATCCTCCAAATCCATTTATGGGATATTATTATAACATATACATTCATCACGGCCCAGAAGATCTTTTCCCTGAAGAATGGGGTAATGGACAAGGTACAGATCGGTACCGTATGCCCTATTTAAACCTTCCAGATGGAGCGCATCTGGACAAACTTAATCTCTTCCATGAGGGATTCCATATTTTTCAATACAATGCCAATTCTCCCGGATATGAATACAACGGAGATTCACAATGGTTTATAGAAGCAACTGCCCAATGGTTTATGGCCACTAATAATCTCGATGAGGAAGGCGCCTTTATTGAAGCTGGCGCCATAACCGCCAATCCACAATTGGCGCTATGGCATAGTTTTGAAAATGAAGCCCCAGGGGACACCACAGATTGGTTATATCAAGTTCGGCAATACGGCATGCATACGCTTTTGTATTACCTCACTCACGAAGCGCAGGTGAACCCAGAAATTATTATTGACGGTTTTTATGCGGCAACTAATCTGAGTCCGCAGCAATACCTTTTTAATGGAATAGGAAGCGATTCTTTTCGAAAGTATTTTACAGACTGGGCTGCAAGAAATACCTCAAGTTTTGACTATTTAAGCGAAGCCCAAAGAGACCGTGCCCTTGAAGAATTGCAACATGCGGACCCAAATAATAGACACCCCTACGCTTTGGAACTGTCTGGCGGGGCCGTAATAGGAACACACGAATCCCCTTCCAATTTAGCTCCGCGGGGATGGGCTTACAATGTGATCAAGTTAAGTAATCTTCCCACAGGTACGCTTCGCATGGCCCTTGAAGGGAATTCTTCGGGAAGCAAGGGAGCTACAAGCCATTTTGAGGGGCGAATTGTTGCTAAAAGTGAATCTGGCTTTACATATCAAGAAATAACCATGGCCGATTCACATACTGGGGCACAGGCTGTGCTAATCACTCCTGAAACGCAAGAACTCTTTATTATAGTGGCAGCAGTTCCCGAGCATTTTACTGGAAATCAAACCTATCCCTATTCCATAAGCATCTCCCAATTATAGCTTACTTCTTCGACAGTGAGTTTCCTCATGAAGTAGCCTATACCAATGGAAACCATTTTTTCTGAATATGGAAATACCCTAAATTTGCGGCGTTTTAGGGCCCCGTAGTTCAATGGATAGAATAGAAGTTTCCTAAACTTTAGATGCAAGTTCGATTCTTGCCGGGGCTACTTTTATAGCACCTCATGCGCTAAAAAGACCATGATGTTGATTGTCAACTTTAAGGATTGTAACGCGGCTAAAATGAGAAAGCGTGAAGTTACTCGTCTATATTCGTTTTGTATTTTTTCCCTTGCCAATATTAAATCCTATAGTTACCCCAAAATAACTGTAGTTAACAGTACCTATTATTTGGCCGTTAGGAACTTTGATATCCGCTCTGGGGATGAAGTTGTATTCCAATCCAATTCTTGTCTTTCCTACTTCAAATCCACTTCTAAAAAGAAACTCCAGCTGATTATTGACACTGCCTTCTGGAACCTCTCTAGAAGGACTTTCTAAAATAACAGAGGAAATTACGCAATAACTTATTCCCAATCCAGCATAAGGGCGGATGTAGTTATGGTTGAAATAATAATCAAAAGTGGGTATAAATGAAATTATAGCATTGTCATTTTGTTGATCGAAGCTGTATTGGGAACTAAAGTTGTTTTCAAATTTTTGGATATTTAATCCTACCCCAAACCGTAATCCGATGATACCGTTACTAGAAATTCGTAGGTTAGGTTCAGCGTTGATCAATAAACCTAAATTCTCGGAAGTTGTCCATAGCGGCAACCCTGGTTCTACTCTAAGTCGCATTTGTGCATTTGCATGAAATACACAAAACAATAAGGCAATATAGGACAAGCCTATCCTCCTAAAAAAAATCTTTTCTCTTCTGAAAAGGATCTCAAAAACTTTCATTGAAGTTGGACATAGTCTACTCTTTTAACAGAAACGAAAAAGGGGTATCAAAATTATACCTCTAGATCTTTTGTAGAATGGATAAAAAAGTGTTGTATGATTCAGGTTATCAGAAATTGCTGATTCTAAGAAATATTAAATCCTCACAACAATTAGGTTGCTATGGATCAGAATGTTATACAGTGTTAAACTTTTCGCGTACTTTGCTTTGAACTATACAAAGATCTCTTCTAATTGTTTTGGTTTTTAGTTCACACTTGCAGATAGTATCATTTATAA
>JBCDGY010000162.1:0-7218 GCA_039414375.1 Bacteroidota bacterium | reverse complement strand
GGAGCAGCCAACCTTTCGTGATAGTCCCACCAGGGCCTCTCAGCATAAAAATGCCCTTCAACGGCCAACTCACCCCAGTCTTTCATAATCGCATCTACATATTCTTGGGCCAACTTCGGTTGTAAGCCCAACGAGTTACCCGTAAAGTAGCGCGCAGTTTGGCCTTTATATTGTGGGTGAATGAATTGCTGTCGGTATTGCTTTAAAGGATCCTCGGCATCCATAGCCAAGGCAAAAGCTTCTGTATTTTCAAACTTCATGGCATTATTAATTCAATCGTAAACGCATCTCTTTAATATGACTTTCGAAACCTAGTTTTTCATAAGCTCTAATTGCAGGATCGTTATTTTGATAAACAGTAAGGCGAACTTCAAACAAGCCTACCGCTATTGCCCAATCTTTAAGGGTTTGTATAATTTTTTGAATAACGCCTTTACCGCGATATTCTGGAACAATATACATGAAGCCCAAATAGGCATACTCCTGATGATCTAAGTACGAATGGGCTTGTTTTCGCAAACCGTAGCCACAGGCAACAATGATACCATTTGCTTCTGCGACCACCATTTTCACATCTGGGTTTTCGATGTAATCTTTAAGATCATATAGACAAACAGGATCAGGACGAATAGTGGGATCAAAGGGCCGCAATACGCGAATGATTTCTTGTTCAAGGTGCTGCAAGCGCGGTAAGTCTTCTAAAATAGCATCGCGAATTTGCAAGAGTTCCATTGCCTAAAAGTACGCCATATTTGAATATTTTTGTCCAAACCACCACATGCATTTTCTATCTGAAGCCTTAGAAAAATATATATCGGATCACAGCCAAAGTGAGCCGCCTTTGTTAGCAGCGCTTACACGGGAAACACACTTAAAAGTACTACGCCCCCGTATGATCACGGGGCATCATCAAGGGCGTGCACTAAGCCTACTCTCCAAGATATTGGCCCCTAAGCACATCTTAGAAATTGGTACCTACACCGGCTATTCCGCCCTTTGTTTGGCCGAAGGGTTACTACCCGGCGGAAGCCTGCAGACCATTGATATCAACGAGGAACTGTATGACCTACAAAGGCGCTACTTCGACCAAAGCGGCTACGGGCCTCAAATTGTTCAGCATTTGGGCGACGCCCTGGAGGTGATTACCACATTGGACTTTAGTTTTGATCTTGTGTTTATCGATGCTGAAAAAACGGCCTATGATGCCTATTTTGAAGCGGTACTACCCAAGTGCAACGCGGGTAGTGTTATTCTTTCTGACAATGTATTGTGGTCTGGTAAAGTAGTGGAACCATTGGCACAGAAAGATCAGGCTACCGAAGCGCTCTTGGCTTACAATCAAAAACTGGCTACGGATCCGCGTGTTGAATCGGTTTTACTTCCCCTTAGAGATGGCTTAACCTTGAGCCGGGTATTGTAAAACGGTAGTGCAGGTAATAGCATAAAAATCCTATCGAAGTACCTACCAAGGCACCTGTAATAATATCCAACGGAAAGTGCACGCCAACATAAATTCTACTCCAGGAAAAGAGTACAGGCCATACAAAAAAGAGCAAAGCCCATTTCCAACGTCTAAAAAGAAACAAGCATACTAAAACGGTAATCGAAAAGGAGCTGGCAGCATGTCCAGAGAAAAAACTATAGTCAGTTGGCGTCTTTAAAATGCGAATCAAGCCATTGATTTCTAAATCGTTGTTGGGCCTGGGCCTAGCAACAGTAATTTTGGTAAAGTAGGTGAGTAGGGTAATAAATACTACTAACACCAAAAGGGTAATCAAGCGAGAAATCGCTTCGCGTCTAGGAAATTTAAAAAATAGCAATCCTATAAAAAATAAAAATAAGGGAATCCAATTGTAAATTTCGGTAACCGAGCACCAAAAAGAATCGTAGGCTGCTACGCCTTGGCTATTGAGATAGATAAAAGTTTCCCGATCCCATTGCAACAACCTTTCCCACATGACTATTTGGAGCTTCTCCGAATGGTGCCCGCTACATCATCCACGTTTTTCTTAACCTCGTCTAACTCCTTTTTGATGTCTTTGGTAAAATCGGTATCGATACCTTGCTTTTCAGCACTTTTTTGGATTTCTCGTTTGATGTCGTCGGTGGCATCGCGAAGTTGACGCATGCCCTTGCCCAGCCCTTTGGCAATTCCAGGGATTTTATCAGCCCCAAAGACCATCACTACTATAAATAGGATGAAAACAATTTCGCCACCGCTAATAAAAAGTATAGGCATAGTACAAAGATAGCGTTTGTTCAGAACCGATCGAAAAGGATTGTTTCGGTTTCTGCTTCTAAAAGTGTACCATCGGAAAGGGTTATTTTAATTTGAAAGACCGCTTCGTTCGGTATAGCATCTTCATCGATAATTTTTAAGTTGTAAGTTGCAAAAAATCCTTGTAGGTCTTCTGCCTGACGAGTGTCGGCTAGCGCTTCTGCAATAGCATACACCCCGGTTTCCTCACCTAAAAGTCGTACCACTCCAAAATATTCAGAAGCAGATACAAAGGCGGTATCCCCAGGTGCCCGTTGCAGGATTTGTAATGCCTCTACCCTATTTTGAACCGTAACCGGGGCAAAACAACTACAAGCAAGCGCTGTTGAAAAATCAAAACCCATAGCCGCCCGTTGAATGGCCTGTTCTTCATAAAATTCGGTAAACTGTAAATCGATATTCAATAGAAAAGTAGCTTTCGAGATGCTGTCTTCATAGGCATTTAATGTACTATTGGTGTTCTCTAAATCGTCAAACACTTCCACATCTACTTCGGTAAAGGTTATCGTTGTAATGCCCTCGGGACAATTGCAATCGGGTTCGTTGGAGGTAGTACAGGTAAACACCAGTAATACGCCGCAAAACCCAAGTAGTGCAAGACCATACTTTTTCATTGGTTTAAATTTTAAAATTTATTGAAAATTAAGTGTTTTTGCGTTTTTTCAATGAGTTCAATTGTAGTCCTAGGCATAAACTTGTTTTATTTAGGCCATAATGGTGTAGTAAAAATGACACATGCATAGGATACTTAAAGATAATTAAAGTAACCTTAATTGAGTTCAAAGTGCATAATGGTCTAAACTGGATAATGCATTAATAGGCGACAACCTATAGGTTATGGGAATCTCAAATTTTAGAGAAGAAAACTATTTCCATAGTTCTGGATTAACCCAATGCCTTTCAGGCTTCTGAAAAGGTTTATAAAGCAAAAAGCCCGATAAAATTATATCGGGCTTTCTATTCTTTACGGAAAACAGCTTATTTCCCTTTAACTTTCTCTTTAAACTTATCGAAATCAGATTGCTCCTCTTTCTTAGGCCAAGCATTATTACTGGTATCAATGTCTGCCGTTTCCAATTTAGGATCTATAGCTATTCCGACCAACTCTTTTTGAGAGGAGAGCACTCGCTTTACTTCATCATCATTTTTTCTCCAAATCTCGGGAGGGTAGGTAATATTCTCTTTACTACCGTCAGCATAGGTATATTCCACTATTAACGGCATTGGAATACCCCCGGGTTTATCAAAAGTAACTTCGTAAAAATACTTGGGTTCTTTGACCTGAGCGCGTTCTTCTTCCGTCATGTTATCCATCATAAATTCTTTCAAATTTTGAGAGATATCCGATGGCGCTTTCCCTTTAAGATCCTCGCTATAGTTGGCACTATCTTCACTAGCCAAGTACACGAGAGGAGGCAAGTCTGCCTCGGTAACCCCTCTAGCTTCCATATACTCTTGCATTTCTTTGGAGGCCTGAGAAGACACATAGTATTTTTTTACGCCTTTTACACCAATATCTACATAATCGGTGGTATAAAACCAACCACGCCAATACCAGTCCAAATCTACCGCAGAAGCGTCTTCCATCGTACGGAAAAAGTCTTCTGGGGTGGGGTGTTTAAACATCCATCGTTGCGCATAAGTCTTAAAAGCGTGGTCAAACAATTCTGGTCCCATCACAGTTTCCCTAAGGATATTCAATGCTGTAGCTGGTTTACCATAGGCATTGGGACCCAACTGATATACATTCTCCGGATTGGACATTATAGGAGCAATCGCACTTTGATCTCCGGCCATGTAGGGCACAATTTTGGCAGCTGCGCCTCTTCTAGAAGGATAGTTCTCATTGGGAGCAACGGCATCTGGATAGGTCTTTCCAAAAGCTTGCTCAGTGAGGTACTGCATAAAAGTATCCAACCCTTCGTCCATCCAACCCCACTGGCGTTCATCGGAATTTACAATCATTGGAAAATAGTTATGTCCCACCTCGTGAATAATTACACTGATCATCCCGTACTTGGTACGATCGGAATACGTACCATCTTCATTAGGGCGGCCATAATTCCAACAAATCATAGGATACTCCATCCCTTGATTTTTAGCATGTACGGAAATCGCCTTGTGGTAAGGATAATCAAAAGTGTGTTTGCTGTAAGTATGCAACGTTTGCACTACCGCTTTTGTGGAATACTCCTCCCATAATGGATTCCCTTCCTTTGGATATACCGAAACCGCCATCACATCATTATTACCCACTTTAACAGCCTGCATATCGCAGATAAACTTACGGGAACTCGTGAACCCAAAATCCCTAACCATCTGCCCAGGTGCAGTCTCAAAACTCCATGTTTTGGTATTCTCAGCAAAACCAGCTTCTTTAGCCTCAGCCTCTTCTTGTGTAACAATAATCACGGGACTCTCGTACGATTTTTTGGCTTGCGCATACCGCTTCATCATTTCTTTAGAATAGACCTCTTTACGATTTTTGAGCACTCCTGTAGCCTCCACGAAATGATCCGCAGGCACCGTAATATTCACCTTGTAATTACCAAAGGTAAGGGCAAACTCACCGCTTCCCCAGAATTGATGGTTTTGCCAACCTTCTACATCTGAATAGACAGCCATGCGCGGGAAAAATTGAGCGATGACATAAGCGCGGTTTCCATCTTTGGCAAAATACTCATATCCTGATCTAGCGCGATTGACGGTATGGTCTGGAATATTATACCACCACTTTATCGAAAAAGATATATTTTCCCCGCTTTTGAGCGGTGTAGGTAGGTTGATGCGCATCATGGTTTGATTGATCGTATTTGAGAGTGGTTTCCCAAAACTGTCTTTTACCCAATCGATATTAAAACCACCATCAAAAGGTTCTGTTATAAAGGTTTGCGCAAAACTACCTGCCATGTAGGCCATATTAACTCCATTGCCATTGCGCAATGGTGATTTGGAGTCTTTGGCACGTACATTTTGATCTAACTGTACCCATAGAAACTCCAAATCTTCAGGAGAGTTGTTGAAATAAGTAATGGTACCTTCTCCATAAATCCTTGCATTTTTATCATCTAGAGTAATGTCCATATCATAATCTGCTTGCTGTTGATAATAGTCCGGACCAGGTGCTCCGGATGCAGATCGATAGGTATTAGGAGTAGAAAACTCTTCATAAAGCTGTCTAAACTTACTTTGATTGTAATGCCCTTTTGAGGAGACCTCCTGAGCATTCTCCCCAGCTTCTTGAGCAAAAAACAACCCAGAACTTAAAAAGAATACAGAGACTACACAGTACTTCGTAATACGCATTTCTTTTAGTTTTAATATTCTCGAAAATTAACTTGTTTTATCCTGGGAACCCACGTCCCTCATAAGTTTAACATACCTTTAGCATTGGACTTGATCATGATAAAACTTCGTTTTTTGCCCTTCCATTTTACATGAACCAGGTTCTTTTGTTCGTCGTAGAGATCGGTAAGGAGTTCGTTCCGTATTTCCATTGTAGAAAGTTGCTCCATTCCAACGTCAGTCAACTCCAAATAACACAAGACCACATCTTCTTCATAGGCTTTACCAAGGAAACTGTAGGTCATTGTTTGGCCATCTAGCTGAATGGCTAACTTTTTACGCAAATAGCGCTCAATGTAAGCGTCCAAGGGTTTTGTCTCGGCCCCGGTACTTTGATATGCTTCAAGCCCATAACGCTCGTAAAGGACGTCTTCAAGATCATCTACAAAAATACGTACCGTAATTTGTAGGGCATCGTCTTTCTCAGAGTAGGTTATATTGGTTACACTTAAATAGAACTTATGGGCTGCTGTAAAACTCATGGTTAGGAGTACTACTGCAAACAATATTTTTTTCATGTGATATTATTTTTTAAAAAGGTCAGCGCTAACATCAATATTAATATCGCACCGGTTAACTAAATCTTTAGACGCCGTGTTTCATATTACCTTGCTATGCTTTAAAAATACACATCCTCTACCGCCTGTAAAAAACACCATGCGATCCTTTTCCGTTTTACTCTAAACCATTATTGGCACGGTAAACCTTACTCTTTTTTTCTAAGTAGGCCCACAGTTTTAAACCATCACGCTGTTCGACCAATTGCTGGAAAGCGTCATCAACCTCGCAGAAATACATAAAATCGTCAATTTTTTCTTTGGGAATAAGGAAGGTGGTTTGAAAGATTGAATCTGAATACGAACGCTGCACCCGTTGGGTACGGGCATATTTTTTATCAACCTTAACTCTATTTTTAAGCATTTTGGTACGCCCACTTATAGCATTGAGGATGGGATTAAGGGATACCGCAAGCGGCCTAGAAGGAGACCATAATGATCCCCCGGCCTCTGCCAACAACCGTTCACTTTGTGAGGGATGCGGTTTTCCTGGATTGGGTAACCCCAAGGTGCTGGCATCCACTGGTTTTTTCTCGGGTAAAGTAGTAAGATCGCTCGCCAAATCTCCACTTAAACCATAAGGCATCACGGTTACTTCTCGAAGTTCGTTTACAAAGCGCTCCATAGGCACTCTTAAAAAAGCACTTGAAAATATGGCCTTAGAAACAGGTAATATTTTTGGTTTTAGTTGCACAGCCGAAAAAACCAAGGTATCCCCTAGCCTAACTTGAATCGAAAAGTAGCCTTCTAAGTCCGTAATAGTGGCCTTTTCAGTAGTCCTATTTTGTATGGTTACGCCAGTTACATCACCTTTAGCAATTACCCTACCCTTAAGATTCTTAGATTGCCCTTGAACCTTACCAATGGCACTTAAAAGCAATAAGATTCCCAAAAATAGAACTGAGTTAATTACTCTCAGCCCTGAAATTCTTACTCTGGGTAAACAAAAAAACGATAAGCTGACATACATTCTCTTTTTTGAATAGGGACTGGGAAGGACTACTATCATCGAAATACAAAAAAAATGCATCTATTTTT
>JBCDGY010000161.1:0-7275 GCA_039414375.1 Bacteroidota bacterium | reverse complement strand
CCTCATTTGAAATCAGTGATACCTCCCCAACTAGTGATCAGGTTTTTCAAGAAAAAACACCTTCGCAAGCTACAATTACGCAAATGGAAGGTACTATCAATGAGGTGTGTCAAGTTAAAGGGTGTTGGATGAAAGTTGCCCTAGAGGATGGGAATGAAGTTTTTGTACGCTTTAAGGACTACGCCTTTTTTGTGCCTACCCATTCCAAAGGAAAGAAAGTCTGGATGAAGGGTAAGGCTTTTGTGGAAGAGCAATCGGTTGAAGATCTCAAACACTATGCCCAAGATAGCGGTGCATCGGCTCAAGAGATTGAAAGCATAACCGAACCTGAGCGTACTTTAAAGTTTGAAGCATCAGGGGTTCGAATTGCAGACTTACCTTGAAACGACAAATTTTTCGTACTGGGGATGGTACCTTAACCCTTCGGTTAGAAGATTGGGATGAGCAATATCATTCCAAACATGGTGCTTTACAAGAGGCATTTCATGTATTTATAAAGCATGGGCTACACCATTTGACAACAACTACTCCATATATTTTAGAGATGGGTTTTGGAACAGGTCTTAATGCTTTAGTATCCTATGCTGAAGCTAAGTCCCATCAACTCAATATCAACTATACCGGAGTGGAAGCCTTTCCTGTAAAAAAAGAAGAGTGGGAGGCTTTGGAATATGGAACGATATTACCAAGAAATGATTTGGAAACTGTTATTGGAGCAATTCACGATGCCCCATGGGAACAAAAAACACCCATCGCCGATTGTTTTACATTAACAAAGCATCAAATGGACTTTTTTGACTTTGAATCCTCCATCAATTTTGATTTGGTCTATTTTGATGCCTTTGGCCCTCGGGTTCAGCCAGAGTTATGGACTGTTGAGATCTTCGCTAAAATGTATAAGGTTTTGCGGGCAGGAGGTATTCTAGTAACCTATTCGGCCAAAGGGAGTGTTAGGCGTGCAATGTTGGAGGTAGGATTTAAGGTAGAGCGCCTGCCTGGACCGCCGGGAAAGCGTGAAATGCTTAGAGCAACAAAACCTACTTTATGATAGAAATTCCAAAAGCAGCACCCAATTCTTAAGTACTTGTTGAAAGACCAACTGTTAAATTGCTTTTAATGCTTGAAAACCAGCCGTTTCAAACCTATACCTTTGTATAAAAATTGGATATGAAGGTCTTAATTACAGGAGCTACTGGCTTAGTAGGACGTGCTATCGTTGCCGCATTGCACGAAAGAGGCCTCTCGGTGAACTACTTAACCACTTCGAAAAATAAGTTGGTTAAGCAACACAATTACACGGGTTATTATTGGAATCCAGCGGAAGGCATTATAGACCTAGAGGCTTTTAAGGGAGTTACCCACATTATCAATTTGGCTGGAGCTACTATAGCCAAACGTTGGACTGCCTCTTATAAAGAAACGGTTTTACAAAGCCGGTTGAACAGTCTACGTACGCTTCAAAAAGGTTTGGAAACGATAGATGCGGATCAAATACAAGGGTTAGTAGCCGCATCTGCCATTGGAATCTATCCTAATTCGTTGACTAATCTTTACGAAGAACGACATAAAAGCATTGATACTAGTTTCTTAGGAGAAGTGGTAGCTGCTTGGGAGCAACAAATAGATGCGCTGTCTAGTTTTAATTTTGCCCTGGCAAAAGTTAGAATAGGGTTGGTACTCTCTTCCCAAGAAGGAGCCCTTCCAAAAATGGCACAACCCATTAAGAATTATGTTGGGGCCGCATTTGGTACAGGACAGCAATGGCAGTCTTGGATACACATCCAAGATTTAGCGCAACTCTTTCTTTTTGTGCTGGACAATAAGCTAGAAGGTACTTTTAACGGGGTAGCCCCTAATCCTGTAACCAATTCAAAGCTCACTAAAGAACTGGCCAAAGTGCTACAAAAACCGTTGTGGTTACCTAACATACCACAAAAAGTTATGGAACTGGTGTTAGGGGAAATGGCTTATCTTTTATTTGCAAGTCAGCGGGTAAGTAGTAAACGTATTGAAAAGAAAGGGTTCTCGTTTACTTACAACAATGTATGCCAAGCCTTAGAACAGATTTATGGTGGCGTAGGTTGTGAGGAAAGTACGGAAACCGCTTCTTATGAAAGTCGCTTTAGCTGATTGTGCCATCACCATAAAATAGAAATCCGTCCGAAGTGACGGATTTTTTTATGTTCCGATGACATTTTGGCATTTTTTATACGATTGGCAGTACTTTTGACCCTTTTACAGCGATAAACAAATAAGCAATGAGCAAAAAGAAAAAGGCCCAAAAGATAGCGGAAGAACCCCCGGTGGCGGTAGAAGATGCACAGACTATAGATATAACTACAACCGCGGACTCTGGAGAAGCCAAAGCGGAAGCATTGTCTGACGAAGAATTGCAATCGGAAGCCTCGGAATTGAGAGCTGAACTTGAGAAGGAAAAAGATAAGTTTTTAAGGCTTTTTGCGGAGTTTGAGAATTTTAAGAAGCGTACCTCGAAAGAACGAATGGATCTGTTTAAAACAGCAGGCCAAGAAGTTATGGTCGCCCTACTTCCTGTGTTGGACGATTTTGATCGTGCACTTAAGGAAATTGCCAAAACAGAAGAAAAAGAGTTGCTAAAAGGTGTAGAGCTTATTGATGGCAAATTGCGTGAAACTTTAAAGGCTAAGGGATTAGAACAAGTGGCAGTGGAGGCCGGCGAAGTATTTGATGCAGAAGTACACGAGGCGGTAACACAAATACCAGTGCCTGACGAAAAAATGAAGGGTAAGGTAGTGGACATTATCGAAAAAGGTTTTAAAATGGGCGATCGTATCATCCGCCACCCTAAAGTGGTTGTTGGTAACTAACAAGATTATGAAAGAAGATTACTATGACGTTTTAGGGGTTTCTAAGGGCGCTACTGCTGCTGAGATCAAAAAGGCTTATCGCAAAAAGGCACTGGAATACCATCCAGATAAAAACCCGGGTGATGCCAAAGCGGAAGAAATGTTTAAAAAGTCTGCAGAAGCCTACGAGGTGTTGAGCGATCAAGATAAGAGAGCCAAGTATGACCAATTTGGGCATGCAGCCTTTGAAGGCGGCGGATTTGGAGGCGGAGGCATGAATATGGACGATATCTTCAGTCAGTTTGGAGATATTTTCGGTAGTGCCTTCGGAGGAGGCTTTAGTGGTTTTGGTGGCTTTGGAGGAGGACAACGCAGGGTAAAAGGTAGTAATCTTCGGATTCGCGTTAAACTTACACTAGAGGAAGTAGCCAATGGCGTGGAAAAAAAGATCAAGGTAAAAAGAAAGCTTCAAGCTGATGGTGTTACCTATAAAACCTGTCCTACCTGTGGCGGATCTGGTCAAGTAACTAAAATTGCGAATACCATTCTGGGGCGTATGCAAACTGCAACCACTTGCACTACTTGTGGGGGTACAGGTCAAATTATTGACAAGAGACCTGGTGGTACTGATGCCCAAGGGCTAAAAGTTGTTGAAGAAACCGTGTCCATCAAAATCCCACCAGGTGTGGAAGACGGGATGCAACTTAAAGTTTCTGGAAAAGGTAATGGTGCACCTGGTAATGGGGTACCCGGCGATTTGCTCGTAGCCATTGAAACAATAGAACACCCTGCCCTCAAAAGAGAAGGGGATAATCTGCATTACGATCTTTATATCAGTATATCCGAAGCGGTTCTTGGGAGTTCTAAAGAAATTGATACTGTAGGGGGAAAAGTTCGTATAAAATTAGAATCCGGAATTCAGTCAGGAAAAATTCTACGCCTTCGCGGTAAAGGCATTCAAAGTTTAAATGGTTACGGTAGTGGAGACTTACTCGTACATGTTAATGTGTGGACACCAAAAGAGCTTACTAGAGAACAGCGAGAGTTCTTTGAAAAAATGCAATCTGATGAGAATTTCGTTCCAAAACCAGAGAAATCTGATAAATCTTTCTTTGAAAAAGTTAAAGATATGTTCTCATAGGAACACTATTAAACAAAAAACAATTTTGTTTAACGAAAAAGTGTATATTTGGGACTGATACTGATGACCAGTATCAATTTTCTTTTTCATAGCAATTTTTTTCCCATCCTTAGTTCTCTTAAGGATGGGTTTTGTTTTTAAAAAGGGTCTCTAGTACCAAGTTTAAAGGGTATTTCCCGCTTTATATTATAAATAGCAGGCTTCTGTAAAACAAGAATTACGGTGGCAAAAAAGTCTTTTTTTAATAGGGAATGGTATCGAAAGTGCTAGTTTTCCGATACATACCTAAAAGCCTCATTCTTCAACAGTCTTAGGCTCAGGTCGCGGTTTTTTGGCTTTTTTATACAATGGTAGAAAGTAAGAAATGGTATAATTATACCCAACGCCCCATTTGGCATTTTCCGTTACCTTATTAAAACCAGGAATCCATAAATTTCTGAAGTTATCAGGCTCTTTAGTCGTTATCAAATGGGCTAAACGAGCGCTAATGCCGATATAAATATTGGCAAAGAGTTCGGCCTTTACACCCATAACTACTTCTAGCCACGAAGCATTTAAATTCTCATAAGTGATCCCTTCTGTACTACCTACTGCAAACTCGTCTGGGCTAAATAAACGATTGCTATTAAAAAGTCGATAGTTATCTAAGGTTTGGCTTAGGGTGCTAAATGCATATCGCCCTCCAATGTGAATTTGATTCTGCATACCATACCAATTGCCGTAGGTATTGTAATCACCTCCTATTTTAAGATAACTACCAGAAGTAGTATAGGTATACAAAACAGACTGCTCTATGGTTTCTTCTCGAGTGCGTTCTTCATTCCCAACCTCTGCCGCCAGCCACCATTGCTCTGTTAATCGAAAATCACCTACAAACTCTATCCCTGAATATTGGTCATCCCAAAGAGGGCGTGCCTGACGGCTCAAGTCTACCCCTAATCGCAAGCCAAAAGCATTTTTGGATTCAATAGAATCTCGAGGTTCTGAGGTATCTGTGATATCCTGGCCTCGGCATACTAGCGCTAGACAGCACACAAAAATACTAATGGAATATTTTGACATGAATGCCATTTGAACGTTCAATTAGAGTATCAACTATGGTAATTCGCTTAATCCAATCCTCTTCTGCGTTTACCGTTCTCACAGTATCCAAATCTGCATAATTGGCTACAAAACCGCAAGCCCTTGATACAAAGCGTTCGCGAGTGGTATAGGTAAAATCGAGAATATCTTGATTTCCAGTTTCTACCATTTCCGCGTCGTCAGCCGAATTGGTAATAAAGGTAAAGCGTGTACTTGTTGTCTGCGTATTTAAGGGGATGCCAATGCTATCTAAAGTACTACTGCGATCACTAAAGGTATTGACAAGGGTGTTTTCTAAATCTGGCAGGGTAATGCGTAGGCTAGGAACTGCTTTTGGTGTTATCGTGTCTTCCACATCAAAAAAACCAATAACTAAAAGTGGCGTATCTCCTTCTACACAAATATCATCCTTTTCACAGGCAGAATAGGGAAATATCCATAGCCCTAGAAATAGGATAGGGAATAGTCGTCTCACGCCTTTTAAGAAACTATCGCTTTTGTAAAAGTACCACATTTTCAACATGATGGGTTTGGGGAAACATGTCCACAGGTTGTACGTTTATAATTTCGTAGTTAGGGTCTAACAGCGCAAGATCTCGAGCTTGTGTTGCACTATTGCAACTTACGTAAACGATTTTCTTTGGAGCCACATTTAACAATTGTTCAACAACTTTTTTGTGCATCCCATCTCTAGGAGGATCGGTTACTATAATGTCTGGCTGGCCGTTTTGCGCAATAAATGCACTATTAAAAATGGTTTTCATATCACCTACAAAAAAGGAAGCATTGTCAATATTGTTGTTTTGGGCATTGGCCTTGGCATCTACAATGGCCTCAGGTACCGATTCAACTCCTACGATCTTATGTGCATTTCTTGCTAAAAATAGGGCAATGGTGCCTGTGCCCGTATAAAGGTCATATACCATTTCCTTTCCAGTGAGGCCTGCAAAGTCACGGACTACCTTGTACAATTTGTAGGCTTGTGCAGAATTTGTTTGATAAAATGATTTAGCGTTAATCTTAAACTGTAGCCCTTCCATTTCTTCAACAATATGATCACGTCCTGAAAAGAGAACTATGTTTTGATCGTATAACGTATCGTTGGCCTTGTTGTTGATTACATATTGCAAAGCGGTTATTTCAGGAAAGGTAATCTTTAAATGATTAAGCAGTTGATCTCTTTGTAACGCTCTATCTTCAAAGAATTGTACCACCACCATGATTTCTCCTATGGAGGTAGTGCGAATCATTAAAGTACGTAAAAGGCCTTTTTGTTGGTAGGGATTAAAAAAAGAGTAGCCCTGTGCTTCTGCAAAGGCCTTAACTTCCAAACGAATCGCGTTTGAAGGATCGGCCTGTAAGTGGCAATGGTCGATGTCCAAAATCTTATCCCACATCCCAGGAATATGAAACCCCAGCGCATTTCTATTGGGGATTACGGTTTTTGAAGCGATCTCAGCCTCCGATAACCATCGGGAGTCCGAGAACGAAAATTCCATTTTGTTGCGATAGTAAAAGGTGGTGTCACATCCTAAAATAGGATCAATAGGGGGTAAGCTTACCCCTCCTATTCGTCTGAGATTGTTTTCCACCTCCTTTTGTTTGTAGTGCAATTGATAATGGTAATCCATATGCTGCCATTTGCAGCCTCCACAGGTACCAAAGTGTTCACAAGGGGGTGTGGTTCTTTTTTCGGATAGCTTATGAAAGTGGATGGCCCGACCTTCAAAGAATCCTTTTCTTTTCTTGTAAACTTGTACATCCACAAGATCTCCAGGTACTGCATTATTTAAAAAGAGCACCCTGCCATCGGGAGCTTTGGCGATAGCCTTTCCTTTGGCGCCGGCATTAATAACGCTTACTTTTTCAAAAAAGGGGAGTCTTTTTTTTCGCACGGCGCAAAAGTAAAGGTTTCTTATTTTGCGTAGCGGTTCTTTTTAGCTTAGGTAGCCTATCATGGGTAGGGTTGTTGCATAAGGCTAAAGAGTATTGAATGACGTCTTTTCCATTTAAAGTCAGGAGGATACCTTGGGTTTTAAGGGATTTCTTTTTTGTTTCACTAAGGTCAATTTTTGTATTTTTGACCTATCCAGGGATGATTTCTCTCCCACGCTGAATTTTCGATGCTCGTCGAAAGGATAAAGGTGCAGCAGGAATAATGAAAGTCTTATTTAATTATTTTGTACCATGGCAGTAGTTGAAACACACACTTCTGAGGAGGCCATT
>JBCDGY010000160.1:0-7308 GCA_039414375.1 Bacteroidota bacterium | reverse complement strand
TCAAAAATTTTAAGTCCTCACAACCAGGAGGTTACTCTGGGTTAAAATTTCATCGGGCGTCGAACTTTCCTCATACTTTGAATTTTGCAAAGGTCTCTAAGAGTAAATTTGAGGAGATTAAAAGAAGTCGATTTACTGAGATCCAGCTGTTAAAAATTCTCATGCAATATGGGTAGGCATCTCCCTGAAAAGACGCTACAAGGAACACAATATGAGTGTCACCACCTTCTAAAATTTGAAGGGCAAGTATGGGGGTAAGGACACCTCCTATCTAAGGAAACTCAGGAAGATGGAAATCGAGCTCGCTCATTACAAACAGATGTATGTTGAAGTGACTCACAAGAACTATACTTTAAAAGGCTTGATAAAAAAAAGCTCCAGGAGTGACCTTGTAACTATCTTATCGAAGCGCATCGATTGAGCCTCAGGACGGCCTGAGTGCTGTTGTTATTGAGTATATCAGTGTGCTATTACTGCCTAAAGGGTTGGGATAATGCGGAAATATTGTTGGAACTCCACCGGTTAGCCCAAAAACACCCGATATATGGTTTTGGGAAAATATTCCTGATGCTTGACCAGCAAGGCCATCTACGGAACAATTAGCACGTATACTAGGTTTATAAACAGATGAAAATCAATGTCGGGTGAAAGAGTAAATGAAGGATACCGCAGCCTGTCAAGGAACCTCTTACATTACCAATTGCCTCTAAAAACTCTCCAGAGCATGGAATTTATGCACGATTCGACAAACCATGGCAAGCTCTTTGGGGTCTTGAACTTTATTGATGATTTCAACAGGGAGGAGCTTCAGAGCTGGGCTGACGTTTCTATGGTTTCGCAACGGTTGGTAAGGGAACTTGATCGGCTGGTGGTCCTAAGGAGTAAGCCTCATGTAATATTAGGTTGGCAAAGGTTCCGAGTTCATCTCGGCTAACTTGCAACTTTGGTGCAAAGCGAGCAATATCAAGATGAAGCACATCGAACCTGGAAAATTCGGGCGGAATAGTCCTGTCGAGCACTTTAACAGGAGCTACCGCGAAGAGGTGTTCAACGGACACCTGTTCGAATCCCTGTCAGAGGGCAGAGTGATGGCCGAATAACAGGTGGAACATAATAATGAAAAAGACCAAATGAGGAATTATAAAAATACGCTAAAAGAAATTTTGAGTATATATGGAATAGCTAGCTTTTCCATATTTGACGATAACGTTATTTATAAAACCTAAAACCTAGTTAATCCAGGGGTGCTTACGAACCAAATATAATCGCTGGAGCAGCCTTCCTTCTTGCAGTTGCAGAAGCGGCGTTCCGAGCGTATCTTTGCACATTATTGGAGTAACATGAAGTCTGTAACTAGTACAGTAGAACGATCTTGGGCTTTGGTATTTTCCGATTTTAAGGAGCTTACTAAAATGCGCCTTTCCCTTAGTGTCGTCTTTTCTTCGATAGCTGGATACTTGCTAGGAGCTTATGAGATCGAATACGCGACTATGGGGTTGTTGGCTTTTGGGGGATACTGCATGGTGGGAGCGTCCAACGCATATAATCAAATTATTGAGCGTGATTTGGATGCTTTAATGAAGCGCACGAGAAACAGACCTATTCCGGCGGGTCGAGTTTCGGTTCCCATGGCAATGGTTACAGCAGTAGCATTAACCCTCATGGGTTTGGTAGCCTTGTATTTGGTGAATCCTAAAACCGCACTTTTTGGAGCTATTTCCATCTTTCTTTATACTAGCGTGTATACTCCCCTAAAAACAGTAACACCGTTGGCCGTTTTTGTTGGTGCCCTACCAGGTGCTATTCCTTTTATGTTAGGTTGGGTGGCCGCTACGAACACTTTTGGTATTGAACCTGGCACCTTATTTATGATTCAGTTCTTTTGGCAGTTCCCACATTTTTGGGCCTTGGGATGGATGCTAGATGACGACTATAAAAAGGGAGGATTTAAAATGTTGCCTACCGGTAGTAAAGACCGCGGTACTGCGCTACAAATTATATTGTACACCATTTGGATGATCGTTACTTCTGTAATGCCCTTTTTCGGTTTTACAGGGCGCTTGTTGCTTTCCACACCTGCTGCCTGTCTCATTCTTATTATGGGATTGGGAATGCTGTATTTCGCTTTTGGTCTTTATGTGAAAAGAGACAATACCGCAGCAAGAAAGTTAATGCTGGCAAGCGTATCTCATATCACCTTAATGCAGTTGGTATTTGTTATCGATAAGTTTAGCAAAATGGTTTTTTAACATTGGTTTTGACATGGGATTAGATTTAACGCAAGGGACACCAGAAGAAAAGGACAGTAGGGCTAAAAAAATGATGCTGTGGTTTGGTATTGCAAGCCTCATTATGGCCTTCGCAGGATGGACCAGTGCTTATATTGTTAGCAGTCAACGCAAGGACTGGTTGCAGGAGATTACCTTACCCCCAGCTTTTTACATCAGTACCGGAGTGCTCTTAATTAGTAGTCTCACGTACATTTTAGCCATAAGGGCAGTAAAGCGGAATGCGCAAAAAGGAGCTACGATTGCACTTTTTATCACCTTGCTTTTAGGAATCACTTTTTTAGCCCTTCAGTTCTCAGGATTTTCACAAATGTTGGCCAATGGTTATTATTTCACTGGGCCTACCAGCAATATAAAAATGTCCTACATTTTCCTCATTGCTTTTGTTCATATTTTGCATGTTTTGGCGGGATTAATATCCTTAATCGTCGTGTTGGTGCAGCAGCTAAAAGGTAAGTATTTGCCAGGACAAAGTCTTGGCTTGGAATTAGGGGCTACTTTTTGGCATTTTTTAGACCTGCTATGGGTATATCTTATTTTATTTATGGCCTTGGTAAAATAAACCCGATAGCAATTAAGTTTTCCTTGAGTGCCCTTTTCAATCATAGGGAAAACAATTATTTTTGCTAAAGTTTTATTAATAATAGCATTGCAATGGATACAACAATAACCAATGAAGCTGAAGAAAATGTATGGGATGGTGGTAACCAGCCGCTAGGTGCCAGTTACGGTAAACTAATGATGTGGTTTTTTATCGTTTCTGATGCCCTTACCTTCTCTGGTTTTTTAGCAGCTTACGGTTTTTCTAGATTTAAGTTTATAGAAACTTGGCCCATTGCAGACGAGGTTTTTACCCACGTTCCTTTTTTCCATGGTACTTATCCAATGATTTATGTGGCCTTTATGACATTTGTGCTCATAATGTCCTCAGTAACTATGGTATTAGCGGTGGACGCAGGCCACCACAGAAAACAAAACAAAGTAATTGTCTATTTGTTTTTGACAATTATTGGGGGCGCCATCTTTGTAGGTTCTCAAGCTTGGGAGTGGGCTACTTTTATTAAAGGAGATTACGGAGCTTTAGAAACAAAAGGGGGACGGGTGCTCCAATTCGTGGACGCTGAAACAGGTAAAAGAGCAGCTATAGCAGACTTTGCCAAAACGATTCCAGCAGATCGTATTAGGCATAATAGCAATAATGGCGTATGGTATGAGGAAGAAGGATCACGTACCAGCTATGCGCTCAATGAGGTGGTCGCAGGCTTTAAAGCGAATCCTGGAATATTAATTCGTACCGAGAAAATAAATGAAGAAGGGGAAAAGACCTTATTAGATCGGGGTGCATCTTTAGAACGCCTAAAAGATGCAGTACGCGTTGTGGAAGGGGCTAACTTGATTCGTAACGAATATGGTAGCCGTCTTTTTGCGGACTTCTTTTTCTTTATTACTGGATTTCACGGCTTTCACGTATTTTCTGGAGTAGTCTTTAATATTATCATCTTCTTTAATGTGATTCTTGGAACTTACGAGCGTAGAGGGCACTACGAAATGGTTGAAAAGGTTGGGCTCTACTGGCACTTTGTAGATTTGGTTTGGGTATTTGTTTTTACCTTCTTCTATTTGGTTTAATATTAGGATAAGATTGGGTTCTACGTTCATAGCGCTTCGGAACCACAAAAAAATATTGATATGGCACACGAACATAAACTTGAGATTTTTAGAGGACTGTGGAAATTTAAGTCCAATACCCAAAAAATTTGGGGTGTATTATTGTTTCTTTCCGTGGTAACGGCCATCGAGGTGGTTCTAGGGATTATCAAACCCGCTTTTTTGGTCAATACCTATGTGTTAGATATGAAATTGCTCAATTGGATTTTTATCATCTTAACTTTGGTAAAAGCCTACTACATCACCTGGGATTTTATGCACATGCGTGACGAAAAGAGTTCTTTGAGAAGAGTGGTAGTTTGGACACCAATTTTTTTGGTGGCCTATCTCATTTTTATTTTACTGTTTGAAGCCACCTATATCTTCGGTGTTTTTAAGGAAGGTTTCTTAGCCTGGGACTTTTAAAAGAAAGCACCATTAACAAGTTTTTAGGGCGGCCTTTTGGCCGCCTGTTTTATTTTTGTGCTTGTGTTCGGGGCTATGATTAAACAGATACTTAAAAGAGGCTTTTGCACTTTTTGAGGATATAAAGACTTGAAGTTTATTGACATTCAATAAGCTATTAAGATATAAAAAGATGAAAAAGACTTTTGTTTTAGTGGTGTTGTTTATTTTTCCTCTGGTGGCGTATTTATTTTTTGCCTCAGGGGTTAATAATTTTGGACGTCTTCCCATTTTAACAGCACAAATGAATGATATTGTGCTTTCAGAAGATACGACAACACTACAGGGTAGCATTACCATTTTAGGTTTTATGGGGAATGCTTTGGAACAACAAAAAGGGATGGCTTTTAACCTTAATCAAAAGATATATAAACCCTTTTACGAGTTTGACGATTTTCAGTTCCTAATGATGGTACCTAAAGGAAATGAATCTAAAGTAGACCAATTAAAATATGAATTAGGGCAACTAGTCGATATTTCTAAATGGAAGTTTGTTTTTGCGGAACCTTCAGAGATCCAAAGGGTTTTCTCCAGCTTGGACACGGATTTAAGCCTGGACGATAATCTGGCTTCGCCCTACGTTTTTATAGTAGATAAAGATCGCAATCTAAGAGGGCGCAATGACGATGAGGACGAAGGTGTTAAATACGGATTTAATGCCAACTCCGTGGCAGAACTGAACAATAAAATGGAGGATGATGTCAAAATTATTTTAGCCGAGTACCGTCTTGCATTAAAAAGTAACAATGCAGAAAGGAGCAAGTAGCAAAAAGAAGTATACCTATATATGGGTGTCTGCCGTAGTTCTTGTTTTTGGGATTTTTACGGTTAAAGAGCTCACCGAGCGACTGGGAAACGATACGGTTGTAGCCACAGATCGGATGTCCAATGCCATTGCTGCAGATAACTTGTCTTATATCGTAAGTGATGGAAAAAAAAGAAAAATTCCAAACTTCTCCTTTACCAATCAAGAAGGGAAGCCTATTACAAATCAAGATTTTTTAGGGAAAGTATACGTAGTCGATTTCTTTTTTACGACTTGCCCTACCATCTGCCCCTTGATGACTTCCAATTTGGCTGAAATACAAAAGACTTTTAGTGATCGCAGTGATTTTGCTATGGCTTCTTTCACCATCAATCCGCGATACGACACGCCCGAGGTACTTAAAGCGTATGCCAAGAAGTACGAAGCAAACACCGAGAAATGGTCTTTTATCACAGGACCACAACCAGAGATTTACGAGTTATCCAAAAACGGGTTTCATTTGCTGGCTACCGAAAATGCCGATGCTCCCGGAGGTTTTGAGCATTCTGGTCTTTTCGCCTTAGTTGACAAAGACGGATACCTGCGTTCCAGAACGGATGCTTATGGCAATCCCCTAATTTATTATAGGGGTACGGTATCTGAGGCCCAAGGCACCAATAAGGCGGGCGAGCCACAACAGATAACGATGCTCAAAGAAGACATTCAAAAATTACTATCGGAATGAATACCATAGAAACTACGCCACATAGAGAAAAGCGTATAAAGACCTGGATAACTATATTGTCTATAGCGGTTCCTTTGGTTGTAGCCCTGCTGTTTGGCTATCGTATTCCCGATGCCGAACCACTAGCTTTTTTACCGCCTATCTACGCCACCACAAATGGTCTTACCGCAGTGTTGCTTATTATGGCACTTTTGGCGATAAAACAAGGCAAGCAACAGCTGCACCAAAAGCTGATGACGTCTTGTATTGTGCTTTCTGTTGCCTTTCTGGTGATGTACGTAGCCTATCACATGACCTCAGATTCTACTCCTTTCGGAGGTGAAGGTTTTATTCGGTATTTGTATTTCATTATTTTAATTTCTCATATCGTACTCTCCATAACAGTAATTCCTTTAGTATTGATCACCTACAGCAAAGCATATCTAAAAGACTTTGAGGCCCACCGCCGATGGGCGCGATACACTTTTCCCATTTGGCTGTACGTTGCCATTACCGGGGTAGTCGTTTATCTTATGATTTCGCCTTATTATGCATATTAACAAAGTAATAGTATTGTCATTGATTTTGGTGCTGGTTCCGCTTTGGGCAGAGGCGCAGTGTGCCATGTGTCGAGCCGCTCTGGAAAGCGAAGCAGATAATTCGCAGGCCGAAGGAATTAACAATGGTATCGTTTATTTGATGGCCGTCCCTTATGTTTTGGTAGGGGGATTGGGCTATCTGGTGTACAGAAAACTAAGGAGTTAGCACCATTTTATCAAAAATTTAAGGAACAACTGTAACATTTTGGTCTAGTTTTAGTCCTATGTGCGTACACATTGGTGTACGTCACCAATCAAAAACCGACCTCATGTTCGACATCGAAAGGTGGCAAGAAATCTTTGATACCATCCAAAAGAATAAGCTGCGTACCTTCTTAACAGGTCTTTCAGTAGCCTCTGGGATCTTTATCTTGGTTATTTTACTGGGCTTTGGACAAGGGATGCAGAACGGTATCCAACAAGAGTTTGAGCAAGATGCTGCTACTAGTATTTGGGTATGGCCTGGAGTTACTTCCAAAGAGCACAAAGGGATGAATCCCGGTAGGCGCATACAATTGACCAACGAAAATTTTGATCTTACCAAAGCCCAAAGCCAAGAGACTATAGAGTACGGTTCTCCGAGGATGTTTGTAAGGGATGTGCAAGTCAATTATGGGAAGGAGTCTTTGGTCTATGGGGTACAAGGGGTAGCGGCCGATTTTCAATTTATTGAAAATGCCGATATGATAGAAGGTCGTTTTATCAACTATTTAGACGAAAAGGCAACAGCTAAAGTGGCGGTTATCGGTAAAAAGATCCGAACAGATGTTTTTGGAGATTTGGATAGCCCTTTAGGAGAATTTATCACTATTTCTGGGATTCCCTTTAAAATTATTGGCG
>JBCDGY010000159.1:0-7331 GCA_039414375.1 Bacteroidota bacterium | reverse complement strand
CCACAATGACACCATCACAAAAATTGAAATTCAAGGTATGAGAAGGACTGTTTTCAAATTGAATTCCCTTCACACTTACGTCTTTTGCATCGCTTATAACAATCCAAGGTTCAGGTCGTTCGGTGAATTTCCAATTGTCATCAAAAAAGGCCGTTCCGTTGCCATTGATGGTTCCCTTTCCACTTAGGGTCAAACCATCGGCAAAAGGAGCGGAAATAAAAACTTCATTTGGATAGTCCTCTATGTTAGGGCTCGCCAAAAGAGTAGCGTCCTCTTCCAATTCCAAGATAATAAAAGGCCCAAGCGTTAAAGCTCCGGTTAAAAAAGTACCTTTTGGCACTACAATGGTGCCTTTAGCGGCCAAGGCCTTGTCAATGGTGGTTTGTATAGCTTTGGTGTTTAGGGTCTTTCCATCGGGGACAGCTCCAAAATCGATAATATTGAAAACTTTGGTTTCCTTTTCTGCGCAGGAACACAACCCAATACCCGTAATGATTGACAGGATTACGAGAAACCTCATTTGGTATACTTTTTATCGTATGCCCTCACCTGCTCTTCATCCACTTCAACGCCCAGTCCTGGTCGGTTGGAGATATACAATCGGCCTCCTTTGAATTCTGGGAAACCGGAAAGGCAATCAAAGGCAGCCGGTGCTTTTTCGCGAAGCGCAAATTCTTGTGGTAGGGTGGCCATTTCGGTAGCACAAACCCAATGCAACATGCAAACAGTACTTAGCGAAGGTCTGGAATTGTGAGCAACTAGTTTTACGTTGCGTTTTTTGATATAGTCTCCAATCCGTTTTCCTGCAGTAAAGCCACCGCACTTTAATAGATCTGGATTCACTGCCCAAGAGCCACCATAACGCAGTAAATGATCAATTTGTGCTACGGTGTACGCATGCTCCCCATAAACCATGGGGATAGCAACAGATTCCACAACAGCCCTAATAGCTTCATAATCATAAGGGGCCGTGGGCTCTTCCCACCATGCCAAATCAAAGGCTTCTAATTGTTTACCTAACTCAATCGCTCTTTTTCTAGAATGTCCCATATTGGCATCCATAGCTAGACGTATGTCCGGGCCTATAGCCTGCCGTAATGCCCTTGCAAAATCAACGGTATTATCATTTGGTGGATCTTGATTTTCTAATCCCCATCGCATTCTAAACTTAAGGGTTTTATAGCCTTCTGCTACTAATTCCTTGGCCTTACTAGCGGCCTGCTCTGGTGTGCCATAGACATCGCGCGTGAAACTAGCATATATTTCAACGGAATCCCGAAACTTACCTCCCAATAGGGCGTAGACGGGTTTTTGGGTAGCTTTACCCATAGCATCATAAATGGCACAATCGATTCCAGATAGCGAATAGGTAAACAACCCTCCTGGACCTAGGTCGTATTCCGATTGTACGCAGTGGTCCCATGTTTTTTCAACATCGAAAATATTGGTTCCCTCGAAATAGTTTTTTAAGGTCTTTTCGATAAGTATACGCGAACCGTGCTTGTTGTTTGGCATGGCCTCGGCCCACCCTTTAAGACCATTATTAAGGGTTACTGAAACAAACAATGCTTTACGCAGCAAAAAAGTGTCGATACTTTTGATAATGAAGTCATCATCCCTCGCCATATCCTTATACTGATAGCCAAGGCTATTCTCTTGAGATCTTTGGCACCAAAAGGGAAAAGGCAGCCCTAGAGCTAGGGCTGCCGTTGAAATTGATGTAAGGAATTCTGATCTATTCATTAACAACTATTTCAAAAACTAAACTAAACTACTTCAACAAATTACTATTCTCGTGGGGTACCATCAAAATTGAGGGTCCAACCCAACGTCCAATCGTTATCTGGTGCCACTGCCCCGACATAGCTAACGGCATCAAAAAAACTTCCCAACGAAGCGGCATCGGAGGCATTAGCTGTTCCTACACCAATAAAGGTATCCGCAAGGGTTATGGGATCTTCGGAATTATTATTGACCGCTTCGCGATACGCATCTCTTATACTACTGTGTAAACCATCGTCATCACCATCTGATCCGTTGCCAAATACAATGGAGTTCTTGACAATCATATCACCATCCTCACTTCTATTGCGAAAAGAGTTATCAAATCCAGTGACAACGGTATTGTGGAACTCCCCTTTGGCACCATCCCTAAGTTGTACCCCTTCGGTATCTCCTGCGCCATCTCCTGTAATAAAGGGACCTACTAGTGTGATATTGGACATGATCGCATCTGAATTTCTTGGCGAATCATCTGAATCTCTCCCATTTAAACCAATGCTATCATCCACATCGGTGACCACTACCCAAAACTGCCCATTGCCTTCCCAACCATCGCTGTAGCGAATACCCCGATCGTCGGGTTTGGTTATTAAAATATGCTTGAGGTTTACATAGCCTCCACGCATGCGAATGCCTGTATCATCGGCATTGTGCACTTGTACAAAGTCGATAAGGGTATTACCACCTACTTGCCGCAATTGTAGGGGTTCGTCTCCGTCGCCCCCATTTTCAATACGCACGTATTTTAAGATACCTGAGTTGCCCTCAGGGGTATCATCTCCTAAAAGCTCTACCCCTTCCCAGTCCCCTGGCTCAGGTGCTTCGGGTTGGTTGGGTGCTGCATTAATCGTATTGAAAACAATAGGCGCCTCGGCAGTTCCCTCAGCAAGCAAAGTACCGCCAATCTGTACCTGAAGTTTACCAGGAATTGTAATCGAATCTGAATCGGCCAGCAAAGGAGCAGCCACGGAATCCCGAGCAAAAACAGCAGTTCCCTCTTCTATGGTAAGCGTGGCAATATCTTCCACCGTTACTTCTCCTTTGAATAACCATAAATCCTCGTTGTTGAACGTTTCATCGAAATTAATGCGCCCGGTAACCTGCTTGAAATTTGTACCGTTAAGTGCGATATCTCGAATCTGATAAGTGGGCGCTACTTCGGAAACCGTTGCGGTGAACGTGGCGCTTACAGATTCCCCCAGCGTATCGGTTATAGAGAACGTAAAGGTTTGGGTACTTCCCAATAAACTTTCGTCGATCAAAAATTCCAAAGTATAATTGTCTTCACCTAAAGTTCTATCAGGATAGGTAATACGCTCAACAACGGTGGTGCCACGAAGTACTACAAATTCTCTGAAGAGTGCGGACGCTTCATACGCTACATTAAGCCGTATCGTTTGCCCAATTCTAAATTCCCCACTGTCTTGAGATAAATCTATGGTTGGTGCATCAAACACGGGTGGGGTAACCTCTTCATCATCGTCGTTACAAGAACAAAGGATTACGGCAAACAGCAAAAAGAAGCTTATGTTTTTTAAAAGTTGCTTTGTTTTCATGACTGTGTTAGAATTTAAAATTTAAACCAAATCGAGCGGACCAATCGTAGATTTCATAATTGGTAATTTGACTTCTTACAGATTGGAATTCAAGGTTTGGCTCATTGGTAAGGTTCACAAATTCCGCAAAAATGGTCAGGTTTTCACTGATTTTTTGTGAGGCGTTGATATCCAATTGGTAACGTTCTTCTAGAAAAAAGTCCTGAGCGGGATCATTAGAAAAACTTAACAGGGATCTGCCATTATAATTTAAGGAGGCCCGTGCACTAAATCCACCCAGATCGTAAGACAAGGCGGCATTCCACACATTATCGGCTTGACCTACAAAAGAGACATCGTCTCTAACAAAGGTTTCCCCAGAGTCTTCATCAAAAAATTCAAAACTACTACTGGAATCTACATAGGTATAGTTCAGGAAAACACCCAAACCTGAAAGCACCCCGGGCAGAAAATCAAGTTTCTTCGTAAAATTGAGTTCCACACCGAGAAGATCAGCTTGATCTCCATTTACCGGTTCGGTTTGCAAGAACACCTCATTGTTAAAATCTGCATTAGAAAGTTGATCAAAAATGAAATTCTCTATTCGCTTATAAAAGATACCTCCAGAAATAATGCCTGCTCCTTTTAAATAAGATTCAAAGAGAAGGTCTAAATTGTCGGCACTGGCTGGCAGTAAGTTTGGATTTCCTGTAGTTAATAATTGATCGGCAAAATTGATATTTTGAGAAGGCACCAGGTCTTGAAGTTCAGGTCGTGCATAGGATTGGGTATATGCAAATCGGATATTGGTTCGGTTGTTTACTTCGTATCGGAGATGAAGCATGGGCAACAAAAAGTCATAGGAATTACTCCCAAACACCGGTTCGGAAGAAAGCGGTACTGCAGGCGCATCGTCGGCCGCTGGTGGTTCAATTTCCAAACGAAGTGCATCGTAGTTCACTTCTGTTCTTTCATAGCGTACTCCTACTAAGATTCGAAATTTATTAAGCTGTATTTTCCCCTGTAAATAGGCGGCATATACATCTTCACCGGCATTGAAAAAGAAGCTCTCGCTATTGATTCTAGAGGCATTTTCATCGAATTCATAAGCCCCTCTATTCTCATTAAAGTGCTGCATAGCCCTTCTTGGATCTGGGAATCTACCCATTTGATAGCGTCCATCAAAAATGGAACTGCTGTTATTGTCAAAAACCTGGGTTAAATTGTAAGGGCCGTTAAACTCATTGAACTCGACCGTTGTTCGTCTCCGTAGGTTATCCAAATCACGATATTTACCGCCCGTTTTGATTTCCCCACGATTTTTACCCACGGTAAAAGGGACTGTTATATTCAGTTTAGCCACAGTATTGTTACCACGGTTTAGGATGGGTTTATCTTGTTGAAAGGCATTAAAATCATAAGCGGCGTAGTTCTCAAAATCAAAATCTGGAGAAGAAAAAATAGTGAAATCCCCATCCCGTGTTTGCTCAAGGGTAAGATCACGTTCTCGGAATACAAAACGATCGCTACGCAGCACCCGCTCTGAGCGTGTGTAATTAACCCCATAATCGATTTTACCGAAAGAACCTAACTGATGTTTACCATCAAAAGTAAGGGTGATATTTTCTCGATCAATAACCCGATCATTAATGTCTCTTCTAACCCTTACATCATTATCTGGACCTGCTACATTAGGATTCAAGGGATCGTTGTAATTATTTCGAGGTCGAAAACGAATACGTCGGCGTAGGGATTCGTCTTCCATTTTATTGTAAATGGCTTTAAAGATGAATTGTGAATTATCACTAAAACGGTAATCCAAAGTAGCATTCACGCCTATTCGGGTTCTTTCATTGAGTAAGGGACGTAATCTGTAGTCGTCAATAACAGAGGCATTAAAAGAATTGGGATCGTCCGAATCCCCTATTCGCCGGTCTCGGTAAGTCGCTTCAAAGCGTTCTTCCCCATTTACCGTATTGTAATAGCTACCCCCAAGTAAAATACCAAACTTATTATCCGCAAAGCGCTGGTCGTATTTTAAACGAAATAGCTGACTCCCCCGTTGAAAAAGGTCGTTATATCCACCACCTAAGGTTCCTCTAACTCTCCCTTCCGAAGTGGCGGCCGTGGGCGTTATTAGGTTAATAGCACCCCCCACGGCGTCTCCATCCATGTCGGGAGTAATGGCTTTACTTACTTCAATAGAAGCCAACTGATCTGCACTTATCAAGGCCAAACCTTCCGTTCTACCACCACCTTCGTCTGTTGTAGGGATTTGCTCGCCGTTGATAGAAACGGTTGTAAAATTTTGCGGAGTACCCCTAATCTTTACAATACTACCCTCACCATTGTCGCGCTCTATGGTAACTCCCGAAATGCGCTGCATCGCCTCCCCAACATTGATATCTGGGAAGCGACCAATTAAATCAGACGATACAATAGTTTTGATGTTATCTGCATTTTTCTGTTGATTAAAAGCCCGTTGCTGGCCCTCTAAACTTCCTGTGATAATCACTTCTCCAAGCGCATTAACTGCAGGCTTTAGGGTAATATCGCCCAATGCAATAAATGCTTCATTCAATTCAATAGTTGTCTTGTAAGGCTCGAAGCCAATATAACTTACTTCAAGCTCATGTGTACCATAAGGCACTCGGGAGAGGGTGAATAAACCATCTAAGGAAGAGCTGGCGCCAACGACCAAAGCACGGATTACAACAGAGGCCCCAGGCAAAGGTTCCCCTGCGGTACCCAGAATACGACCACTAAGGTTGCCATACTCTTGTTGGTAATGTAATTCGGAGATTGGGTCGGAGATCGTGTTAGACCGACCTTGGAAATAAGCTAATACTGTTATTAATGCTAGAGGGAAACTTTTGGCTATGATTAACTTCTTCATAACGCTGTACTTTAGTTTTTGTAATTCATTTGTGCAATCGATTGCATAAATAGTACAGAAATATTAAATTCGCAAATATTTAGTGTAAAAACTAAATTAAAATCATAAATTAACACTTTAAATAACAATAGTTTAGTGACCTTTAAAAATATTATCATAACCACAAGAGATTGAATAAATTGCGCAATCGATTACATTCAATAGTGGGATTTTAAGTATTATTACTTTCTTTTTTCAAGTAGATGGAGCCATCCAAAAAAACAACCATACACGATATCGCAGAGCAACTTAATGTTACCGCTTCCACGGTATCAAGAGCGCTTAATGGGAATCCGCGGATCAGTGAACGGACTCGAAAGGCAGTCCTAAAAACCGCTCGAGCTTTAAATTATGAACCCAACCAAGTGGCTTCAGCCCTGCGTAGTGGCAAAACACAGTTAATTGGTATGCTAGTTCCTTCTATTAATCGTGCTTTTTTCTCTTCCATTATCAAAGGGGTGGAAGAAGTGGCCAATTCTTTAGACTATAGGGTCATTATTAGTCAATCCAACGAACAACTACAAAATGAAGAAAGTGCCATAAGAACATTTTTAAACACCCGGGTTGACGGTGTTATAGCCTCCATAGGTAAGAATACCCAACGCTTTGAACATTTTGAACAGGTTTTAGAACGTGGACTACCCTTGGTGCTTTTTGATAGAACGACACCTTTGCTACAAACTAGTCAGGTAGTTATTGATGATTACCAAGGCGCCTATCTAGCTACTTCGCATCTTATAGAACAAGGCTGTTCGAGAATTGCGCACTTCACTACAGAACGTAAAATTGCAATTTACAAAGACCGCTATAGAGGGTATGCCTCAGCCCTAGAAGACCATGGTATTCCCTTAAACTCCGCGCTTGTTTGTAGTGGCAATCTTCAGCTGGAAGATGGGCAAACCCATACGAAGCAACTGATACAATCAGGGGAACAATTTGATGCCATATTCTCAGCGAGTGACTACGCGGCAATGGGGGCTATGCAGGTGTTAAAAGAACATCATTTCAAAATACCACAAGATGTTGCCCTTGTCGGTTTTTTAAATGAGCCTTTCACCGCTTTTACCGATCCACCATTG
>JBCDGY010000158.1:0-7417 GCA_039414375.1 Bacteroidota bacterium | reverse complement strand
ACGGTCTAGCATAAATCCCATCATTCCTGTTAGTAGTTCAAAGGGGTTGCGAGAGGGCATGCGATTGTAGTAGCTGACCTCTGTTCGCAATACTATCACATCTACTTCAGTAGCTCCGCGTTTGATGGCTTCCTCAATGGGGACCAAGCTACCCAATCCGCCATCGGCATACTCACAACCATCCTTACGCACCAAACTCATAAATGGCGTGTAGTTGGAAGAAATCCATATCCAATCACAGAAAGTTTCATAATCAAAATCGTTAATCGACTTGTACTCTACTTGATTTAAAGAGAGATTAGAAACAGTAACGACGACATCTTTTGGACCATTTTTAAGCGTTTCAAACTCTTCTTTGGTGATGCTATTCCCTATAAGTTCGCGTAAGTTCTCACTTTCTCCAAAAGTCTTTTTACCGCGAATAAAGTTTTTCACAATGTTCCAGTGGTTCATGGTGATGATGTCTGAACCGTGTTTACGCTTGATAATAAACGGACAATTATTGAATATACTGTATTGATTTACAGAAGAATAAATGCTCCTAATCTTATCAATTTTCCCCAAGGCCAAATGAGAAATCAGTAAGCTCCCGGTAGAGGTACCGACCAAGATGTCATATTCCTTTTTGGCCTCTTCCATTAAATAATGGGCCACGCCTCCAGCAAAAGCTCCTTTACTACCACCTCCTGAAATCACCAAAGCCCTCATGCTTGTAGTAGTTTTAAGAGGGATTCTTGTTCTTCTTTGGCGAGGGTAGTTATTAGCGTATCTAAACGGCTTTTACCATCAGGAGTACCATAAATTTTCCGCAAGAGACTACGGCATGATTTTTTAAACTGCCATACATGATGGTTGCGGGCTAAGACTAAGTTTTTAAGAGCAACATCACTCATAGCATTGATTTGATGCAGGTATTGAAAAGCTAACAATCGTATTTCAAAATTAAAGTAAGGTGCGGTATATCCATTTAACGCTTCATAAAAGATACCTTTTTGCGAGGTCCGATAGCCCGGCGTAACTAAAGATAAGGCAAGCCAAAGTTGCTTGAGGTTCAAATTCGGGAAACCTTGCCAATCAGCGCTACGGTCCAAATATAATTTTTGTTGATCTGGAAAGGCCTCCCAAAGTTTAAACAATACAACCTCCTGGGTTTGATAACTAGGATCATTGAGAAGTGTTTCAAAAATGGGGCGTAGTGTTGCAGATACTTTAGGGACCAAATCAGCCCAAGCCTGCCTTACTAGCAGCGGCTCTTCTAAGATCTGTTGTTGTAACCAGGTTGCCGACACCAATTCTGGATACTCTAAAAGCAATTGCCGTTTTAAAGGAATAGCCTTGGTATTTTCCCAGATAGTTTTAACCTTGTCGATTCCGACCTTTTGCGCACTACCACCTTTTAAGTTGAAATAAGCCTGCAAAGAAGGACTTTGCTGCTGCAATAAAGCCATGACCTTTTCTGAAGGAAATACAGTACCTTCTAACCATTCTTCTCGAAAAGCAGTTAAATCTTGGCCCGAAGCAAGTTCCATTTCGTCTAAAAAATTGGTCAAGGTAACATTGCGATATGCATATTTGTGCAAATAGCTTTTAATCCCTGTCTTAAAAGCCTTGTCGCCAATTTGTACTCTCAGCAACAGTAAGGCCCACGCTCCCTTTTCGTAAAAGGTAAGACTGGACGCTTTTGGGTCTGTCAAAGCCTCGCCGTTACCATCATCAGATAAGGTACCCAAGGTTCTGGCTGTTTTGTACAGCCTCCAATACATGTAATCGTCTCCAAAAATGGCTTGCTCCGCTAAATACGCATAGTAAGTTGCAAAACCCTCGTGTAGCCAGTGGTGATTGCCATCAACCTCAGTCACCAAATTACCAAACCACTGATGCGTCAATTCATGCGCATTGACATTGATATAATTTTTATCAACAAATGCGGTGGAATCCACAACATACTGATTAGAAAAAACAGTACAGGTGGTATTTTCCATACCGGCGTATAAAAAATCTTGAACAGGTACTTGTTTGTAATCGTACCAAGGGTAGGATACGCCAATTTCCTCTTCCAAAAAATCAAAGATCAGCTTCATATGCCGGTATGTAGGCTCCACACGAAGACTATCTTTCTCTTGATAATAGAGTGTTAATGGAGTTTTGGAACTCGATTGCAGCGCTACTTTGTTGAAATTACCAACAACAAAAGCGACTAAATAGCTGCTCATCGGGTACTTCATTGTAAAATGAACCCACTTTTGATCTCCTAGTTGCTCAGTCTCCTTTTGCTGCCCATTAGCGATAACGACCATATCCGCGGGAACCTTAAAGGATAAATCAAAGATCACTTTTTCGTTCATATCATCGAAACTGGGTAACCAATGACTGGTATATTTCCCTTGTCCTTGCGTCCATATTTCTTCATTGCCTTTAACGGTATCGTCCCACCCTAAAAAATAGACGGTCTGCTTAGGAAAGGTATGGTACGTAATTTTCAATTGATGTTTTCCCAGAGTTCGAGGAGCCTTAAAGCGTAGTTGTTTCTTGGTATTCGTAAAAGAAATCGCTACCCCATTTAGGGATATGGTATCTACACTCATATGAACCGCGTCTAAGGCAATAGAATCGACTGCTTTATTCAACGTAAACGCATAGCGCACGGTACCCTTTATTTGCTTTTCGCTTGCCACAGGAATGATTTCTGCCGCAATGTGTGTAAAATCCACCTTGGGATATTGTTGGGACACCGTGGGCACGGTCCATAGTAAAGCGCAAAATAATAGTAGTCTCATCATTAGCAATTACCTCAAAACTCGGTCCAATTTAGCTATTTTCGTGGGATGCGATCTGGTGTTTTACAAACGCCCTTGGCGTATCTAAAAGGTGTTGGGCCTCAAAAAGCGACTGTTTTTAAGGCTGAGCTGGGTATAACAACCTTCGGAGAACTCTTACAACTATATCCCAATCGCTATCTCGATAAAACCCAATACTATAAAATAGCCCAATTACAAGATAGCAATGCTCATGTACAAATTGTTGGTAAAGTAGTCCATCTAAAAATGGTAGATCAAAAACGCGGGCAACGATTAGAAGCTTCTTTTATTGACGATACTGGAACATTAAAACTAGTTTGGTTTCGGGGACATCGATGGATACGAGATAATATCAAGATTAATGAACCCTACGTGATTTTTGGGAAGGTTAACCGCTATGGAAGTCATTGGTCCATGCCACATCCAGAAATGGAACTGAAAGAAGCGCATGAAGCAGGACTTAAAGTTAAAATGCAACCCATTTATCCTAGCACCGAGAAATTGGCAGCACGTGGCATTACCAATAGGGCTATTGGTAAACTGGTACAACAGCTATTCCTAGAAACCAGAGCCCATTTTGAAGAGACCTTGGCATCCCCCTTGTTAGAAGAACTGCGTTTATTGTCCAAAAGTGATGCCTTATTAAACATCCATTTTCCTAAAGACCAGCAGCTCTTAGCGAAAGCGCAATTTAGGTTGAAGTTTGAAGAGCTATTCTTTATTCAGCTGCAATTGCTGTACAAAAAGGTACGCCGCAAGCAAAAAATTAAAGGACTACCCTTTCTTGAAGTAGGTGAAAACTTTAATACCTTTTTTGCCAATCACCTCCCTTTTAAACTAACACAAGCCCAAAAACGAGTGGTTAAAGAAATCAGGAATGATATGGGGAGTAAGGCCCAAATGAACCGTTTGTTACAGGGCGATGTAGGTTCTGGAAAAACCATTGTAGCATTACTATGCTTATTATTGGCTATTGATAATGGCTATCAAGGTTGCCTTATGGCGCCTACGGAAATCTTGGCGAGACAGCATTATGCTGGTCTTAAAGCCTTGCTCGCCCCTATGGATCTAAAGATAGCACTACTTACAGGGTCCACGAAGAAAGCAGAGCGCACTTTGATTCACAACCAACTGGAAAATGGAAACCTCAACATTCTTGTGGGTACACACGCCGTTTTGGAAAATAAAGTACAATTCAAAAATCTCGGATTGGCTATTGTGGATGAGCAGCACCGTTTTGGGGTAGCCCAGCGTTCTAAATTATGGCACAAAAATGAAGTGCCACCCCATATTTTGGTAATGACGGCAACCCCTATTCCAAGGACTTTAGCTATGAGTCTGTATGGGGATTTGGATATTTCTGTGATCGATGAACTACCGCCTGGCAGAAAACCAGTTAAAACCGTACACCGCTATGACAGCAACCGTTTACAGGTATTTGGATTTATGCGGGATCAAATTAAAAAGGGCCGACAGGTCTATGTGGTTTATCCATTGATACAGGAAAGTGAAGCTTTGGATTATAAAGACCTGATGGATGGCCATGAAAGTATTTCTAGAGAATTTCCGACTCCCGATTATCAAATATCCATTGTCCATGGGCAAATGAAAGCTGCAGACAAGGATCATGAGATGGAACGCTTTGTTAGTGGTACTACCCAAATATTAGTGGCCACTACGGTAATTGAAGTTGGTGTTAATGTACCTAATGCCTCGGTAATGATTATAGAGAGTGCAGAACGTTTTGGGCTTTCGCAACTGCACCAACTTCGCGGAAGGGTAGGACGCGGTGCGGAACAAAGCTATTGTGTGTTAATGACCAGTCACAAACTATCCGCAGATGGAAAAACACGATTGGAAACCATGTGTGGTACCAACGATGGTTTCGAAATTGCCGAAGTAGACCTTAAACTTAGAGGTCCCGGAGATTTAATGGGTACACAACAAAGTGGCCTCTTAAATCTAAAGATTGCGGATATTGTAAAAGACAATCCTATTTTAAAATTAGCACGCGCTAAGGCCGTTCAGCTATTGAAAGAAGATCCCAAACTAGAACAACTGGTAAACGCTGCTATTCGAAAAGCGTATGCCCAACTTATTCAAGATAGCGCACTATGGGGTTACATTAGCTAACCACACTAATCTATTGCAAGGCAAATACCCGTTGCAGCAAGGCTGTTGTTCTAGCCCCTACGGAGTTTCGAATTTCTTTTTCTTTATTGCCTACTTTCACGAACAATCCCTTAATTGCCTGTTCTGTAACATAGGCGGTTAGATTAGGGTTAACAGGCTTTACCAATGGCAAGCTATTATATTTGGTAATCAAACGCTCCCATACCGCATTGGCCCCCACCCTATCTAGGGAAGTACTCACTTTCGGTGCAAAAGCAGTGCTCAACTGTGTAACGGTTTTAGTTTGTAAGTAGTTCGTTGCCTCCAGATCATTCGTAGCGGTCAGGATCCTTTTGGCATCAGCAAAGGTAAACTCCTTTATAGCCCCTACAAATATGGGTTTGGCTTCAGACACCGCATCTTCCGCTGCCCTATTCAGTACTTTAAGACCTTCATCAGCTAAACCAGAAAGCCCTATTTTACGCAATGCACCATCTACTTTTTTTAATTCTTCGGGCAACAATATCTTAACGGCTTCATCTTTAAAGTACCCGTCCTCTTTATTCAATAGGGAGACTCCTTCTAAAACGCCGAGTTCTAAAGCCTGTTTTAGTCCAGAGGCCATTTCAGTTTCCGTAACGGCACCAGACGGCAAATTATTAACAACTTGTTGTAGTTCGGCACAAGAAACAAAGGCCAATGTCAACAATACTATATATTTATATTTCATGATAATTATTTAAATCAAAGAAACTCTTCTTTGCATTGAAGCAAACCAATAAACCAACGGCCTACAAAATATAGTCAGTACTTAAAAAGTTACTCACTTTGGCTTCCAATAATTGTTCTATGGTATGCTTGTTCAGTTCATTGTCTTTAAAAGCAACAAAGGTGCGAATGCTGAAAGATCGAAGGGCATCATATACACTTAGCGTGGATTGTGCGGAGTCTTTCCTCCCTGTAAAAGGGTACACGTCCGGCCCGCGTTGACACGAACTATTGAGGTTCACCCTACAAACTAGGTTTGCCAAGGTATCAATTAATGGTGATAGCGAATACACGTCTTTACCAAATAGACTTACCTGTTGCCCGTAATTGCTCTCTGCCATATCATCTAAAGGTTGTGAGATATCAGAGAAAGAAACAACAGGTACAATAGGCCCGAATTGTTCTTCTTGATACACCTTCATGTCTTTCGTAATAGGATGCAAAACAGCAGGCCAAACGAAGTTCTCGGTTTGTTTTCCACCTTTTTTATTCCATACTTTAGCTCCTTTGGCCAATGCATCTTCCAATAAATCTTGGATGTATTCTGGTTTACCCGGCTCTGGTAGGGGGGTTAGCTTGGCTCCCTCGTCCCATGGATTTCCAAAAGGAAGCGCATCCATAGCCTCACTGTATTTTTTAAGGAAATCTTCTTTGATGTCTTCATGCACATAAATCACCTTGAGTGCTGTACAACGTTGACCATTAAAAGAAGTGGTCCCTGCAATAACTTCTTTTACCGTTAAATCCATATCGGCATCAGGTAGGATAATCGCTGGATTCTTGGCTTCCAACCCTAGTACCAATCGCAACCGATTGCTTTTTGGATGTTGTTCCTGCAAAGCGTTGGCAGATTTACTATTCCCAATAAGTGCCAACACATCTACTTTACCGGTTTTCATTATTGGGCCCGCTACTGCCCTACCCCTACCAAATAAAATGTTTACTACTCCTTTTGGGAAACTAGTTTGAAAGGCTTCTAATAAGGGGGTAATAAGTAACACGCCATGCTTAGCTGGCTTAAAAATGGAGGTATTCCCCATTATGATAGCCGGAATCAACAGCGCAAAAGTTTCATTTAAGGGATAATTGTAAGGTCCTAGGCACAACACCACGCCAAGCGGTCCGCGACGTATCTGTGCATAAACCCCGTCGTGCTTTACAAACTTAGCACAGCTACGATCCAACTCTTTGTACTCTTCAATAGTATCATAGATGTATTCCACGGTACGGTCGAACTCTTTGTAAGAATCTGGTTTGTTCTTTCCAATTTCCCACATTAAAAGTTTTACAACTTCCTCCCGTTTGGTCTCCATCTTTTTTACAAAAGCCTCCATGCACTCCAGCCGGTCTTGTACCTTCATAGTAGGCCAGACTCCTTTTCCCTGATCCCAAGCGTTGGTGGCAGCCTCAAGGGCCTCTAGTGCTTCCGGTTCTCCCATTGTTGGGATACTACCTAGCAATGTTTTTTGATAATCTGCTGTGGAAGAAATGGTAGAATAGACTTCGGAAGTATCTCCATCCCATTCTTTAAGTTCCCCATTGATTAAATAGTGCCGCTGATCTATAGTTTCTTTTATTTGATAAGCTTCTGGGATTACCAGTGTTTCTGTTGCATTCATGTTTTTTCAATTTTAACTATTCAATAATTCCTGTAAGCTTGTTGTAAGTGTATTGGTCTGGTCTCTTACGGGGAAAAAATCCCCAAATATTTGGTATCCTATTGACCTGCTTGTTCTATT
>JBCDGY010000157.1:0-7428 GCA_039414375.1 Bacteroidota bacterium | reverse complement strand
TCAACGCCCGATGAAATTTTAACCCGCAGCAACCTACAGGTTGTGAGGACTTAAGATTTTCGAGAAGGAGGGTCTGATATTAAACACTAATCCCTTTGGGGCTAGCCCCAAAGGGATTGAGTCAAAAGACAGAGTTTAATTTACAGACCCTCCTTCTCGAAAATCTTAAGTCCTCACAACCTGTAGGTTGCTGCGGGTTAAAATTTCATCGGGCGTTGAAGTTTCCACATACTTTGAATTTTGCAAGGGTCTCTTGTAATAAAAAGACCTGGCTTCTGCCAGGTCTTTTTGGTTTTATTTTTTGTTTGGTCTTTATGCTTCAGCAACGCCAATTTCGTCTAATTCCGTATTTGGATTTTTTGGATTAGGTCCCCATTTATTATCTCCTGCTTCACTGTCTGTACAAAGCAAAATAAGATTGTATATAGGAACTAATAAAAACCATCCACTCTTTCCAGCGTCATGTATTCTTCTCACTCCTGCAGCTATGGTCGGTATTAATACTGCCAAACTATAGAAAAAGCCTATTCCAATACCCTCCATTCCTAACAAACCATCCAAGAAACCCAAAACGATACTTATGATCATGTTAAATAGATAAAACATCCAATATTCTTTCCTTCTTGCCCTACCTTTAAAGTCTGCGTATTGTTTTAAAACTTTAAAATACCAGTTCATATTCTATTATTTAGTTGATTACTGTCGATTCGTAGTGCTGAATAAACGTGAAAATCTCCAAATAAGTATGGCTTCCCAGTTTTAAGGGTAAGAAACACTTAGAGGTTGCTCCACCTTGGCGGTCAGACTTCCAAAGTGCCAATCTCATCTAATTCAGTATCTGGATTTTTGGGGTCCGGGCCATATTGATTAGGCCCTGCAGTACCTTCTGTACACATTAAAATTAGTAACCAGATCCTTCCAATGAAGGGAATAAAACTGACACAGTAGAACCACCCACTTTTATTTTGATCATGTAATCGCCTAACGGTTACGGCCAATAAGGGAATCAACATGAAGAAAAAATATAAAACTACAGGGATTAAAATTAAATCTTCAGAGGCGATAACGCTACTAAGAGTACCTGCCATAAAGAACAATACAACGAAAATTATAATGTTGAAGAGGGTAAACATCCAATATTCTTTCCTTCGGGCTCTTCCTTTAAAGTCAGCATATTGTTTTAATACTTTTAAGTACCAATTCATAGTTTAACGGTTTAGGTTGCGTGCTAATTTACATCTTTGCCCATCAGAAAAATATAAAATACGCTTCGTATTTAAAATTTTTGGAATTGCAACCTCTTGAATTGGTAATAATATTGTAATCCTGCCCTTTGGTAGCGGTTTAAGTAATCTTGGGGAACTGGTTAAAGGTTGAAATCAATACGCAATATTTTTGTTTTTTCAAGTACTAGATATTTTAGGAACCATGGCCTTTGCTATTTCAGGGGTTTTAGTTGCTATGGACAAACGACTGGATTTGTTCGGGGTGTTAATTATTGCCTTTGTTACTGCTACAGGTGGTGGTACCTTAAGAGACTTGTTGATAGGTAATGTCCCAGTGATATGGATGCGAGATGCTACCTATATGATCGTGATTGTGATTACCGTATTTTTTGCGATCCTTTTTTCTACTAGATTGAAATATTTGAGAAAGTCCTTGTTGCTATTTGACACTATGGGAATTGGTCTTTTCACTATGATTGGCATTGAAAAAGGTTTAGAAGTTGGTCTCTTACCGATAATTTGTATTGCCTTAGGGACTATGACTGCCTGTTTTGGGGGCGTAATACGAGATATATTGTGCAATCAAATCCCTGTTATTTTTAAAAAAGAGATTTATGCTACTGCTTGTATTCTAGGTGGATTGTCCTATTTCCTTCTTGAAGCACTACATCTATCTGAAAAGTACTGCTATATTATTGCTATTCTTGTGGTAATTGTTATTCGATTGTTAGCGGTGAAGTTTGCCATTTCTTTACCCAATATCTACCGAAAAAATAAAGATTAGAGCACTTCTGCTTTTTCAATATATACATTACGCATAGGCCATTCTCCTTTATCGGTGGGTACTTGATTGATTTTGTCCACCACATCCATCCCCTCAATAACCTTTCCAAAAGGGGTGTAGCTACCGTCCAGATGGTACGATCCCGGTTGGGTTACAACAATAAAGAACTCATAAGGCGAAGCCAATTTATGGGGATTGTCTCTTTCGCTACTAGGCATAGAAAGGGTACCGCGATGGTGTCGGTGTCCTTTTTTAGTATCGGGAGGTAATAGATACCTGCCAATAGCCTTGCGTTTTTGACTGGTCTGCTTATCATCAGAATTACCACCTTGAATAATGAAATCTGGTACTACCCGATGAAACTGTGTTTGATTGAAGTACCCTTGTTCTGCAAGAAAAACAAAGTTTGCCCTGTGATAGGGCACATTGTCATATAACTGAACCGTGAAGCTACCCATATTGGTGGTTAGACGAACCTGGTTTTTAGGATTTTCCTTGGCATATCCGAAGAAGAAATCAATGGCAGTATCCTCTGTTAATTTAAAGGGAGGTTTTTCCGCTTCCTCAGGTATTGTGGTTTTGGCATTATCAACCGCTATTGCGGTATCTTTGTTAAGCGGTATTGCAGGAAGAGATTCCGTTTTTTGGACCTTTTCACTACGAGGTCCGCAGGCCGCTACAAAAAATAGGAGTGAACTTGCTAAAAGTATTTGGTAACTGAACCGCATGAATTTTTCCCTTTTTAGTGAACAAGTCGTAAAAATAAAAAATATGCCCTTGCCGGGTCAGGCTTCTCATTTTAAGATGGAACCGGAGATGCGTAAGGTACTTCGCGAAAATGGGCAGATGTCTGTTGCCCAAGCTAAAAAGGCAGCGGTAATGGCACTTTTTTATCCCAAATCGGACGGCTGTACCCATTTGTTATTGATACTCCGCAAAAAATATGCTGGTGTTCATTCCCATCAAATAGGTTTTCCTGGGGGTAAATGGGAACAAGAAGATCAAGATCTACTGCAAACCGCAAAACGAGAAACTTTTGAAGAGGTTGGAGTCCCCCAAAAGGATATACATGTGATAAAAGCCTTAACAGAGGTATTTATTCCCCCTAGTAATTACCGAGTAAGCCCTTTTTTAGGACTCTATACCAAGCCCAAACCTTTTATTAGGGAGCCAAGGGAGGTAGAGGCTTTGGTAGAGGTACGCTTAGAAGACTTGTTGGATTCGGTGAATCAAGGACATGAGCGATTAAGTACTTCTTATGCTAAAGATATCACGGTGCCCACTTATTCCCTTAATAATTATACCGTATGGGGGGCTACCGCTATGATGTTAAGTGAAGTTCGCGATTTGTTGCTGCAAGTGCTTTAACACCGATTTTGTAATTTCGCTTCTTTAGTCGAGCACTATGAATCTTTTTAAAAAAACCCCCTTTGGCCATAATCTTTTCCTGAAGACATGGTTGATTCGCATTATGGGGTTTATGACACACTCCCGATACAAAGGTTTTAACACCCTTGAAATAGAGGGATCGGATATTATTAGAAATCTTCCAGAAAACAATGTACTCTTTGTAAGCAATCATCAAACTTACTTTGCTGATGTAGTCGCGATGTTTCATGTGTTTAATGCAGCGCTCAGTGGTCGAGAAGATAATATTAGAAATATGGCCTACCTCTGGAACCCAAAGCTTAATATTTACTACGTTGCAGCTAAGGAGACTATGAAAAAAAGCCTGTTAACCAAAATATTGGCCTACGCGGGATCCATCAGTATAGAACGAACTTGGCGCTCCGATGGTAAGGAAGTCAATAGACCTGTAAAGTTTAGCGATATTTCCAATATTGGTACTGCATTGAACGATGGTTGGGTAATTACCTTTCCTCAAGGTACAACCAAACCTTGGAAACCGCTTCGCAAGGGAACCGCGCATATTATCAAAAAATACAAACCCATTGTAGTACCCGTGGTTATTGATGGTTTTAGGCGTTCGTTTGATAAAAAGGGGTTGTACATTAAAAAGAAAGGCATTTTACAATCGATGCTAATTAAAGAACCCTTAGAGATCGATTACGATAATGAGTCTATTGCACAGGTGATCGAGAAACTAGAATATGCTATAGAACAACACCCCTCTTTCTTAAGGGTTATATCTGAAGAAGAGTTAGCCGCTTACGAAGCTGATCACGAAAAAAGAGCGTACAGTTACAAAGACAAAAATTAAAACTCTAGTTTTTTTAATTCACGGTAATTCTCATTCAACTGTTTTAAGAGAATGCCATAGAGTAGGCGGTAGAAAAGCCAAAGTAAGAGCCCGAAAAAGACCATCGCCAATACAAAAAAGCCTCCTAGTAAAAGCCAGGTTACCAAACTAGAGTTGGCTGTGGCAACCCGCTCTGTAAGTTCTGTTGGGGGATTAAAAATTAGTACCTCTAGCAAGATGACTACAAAGGTTACGGCAAATAGCCCTAGGTTAAACCAAACATACCGCATCACCGTTTTACGAGTTTGAATGATTTTTTGCATCAGGTTTTTTGCAGAATCTGTGACTGATATATTCCGATAATTGTGATAAAAGCGATACATAAAATACAGAATGATCAAATAGAAAATAACGTCTACCGTATTTTCAGTGATCCTCATAAACGTAGCACCTTTCCCTGCTATGGTGTTTGTTTGTACCGGTATAAATCGGATAGCCATCCAAAATAAAAATTCTACAATGCTGATGTAAAAAATCCATTTAACGATAGAACGCGATTTGCGCCATAGCATTTTATAAATGTCATCGTAGCTTAACTTGGGCAATTGCGCCCCTTGTTTTTGCCAATCTTTTTTTAAGAGTTCCAATTCATCCATGCTTCAAGGATTTAAGAGGGTTCTTAATTTATTTTTTACACGGTTCATTTTAACCCGTGCGTTAACTTCGGTAATCCCCAAAGTCTCTGAAATTTCGCTATATGATTTGTCCTCTAGGTATAAAAATACCAGGGCCTTGTCAATGTCTCCCAGTTGTTTTACAGCATCGTACATTAATTTCAATTGTTGTTCTTCGGTGTCGTCATAAGCATCCGCTTGAATTTTAAAAAGTACGGAATCAAAATCCTGAGTCTTGGGTTGCCTTTTTGACTTACGATATAAGGTTATAGCAGTATTTAACGCTACGCGATACATCCAAGTCGTGAATTTGGCATCTCCCCGAAACTTAGGATAGGCTTTCCACAACTGTATGGTGATTTCTTGAAAAAGATCGTTGTGCGCCTCTCTATCATTCGTATACAAACGACAAACCTTATGAACAATATTTTGATTGTTCTCTAATTCGGTTACAAATCGATGCTCCAGTTCTTTTTTCAAGTGTGGTTGGCGACTTAAGTTTACCATTGGTAGCCCAAAGTAGTCATTTGTTACATTGAACTCCTTTAGACTTTTTCAATTGGCTAAAAAATTGGACTTTTTCGCCCACTTTTTGTCTTTTTTTCGTTCCATAGCTACTGCTATGCAACTCAAAAAATCCTTCAATTGGTCAAAAAATCCTAAATTTTCACATTAATCCAAAAAGTCTAAATGAGTTCATTTAAAAGATAACGAAGAACGAACATGTTTTCTGATCTTGCTTACTAAAGCACAAAGGATATTTATTAAGATAGTGCTTATTGACTAATAGGAATCCTCCAAATTTTAAAGAGATCTTCGTATGAAAAGAAGGTACGCAAAGCGCAAATTCCGATAATTTGAATGGACCTAGACTTTTTCAGGGATACTAGGCTATGCTTGAAGAAACGCATTTGTGTACATTTACGAATAAGATTCTTGAAGTATGAATATTCCTCAATCAAGTTTTAAGCGGGTTGTAATTATTGGCGGTGGTTTTGCCGGGATTGCCTTGGCTAAACAGTTAGGTAAACAAGAGTTGCAGGTGGTGCTAATGGATAAGCATAACTACCATACTTTTCAACCTTTACTATATCAAGTATCCACCGGAGGGTTAGAGCCAGATTCTATTGCCTACCCTATCCGAAAAGTACTTCAGGGATATCCTAATTTTTATTTTCGGTTAACCGAAGTTCTCGAAGTCGATACGACTAAAAACCTCCTTAAAACCACTATTGGAGCGCTAAAATTTGACTACTTGGTTGTCGCTACAGGTACGGTAACCAACTTTTTTGGTAACACCGCTATTGCCAAACACAGCATGGCGATGAAAACGGTTCCACAGTCTCTTAATTTAAGGAGTTTGATTCTTGAAAATTTTGAACAGGCCTTATTAACCGATGATCTTCATGACCGTGAGGCCTTAATGAATTTTGTAATTGTAGGCGGCGGACCTACGGGTGTAGAACTAGCTGGGGCTTTGGCAGAGATTAAAAAAGGCATTTTACCCAAAGATTACCCCGATTTAGATACGAGGCGGGCACAGATCAACTTGGTACAAGGAGGAGATCGACTATTACCTGCTATGAGTGAGATTGCGTCTAAAAAGGCAGAAGATTTCTTAGAGCAACTGGGCGTTAATGTCTGGAAAAATTTGAGGGTTACCGATTATGATGGGCAATTGGCAACTACGAATAGTGATACACGTTTCGAAACGGCGACGCTTATCTGGGCGGCAGGAGTAAAGGCGGTTGGTTTAAAAGGGTTGGATAGTGAAGAGATGGTTTCACGCTCCAATCGATTACTGGTAAACAAGTATAATCAAGTACAAGGTTTTGACCACATCTTTGCCATAGGAGATGTTGCCTCCATGGTTTCGGAGGAGTTTCCTTATGGACACCCTATGATGGCCCAACCCGCAATTCAACAAGGAAAAAATCTAGGAGAAAATCTGGTGCGACTCCTCAACGAGCAACCACTGCGCCCTTTTGATTATCGCGATAAAGGAAGTATGGCTACTATAGGACGCAACAAAGCGGTGGCCGATTTACCCAAAGTCAGTTTTCAAGGGGTGTTCGCTTGGTTTGTTTGGATGTTCGTACACCTCTATTTTTTGATTGGCTTTAGAAATCGACTGGTAGTTTTTGTGAATTGGGTGTACAATTATGTCAAGTTCGATCGGGAAGCCCGTTTAATCATAAGGCCTTTCAAAAAAGTCTATCAAGAGCCTTAGTTGCCTTTAGTCGCGGTTTTTAAAATGGGCTCGTGGGTGGTATTTGGTTAAAACTTCTGCTAGGTGTTTCCGATTCACATGGACGTAAATCTCAGTGGTCGTAATACTTTCATGACCTAACATCTGTTGAATAGCTCTGAGATCGGCCCCATTTTTCAATAAATGGGTAGCAAAAGAATGTCGGAAAGTATGTGGTCCAATACTTTTGGTGGATCCTATTTTTTGGGTTAGTGCTTTTATGATGGCAAAAACCATAGCGCGTGTTAGTCCTTTACCCCTTCTATTCAAAAAAAGGATATCCTCATGACCAGGAG
>JBCDGY010000156.1:0-7464 GCA_039414375.1 Bacteroidota bacterium | reverse complement strand
TCCCATGAATCAATCCAAAAAATAGGGCCATGGCATAGTTTTGCCGCATTCTCCAAGTACGCTCTTTAGATTTTGGCACCAAAACGTTGTGCAGCGCTGTGGCCAAAATGGTCGCGGGGATCAAAAACTTAATAATCTTAGAGGGTATGGCAAAAAGTTCTAAGGAAACTAGAGCAAGCGTTACACTGTGGCCGATAGTGAATGCAGTAACTAGTAACAATATATGTCGCCATTGTTCCATGCGATACACTGCACAGAGGGCGACCAAAAACAAAATATGATCGTAGCCCGCTAAATTTGAGATATGTTCGAAACCAAGTTTTAAATAAAACTCAAAAGGATGCATATTAATAGTACAAACGGTGGGTTGCGGTTTTCTTATTAAGCATTAAACTTTTGGACTTGCCATTGACGTGAACGTAGACCACATTGTTTTGATCAAAAAACAGATCTGTAAAAACAGCATTTTTGATTTCTAAAGCTTTTACCGGGGTACTTAGCGGATATTCAAAATACACCCAAAGGGCTGTGTTCTCGCCTTCCCCTCCTAGTCTTTTCTTTTTGATGCGAAGTTTTACGCGTTTTTGATTCACCTTAACATAGAAATACTGGTTAAGATAGTCCAAGAGTAGCGTATTCGCCTTTACCGATTCTTGGGGAGTACAAAATGCAAGTTCCTTGCTATTAGGGTCAAACACCAGTGCTTCATTGACATCGGTCAAAAAGAGTTTAAGGTGAATTGTTAACAATCGTTTGTCTTTAGTGTAATCTATTTCACATAAAGACAACCGCAAGGGATGGGCTTTCGCCATTGCAATACTGCCCAATAATACCCAGATTAGCACCAATCGCAAAACCATGATTTTCTGCTATCCTTACTTTAAGTCTTGGGCTTGAAGATCCTGGGCAATGGCCTGAACTTCTTTGAATACACGAATTAAATTACCTCCCCAGATCTTTGCTATTTCTGCTTCGGTATAGCCCCTTCGCACCAATTCAATCGTAATATTCATCACTTCGCTTGCATCAAAAACACCTTCTATACCGCCACCACCATCAAAATCACAACCAATCCCCACATGATCGATACCGGCGACCTGCACCATATGATCAATATGATCGGCGACATGAGCTACCGTCGCGGGAGCCACGGGATATTTGTCGTTAAGCGCTTGAAAGGTCTTTCTCATGGCCTTACGTTCTTCCATAGTCATCTCCCCTATTGGTTTCATACTAGCCCTTAAGGCCGCCACGGCTGAATCTCTAGCCGCGTTAGGGGGAGCATCCCGAAGGTAGTCGGATAACATGGTAAGTTGTACCACACCGCCATTTTTCGCCATTAGCTTTAACATCTCATCGGTCATATTTCTAGGATGGTCAGTTACTGTTCTAGCATTGGAGTGACTCGCAATAATAGGTGCTTTGGAGAGGGCTATAGCGTCGTAAAACACGCTATCATTACCATGGGAAACATCTACCATAATACCGAGGTGATTCATTTCCCCAACCACTTCAGCTCCAAAAGAACTGATACCGCCATGCTCTGGTCCTTCAGGGTCGGTAGCCGAATCGGCAAGGTCATTATTGGTAGCATGTACCAGTGTGATATATCGTACCCCTTTATCGAAGTATAGTTCCACGTTCGATAGATCACCCCCTATGGGATAGCCATTTTCAATGCCCATATATATTGCCCGTTTTCCTTCTTTCTCAAGCGCATAGGCATCATCGGGATCAAGCGCGAGTCCAACTTGCTCCTTATTGCGTTCCGTAGAGGTTACAATGGAGTCTATCATTTGGAGACATAGCGCTTTAGCACGCTCATGACCTGGATCATCGCGAATGTCTTGGGCCACAAAGGCGGCAAAGAAAATAGCATCTAATCCTCCTTCTTTCATCCTAGGATAATCCACCTTAGAACCCGTCTCTTTGGGATCGTGACGTTCTGCCATATCAAAACCAGGTTCAATCATCCGCAAAGGTGTATCAGCATGGGTATCTAAGGTTAGTATTCGATCATGAATGGCTAAAGCCTCTTCCACCAGTTTATCTTCTTCGCTTAAGGTTTCAGTGGGTTTTTTTTGCTCTTTGCACCCGAATATGCCAAACAAACATAATCCCAAGAGGGCAAAGTATCGACCTATTTTTATCATTGTTCTATTTTGAAAAGTTAGTCAGTTCTAAAAGTACAATAATCTCAAACAAGACTAGGGTAGACCTTTGCAAAATGGGCGGAAAAGTGATGCACTTTTCAAACTATGCAAAGGCCTCTTTGCAGGAATGTTTTGCATTTAGGGTCAAGAGACTACTTAAAAATAGGAACGGTTCAACGATTGAGCCAATCTTTAAACTCCTTTGTTTTTGGCCTGCTTACTATAAACTCTTGTGTTTTGCTATTAGTAACACTTAGTTTAAGTCTATGGTTAAAGTATCGCTCAATTTTAAGGATAGCTTCTTTGGCAACGATTTGACCTCTATTAATACGAAAGAATTGAGAACTATCCAAAGTTGGTGCTAATTGATCTATGGTTTCATCAATGATGAACCTTTTAGTGGCCGTTACCCCAAAAGTCACACTGTCTTCGGAATAGGCGTACAATAATTCCCTTATTTGCAATCGTTCAAAACCGGTGCCTTGCTTTACCAATATGCCCTGACGCGAAGTACCCTGTTGTAAATCAGATAACAGTTGCAAGGCAGCTTCTTGTAGTTTTAATGGTCTTTGCGCGTGCTCGTATTTGGTTATGGCCTGCTGCAAGTCTTTCTTTTGGATTGGTTTTAAGAGATAATCGATACTATTGACTTTAAAAGCTCTTATGGCATATTGATCAAAGGCTGTCGTAAAAATAACCGGACATACCAATGACACATGCTGAAATATCTCAAAACTAAGGCCATCCGCTAGTTGAATATCCATAAAAACCAAATCTGGAGCCTTATGGCTTTGAAGCCATGCTATACTATCAGCAACCGAATCAATAATACCCAACAACTGGAAATTGATCTCTAGTTCTATTAGTAGGTTTTGTAATTGGTTAGCCGCACGAACTTCGTCTTCAATGATAAGTACTTGCATAAGCATATTTTTGATCGTTTGCACTCAGCAGCGGTAGACATACTTTAAAATACCCTTCCATTTTAGATATACTTATGGCCTTGTTTGAGATGAGCGTATAACGGCGTTCTATATTGCCTAGGCCAAGGCCCGTGGTAGGTAATTGTGTAGATCTCGGTTTTATTTTGTTTTCGACATATAGTTCCTCATTGGCCACTGCAACTTTTATTAATAAGGGATGGGTTCTAGAAATCACATTATGTTTAATGGCATTTTCCAGCAACAACTGTAAGCTCATAGGTACGATCAGTTTATTGCTTTGAGATTCTGGAATATTCCACGCTACCCGCAAGCTATCGCCAAACCGTTCTTTTTGAATATGGAGGTACGCCTTTGCAAATCTTAATTCCTCTTGAAGCGTAATCAAATTAGCATCTCCAGATTCTAGAATAAACCGATATACTTCTGACAAACGGTCAACAAACTCCTTAGCTTCCGCTTTGGTATTCTGATCGATAATATCTCTAAGGGTATTTAAGGTGTTAAAGAAAAAATGTGGCTGTGCTTGATTGCGTAATGCATCCAGTTGTGCCTGTACCACAGCGTTTTTCGCTTGTTCTTCTTCTCTTATAGATTGTTTTAGTAGATAATAGAAGTAGATCGCCTCATAGATGGCCATGGTCATAGTACTAATCAATATAATGGGTACTATGAGCTTAGAGCGCAACGGGTGGTTATAGCCCTGGCCAAAAATGAGCCCTAAACTGAAATTGCCTAAATAGTCCACACCACATACAGTAACTACAATAAAAAAGAAGAATAAAGCAATTCGTTTTGCAGCGTCGTTAAGGCGTGGATACCTTTTGCGTATGGCAATTAAAATAGTACGCATTACCAGCCAGTTTAGGGTAGCGAAGGTTAAAGACACACTCCAATTAATGGTTGCCTCCAAAAAAGGCAAACGGCTAAAAGAACTACCCGAAAACAGAAAGTCCGTTACAAAGCTTAGCAGAATAATCCCAAATACCACAAACCAAACATCATCAAAGGCTAGGTACTGCACGCGTCGCTTTTTATTGAACAATCTCATGGGCTTGCTACTTTATAAATTTATTAGCGGTAATCCTTGCTTTGCCTGATAAAAGGTAAAGACCAACCATGCAGCGTATAAAGCAGCAAACGCTAGTATTACCAAAATTTTTATCCAGTTTAAACGGGTCCATTTCTGGGCTTTTATCGCAAATAAAGGTATGATTTGAATGGCATGCAAACCAAAGAAATGCGCAATTCGCAAATCACCGGCAACCGTGCTCCAACTGAGAACTGGAAGACCCTCTCCGCCATCCGGAGCACCAACGGTATGTGACATTTGACTGATCATCTGCCCTCCTACCCAACTACCGTAAAACACAATGCACCAACCAAGGAATATGGCTACCTGAACAGGTACTGTAGTTTTTAACCGTAGTCTTAAGGTTTCCACAATAAAAAAGACCATTCCAAGGACAACAATACCGATTAAAAGTCCCATGCTACCAAAAAGAATGCCATCTACAATATTAGACTGATTGAAATGGGAGCGTACCCCACGTGCAGCCTGTATCACCACAATACTAATTTCCAGAGCCATCGCCCAGGATATGATATTAGTAACAAGCTTCTTTTTCCGATTTGAGAAAGGGTATAAAGTGATCAAATACCCTACAGTTAGTACATAGATACCTCCCGAAATTGAAAATTTCATAGGTTTTACCCATACATTGAGGCCATCTAACATACGATCATCAATCATCCATCCCAAAAGACTTAACACCACCAACATGGCATGAAATATTACAACACCATATGCCAAAGGGTTTTCGCGCTTTACTGTAGCTAAAACATTTTTTATACCAGTCATGATTATTTAGTTTTTATGGCTTTTGCCGTTATAAAGAGTAAAAAACCAACAGGCCCTAACATAAAAGTGGCCAATAACATAGGAATCATTAAAAGTTGTGGAATACCCACAGTTCGATTCTCATTAAGCATCCACATCCCAATTAACAGATCAAAAGCGAGATAGTGCACCCATCCTGCCATGACAACATTTTCTTGAGAAAACAATGCAGTTACCGATGCCAGACTACCAAAGTTCAAATTACCCCCTCCTTGGAGATGGAATAGTACGTAGATCACGTAACACAAGGATAGTGTTATTGGAACTACTTTGTAATCTATAAGAAAGCGGGTAAACTTCCATTTAGGGAGTACCATCATTAAAAGCCACATGGGCATTGCAATGGTATTCGCAATTGAAAAAATCTCGGTTGATGTCATTGAAACGTGTTTTAGTTTAATGATGCATCAAAAATGATCATCAAGCTCGTTTCAAGAAAGTAAATTTTGTTGAACTATCGTTATGTGAGGTTGAAGTGCACTATACCCAGAACACTGTGTGGTCTACAATACAGTCATCAGTAATAATAGGGATAGCACAACCAAATTAGTATTCAACCAATTGCCTTGAAAAGTTGAATAGTGTTAAACAAAATCTGTTTTGGACAATTCCGCAATAAGTTTCTCTAATAGTACTACGCCCTTTGCTAGTTGTTCCTTAGCAATAAATTCATCTGCCCTATGGGCCTGCTCAATAGATCCTGGCCCGCAGATAGCTGATTGAAAGCCTTCATTGGCAAACTGCCCAGCTTCAGCAGCATACGCTACCGTGTCTAACTTGTTATTTCCAGAAAGTCTTTTAACCAGATCCACCACATCATCGGTGGCCTTAGTATCGAGATGGGGGACTGGAGGATGATGTTCCTCTACGCTTATAGCAAAGTCAGGAAAGATGTCTCGTAACTTTTCTTCTCGTGCTCTACAATGCGCTTCGAATTCAGCTACAACTTTATTAATATCATCCATGGGAATCGTACGTAGATCCCAATAAAAATGCGCTTTATCGGCTATTACATTTGGGGCAATGCCACCTTGTACCAATCCAATATGAATGGAGGAATGGGGAGGATGAAAACGCTCGTCCATATGTCCTTCTGATACCAATCGGTTCATTTTATCTTCTAACCAAAGAATAAGGCGTGCTGCCTCGTGAATAGCACTTACTTCTTGTTTAATTCGGCTACTGTGTCCCGCCGATCCATTCACATAGGTCTCTAAAATATAAATGCCCTTTTGCCCCACTATGGGCTCCATTAATGATGGTTCTCCAATAATGGCATACTTGGGAGTTTCTTTGTAGTGATTTTTTATAGCTTTAGCCAATTCAGGTGCCGCTAAGCAACCTACTTCTTCATCATAGGAAAAAGCAAAATACACCGGTTTTTGCAATGGAGCCTGCAACATTTGAGGCAACGTAGCCAAGCAGCACGCTAGAAATCCTTTCATATCACAAGAACCTCGGCCATATAATTTCCCATCTCCTTTATCGGTTAAAACAAAAGGATCTGATGTCCATTCTTGCCCCTCAACCGGTACTACATCCATATGGCCTGAAAGAATAACGCCACCGTCCACTTCGGGACCAATTCGACAATGTAAAGAAGCCTTATTTCCTTCATCGTTTGGCACCAGATGTACCACCACATCATAGGACTCCAGATAGTTCTTAATCCAGTGAAGGATACTTAGATTAGACGCACCTCCAAAAACAGGAAAGGACACTAGTTTTGCTAGAATCTGCTCAACATTCATAGAAATTAATAGTTTATGGTGACTGCGAAGATAAGTGCTCCAATAGCCATAGCCCAAAGAAGCAGCAAAATAGGGAATATAAACCGAATCCACCGATCAATAGGGACACGGCACATACTAAGCATAGCCACAAGTCCACCCAGGGTAGGATTGATTAAATTAGAAAGACCATCTCCAACTTGAAATGCCAAAATGGTGATTTGCCTCGACAAGCCCAAAGATTCCCCTAAAGGCAGCATCACGGGTAAAGTAGCCAGGGCCTGCCCGCTACCCGAGGGAATAAAGAAATTAATAATGGTCTGGGAAAAAGACATGCTCACAGCGGAGGCGTACAAGGGTAAATCTTGTAATATCACCGAAAGACGATACGAAATGGTATCACTAATATTTCCCATCTCCATAAGTACTTTAATGGAGGTCGCGAAACCCACCATAAAAGCCCCAGGAGCTGCAAGACGAACGGCTTTTAAAACTGTTTCACTCATATCTGTGTTAGACATACGAGATACCAAGCCACAGCAGAGTGCAATCATCAAAAAAACTGCAGATAATTCGTTGATGTACCACCCCATTTGAAACACCCCAAACAGGATCAAACCTAGACCTCCAAAAAAGATGGAAATAACCAACCAATTTTGACTAGTTAGTCCATACATTTCTAAGGGCTTGGAAAGCGAAAGCGAACTGGTATCTAATCCTTTCCCAAGACTCTTATTGGG
>JBCDGY010000155.1:0-7486 GCA_039414375.1 Bacteroidota bacterium | reverse complement strand
GGTAAATGGCGAACATAACCATCCCAGTCACCAGCGTCACGGTACCATCCATAAGTATCAAAGTCCCCTATGACTTTACTTGCTACGTCTGGATCCTTTCCAGTTTCTCCTTTTTGATCAATTGACCGCACATTAATTAATTTTATGTCTACATCATCAAAGTGTAGAGACCGTGGTCTTGCCCATTGACCAAAGTTGGAAGCTGGCATTTCGATACCAGCACGTTGTAAGTAAAGCATTCTGGTAACCAAGTAAAAAGGATCTGCGTAGGCATTATTGCTCATTTTAAACGGAAAGGAACATCCCATTCCCTCAACAACAAGCACATATTCGCCCGAAGCGGATAAGCCCGAAAAGTCGCATTCCCAAACATCAGAACCCGCATAATTACCGTTTATTCGATCGCGGATAAAATCAGTCCTTTTAGTATCTGGACTAAAGTCTGTTTCAAAGTCAGTACGCTGTTGGATAGTACCAGAGAATACGATATTACTCCGATCAACAGCATCAACAATATGAAAAGCATTTCCTGCGAGATCGTCAAGTTCTAACCTATGAATTGTACCGTCCTTGTCTATACCCAACCAGGCTGATAAATAGCCATATTTTTTACTGGCAGAGGAATTCATGCCGATCTGATTAACGTGTACTGCGTCTGAGTAAACATTAAACTCATCAAACTCAAATGTTGCAAAACTAACGCTCGTATTGAGGGTTGAAGAAGACCAACTGACCGTGTAGTTTTTATTTCTAGAGAACTTTTTACCCGACGGTAAATGCAAGTATACCCAGTGGTCATAAATGTCTGCTCGATCTGAACAAAAGGGCCTCGCTAAATCCATGATTTTGGATTTTCGTGAAATGATCGAAGGAGAGAATGTTCCGAAGGCACCATCGTCTATACTTGAAATGGTAAAGACATTTGGCTGTAGAACGGCAGTGGTATCAAGTGGGATGTTCACAAAAGTTTCTGCACACTTGCTCTCTAAGTAGTCTGCATGATCGACAGATCCATCGTCAAAATGTAGGAGAACTATCGTTTCTGTTATTGGGACAATCTCAATGATGTCAGAAGCTAGGAGCTTGCTCATCGAGAAAAATAGAAGTACTGTCAACAAAGACAATCGTAGTTTCATCATAGTGGTTAATTTTAAAGAATGAAAAAATATCTCTACATAGAACTTGTTTGCATTAGAATTCACGGTTAAATATTGGTACAAAACTTAAGCTATATGTATACAGACATTAATGGAGATTTATCTCAATACGTTCTACTGTGACTACACTTGAAATCGAACCTCCTTAGTTTAAATGTTAAAAATTTATTATAATCGCATTCGAATCTATAAAAATTTATTAAAATCAAAGTAATCAGTATAAAAATTTAACATAATTGAGATTTTATAGATGAAAATTTGAGATAGTAAAAATTCTGTAAGTATACCATTACATGAAAAATGGTAATCCGGCATTTAATTGTTTTTAAAGTAACAATTATCCACGGCTACCCTTTTGATATTTTCTTGGATATACTGGGTAAAAGCGCCGCGCTTCACAATCTTTCCATTCTGTTTGACTCAGGTACAAAGGCGTTGTGCCGTACAGTTTCTACAGTCCTCGTGATATATTATTTAAAACGGTAATTGCTGGCTTTTTAAGATATTACCCTGTATGTAGGTGTAGGCATTAGTATTGTTGTGGTATTGAAAGTGTTTTGTACTGCAGGCTGGATTGGGTTCTTGGTTTTGAAGGCTTCCCTGTTTTTGAGGACTTACCCCTTTTCGTACAGCATTTAAATTAAACAAATTGGTTTTTTAAAGGGGCATGCCCCTTTAAAAATTCCTCCAAATATTCTTTTGGACTGCTCCTCCCCAATGATTTATGAGAATGGAAGCAGTTGTATTCCTCCCTGAACCTTTCGGTTTCCAGGTTCACTTCTTCAATATCCCTGAACAGGCGGGCATCCAGTACGTCCTCCCTGTATGTGCGGTTGAACCTTTCAATGTATCCGTTCTGGTTGGGCTTGCCGTACAACTCAATGGCATCTTTTATGTATTCCACCACCCGTATGCCCAGCATGGAGAAGTTACCCCTCATACACAGTGCCTCCCTGTTGAAGTCGTCCATCAGGTTGAATATCCTAAAACTTCTTCCCGTTATAAGGCTATCGGACATGAAATCGGCACTCTAGACCTCCCTTGGCGCATCGGGGACTTCCAAGGGTTCCTTTACCCGCTTTGGCAACCGTTTCTTGGTCTTCCTGCGCAAGGACAGCCCCAATAGGCGGTATACCCTCAGAACACGTTTCCTGTTCCAGTTGTGGCCCTGCTTACGGATGCGGTTGTAGAGCCAATCAAAACCACGATTATGCTTGGCCTCACCTTTAAAAAATGGTTACCAAGTCTAATGTAAACCCCAACGTATTCCGTGATCTAGGGGAAAATGGGGATAACAAAAAAGTGAAAATTGTCAACAATTATCGTGAAGTATCACAGAAAACATTTAAGAGTATAGAAATAAAATCCATTCATTTTAATGGAAAAAAATGGGCGAACTTATGGATGATATCAACAATCCAGATTTTACACTCTTCTATTCACTGAAGAAGCTGAATTATCATGTCAATCCGGTGCTGGAATACGACATGGACAAAGAAAACGATTCTTGGTATTTCAAGGAATATACGAAGGCGTATCATTATGACCTTCTCACAAAAATGTAAGTAAAGTTAAAAACCATAAATATCAGATTATCTAATCTATGGACTTCCGCCTTATAGACAGCACAGTACAGTTAGGAACAACAGAATTCTGGGCTAATAAATGTTTATTTTAAATCCTTATTTACCCTTTTGTCCTTTATGTAGAAAGTAGGAAGAAAAGCAATAGAATAGCTGACCAAAACGATGTTACAGACGTTGCTTCATAGGAAAGTTCTCCCTTTCCACAATCCGTCAGCTAAACCGTATTTCTAAGTTCTTATTGGTATCCCGGATTCTGTTGTACTAAAGGATTGGTTATTATTTCAATCTGTGGAATAGGCCAGATATGCATAAAAGATTCAAAATTTTTGGCGAATCGCGGATGATTTAAATTAAAGTCAGCAATAACACTTTCCAACGATTGATTCCGGATGAGATCATCCTTTCGATGTCCTTCAAAACAAAGTTCACGTCTTCGTTCCTCCAGTACGGCTTGTAAGAAATCTTGTTGGCTCAATCCTGGACTAAGGTCATTATCGGCATTTCCAAAAGCTCTCCTTCTTACTTCATTTATTGCGGTGTACGCTTTTGCGGTAGGGCCATTAATGGCATTTTCTGCCTCTGCTATCATTAAAAGCACATCAGCATATCGCAAATACGGAAAATCGAAGGATTCTGATCCAAAACTAACAGTCTCTTCCAACGCTTTTTTAAACTTGTAGGGTCGCCAGTCCACTATATTCAGTTGGTTTACCGGGGTTTGCTTTTCTACTGAAAAAGGCGCCAGATTTTGATAAAACCTCGAGTCTTGTACTTCCAAAGGAAAACTAACAGGACTCATAATACTTGATGGGTCTTCAAAAAAACTTTCCGGAAAACCGATTGCCATTTCGTAGCTATCTTGAGGGATAAGACCTATGGGTCCCCACAGTGCCCCGTAATTCCCATCCGAATCAAAAGGGATTTTAAAGATGATCTCGTTTGTACTATCTTCATTTTCAATAGAGAAAACATCTTCATAATTGGTCTCTAAGGAGAAGTTACCCACAAGTTTTTCGAATTCAGTTAAAGCCAGAGCATAGTTTTCCGGTCTTTGTAGTGGGAAGCCAGCCATTTGAAGATAAACCTTCCCTAACAGCGCTTGGCTTGCCGCCAAAGTGGCCCGTGTATTGTTTGTGGATGCACCAAGTCCCGTTTGGGCCGCTATCAAATCCGATACGATAAGTGCGTAGGCTTCTTCCTGACCTTGAACGAAAGGGGGAGGATTGTTCAAGTCAAAAAGTGCGGTGGTCACAACAACGGGATTGCCATATAATTTCACAAGATTAAAATATAACAGTGCACGTAAAAATTGGAATTCTGCCTTGATCTTATTTTGATCTATAGGATTTTCCGAAGTAAATTGATTAAGATTAATAGCATCTAATCCTTGATTTACAAGTATAATTATACCGTAGTATTCTTCCCATACATTATTGATAATTGTATTACTAGAAGAGAAATTATACCTATCTAGTTCAAGTTCAGGTAGACTAGCATTTGAACCGTTATATAAAATATCGGACCCAATATCTCCCCAAGACAATACATAACCCAGGGCGTCAAAAATGTTTCTACGCTTAAGCCTACTGTAGCAAGCTTCCAACAATATATCGATATCGATTGGAGATTCTATTATAAGTTGGGGTCCTACTGCTAGGGAAAAGGAAGCTGTTTCACCAGCTGTAACACTTATAGGTATACTAGTATAAATAAAAGCGTCTGTTGGTAAATCAACATTAATTAGGTAAGATCCAGATTCGATATTATTGAATAAGGCAATACCATCTGCACCAGTTGTTACAACCGTAGTAGCAGGTATGGTGGAAACGGAGGCCCCTTCAAGGGGTCGTTCATCAAGAGTTTGAACAAGAACCTGGAGATTTCCAGGTGGTGGTAGGTCAACCATTTCTGAATCTGAATCTGAACTACAACAAACGGTGAAAACTAAAATAAGGAGTGTAAAGCATTTTTTCATGAAACAAAAAGATTGTGTAAAAACGAATGACAGGAAGAAAGAACTTTATCTGATTTGGTCATAATTTTTATTGGAGTTGTTGATCATCTTAAGTTTGTGAGCTAAGTTTACCCAAAATACTATTCATTCCAAAGGACAATTTAATTCCAGAGCTTGATTTTAAATAGCGTTCATAATCGTATGCCTTTTGCTTGTTTACAAAATAGGATACGTATACCAATTCAACTGGCAATTTATCTTCGGTAAAGTGCACCTCACCTTTGGAATGAGCGTGTAAGCGCTGCTTTAGATTTGCTGAAAAACCAGTGTAAAACTGTCTATTAGAACATTTTAGAATGTAGACTGCGTAGGGTAGATTCATAAAATTTGGATATTAATTGGATGAAGTCCACCGTAGCTTCCCGTTTTGAATGCAAAAACCATAGGAGGCAGAGCGCTGTTAAATTTAAAAAAGCTCCCCTTCGCACAAGGCTTCGGGGAACGTAGGCGTAACGAAAAAAAGCTTAAATGGGATTGGCTTCGCCATCCCTCCTAACCGTAGTTGAAAATCAAAATTTTAATCCTTTGGATTGTAAAATGCGCTGCTCGTAAAACAAAAAAAGCGAGCTTTTTTAGTTGCTCGCTTTCGCATTTGATTTTTAAATTTTGACTTTAGTGGAGCCGGAGGGATTCGAACCCTCGTCCAAACAAGCAACGATTGTGCTTTCTACATGTGTAGTCTTAGTTTGATTGTAGACGTACAACCGACCCAAGACCGCCTATTGTACGCTTAGCTTCTTTAGTTTAGAACCCCTATCGAAGCACTAGTGGTTCGGTGTTGACTTTTATGGTGCTCCAAAACAAATCGCCGTCAACAAGGGCTATTTAGGAACATTCAGCTTTCGCGCCTTGCGCGACTAGGCTTGGACTTACTATAATTCAGTCGATTAAGCAGCTAAAGCGTAGTTAGACTCGCCATTTAAAAGTGTGGGATATTGTATTAACGAGCATCATTCCCATAGCTCGACATGCTTACACCGTCATTGGTCTTGCTGTCAAAACCAGTCGGCCCCTTTAATGAGATAGCAAATCTATGATTTGCGTAATCGAATTAAACCCTGAGCGTAGTCGAAGGGTTATTTTCAAGCACAATCTATGATTTGCGTAATCGAATTAAACCCTGAGCGTAGTCGAAGGGTTATTTTCAAGCACAATCTATGATTTGTGTAATCGAACCTACCTACCCTAAAGGCAGTTGAAACCCTTGGTACTCAAACTTAGCGCTCGTACTGAGCGCTTGCACTGAGCTTAGCCGAAGTGAAGTCGAAGTAAAGCTGAGGTGCATCCAAGGTCTACACTATTCTAGGTCATCGCTTTTCTCATTAGTATTGTCAAAGAACCTTAAAAAGGAACCCAAAGGTAACCCTATTCTTGATATCCTATAAAAAGTTTGTGGTTACCTACGAATCCAAGTATTTTAGCACAAGAAGTGTACCAAACCCCTATGAAATTCGGCCTTATACAAGAACGTAAAAATCCACCCGACAAAAGAGTGGTATTACCTCCGGAGCTCTGCCAAAACGTTTTACAGGATCATCCTCAAGCTAAGATTGTTGTGGAGCCTTCTCCCATTCGCGTATTTCAAGACGAAGAATATGAAGCGCTGGGCCTAACGGTATCCTCGAACATAGCAGACTGTGATGTGCTTTTAGGGGTTAAAGAAGTGCCTATCGCCGCTTTAATACCCAATAAAAAGTATTTCTTTTTCTCCCATACCATCAAAAAACAACCCTACAATAGAGATTTGCTTCGGACCATTCTCGAGAAAAACATTGAGTTATACGATCACGAAGTTATTATGGACCAAAAGGGGCAACGTTTGGTAGCCTTTGGTCGCTACGCCGGTATTGTAGGGGCTTACAATGGTATTCGCACCTACGGGCTAAAATATGATCGCTTTGAGCTTCCTAAAGCCAAAGACCTAAAGAACCAAGCAGCGCTTATTCACCAACTGCAAGCGGTAAAGCTGCCCAATATCAAAATATTACTTACTGGCCGCGGTCGTGTGGGTAATGGCGCTAGAGAAATGCTTGTGGCTATGGGCATTACGGAGGTCGGTGAGGAGGAATTCTTAGGGCATGATTTTCAAGAACCAGTGTATTGCCAGATCGATGCCTCGTCTTACAACAAGCGTAAAGATGGTGTTGTTGGTAATAAAGCTGATTTTTTTGCTAATCCAGGGGAGTACCGATCCAACTTTTTTAGGTTTGCCCGCGTTACCGATTTATATATCGCCGGTCACTTTTACGGAGATGGTGCGCCTTATCTATTTACTAGGGCCGATGCCAAACAGCCAGATTTTAAGATAAGAGTGGTTGCTGATATCAGTTGTGATATTGACGGTCCTGTGGCCTCAACCATAAGACCTTCAACAATTGCTAACCCCATCTACGGTTACGATAGCGCAACTGCCTCAGAAACCGATTACAAATTGGAAAATGCCATTGCCGTAATGGCAGTAGATAATCTGCCTGCCGAACTACCAAGAGATGCCAGTAACGGCTTTGGAAAGGCTTTTATAGAAAAAGTGATTCCAGCTTTTTTTAATGGCGATAAAGAGGGGATTTTAGAGCGAGCACGAATGACGCAGGGGGGACATTTAACACCTATGTTTTCTTATCTCGCCGATTACGTCAAGGATTGAAAACTTTTAAAGTTAAAACTTCACATAATAATAAAGAACTGCTTCTTTTTTGTATCTTCCATAGCTTTTCATTTCGACCAAAATG
>JBCDGY010000154.1:0-7522 GCA_039414375.1 Bacteroidota bacterium | reverse complement strand
TCGGAATCTTTTGCGAAGCATTTACTATTATCATTGGAGGCGATAATATCACAAAGATAACCTGTGCCAGATTCGATAAATATAATTTTCAATTCTCCCGCGCAAAATCCTAGATTGGAGGTTTCAGAATAAACGCATTCAAAAAAAGAACCATTGGGTATTTCCTCCTCAGTATCAAGAACTATAATTCTTACTGTGGCACCTGTTTCGTTATTGATTTGGTAGGTATAAGTAGCTGTGTCATCTCCGTCGTCCAAAATACCGCAAGAACAAAGGAGGAGTGTTATCAAGGCTAAACTAATTTTTTTCACGGTTTTAGCATGGTAAACGTTATTTAAAGTAATCAAAATTTGTTTCAGCATCTGATGAGGCTAATTTCACAAAACCGATCTCATTTAGATAAAAGCCCCGTTCTGCGGGGCTTTAAGCTTAATAAAAGTTTACTCGTTTAAGGGTAATTCAAAGGCACGTTCTAATAGTTCTGGGGTTAATGTATATTCAAAGAAACGGCTACGGGTTTCTTTGAAAATGCCTCCCTCGGTTGCAATATTAAAAGCACGTCCATCTTCTACAAAACACTTTCCATTTCTATCTATTGCTGCTCCACTGCAACTATACCCCTTATTTAACTCAATAAATATGATCTCCAAGAATTTTTGACATAGTCCAAGATTTGAAGTTTCCGAATAAGAGCACTCGAAGAAAGAATTATTGGATACTTCTTGAAATATATCTCCAACGGCGATTGAAACAGTTATACCTGTTTGGTTATTGATTCGATAGGTATAAGTAGCTGTGTCATCTCCGTCGTCCAAAATACCGCAAGAACAAAGGAGGAGTGTTATAAAGGCTAAACCAATTTTTTTCACAGTTTTAGGATAGTAAACGTTAATTTTAAGTAATCAAAACTTTTTTCAGCATCTGATAAGACTAATTTTCCAAAACAGGTCTCTATAGATAAAAGCCCTGCAGAACAGGGCTTTAGGCTTCATAAAAGTTTAGTCGTTTAAGGGTAATTCAAAGGCACGCTCTAAAAGTTCTGGGGTTAATGTATACTCATAGAAACGGCTACGGGTTTCTTCGAATATCCCGTTTTCACCATCAGACGGCATAAAAACGTTACTATCTTCCACGAAACACTTGCCATTTCTATTCATAACTGCTCCACTGCAACTATAACCGTTATTGAGTTCCGTAAAGATGATTGACAACGAGTCTTGGCAAAGTCCAAAGTTAAAAGTTTCGTCATAAGTACATTCAAAAAAGCCACCATCCGGTACTTCTTGAATAATATCTACAACAGCAATTAATGCTAAAGTACCTGTCTCATTATTGATTCTGTAAGTATAGGTGTCTACAGTATTCTTATTGTCAAGACCGCAAGTCATCATAAAAAATGGTGCTAAAAGACCAAAAAAGTACTTTTTCATTATTCTAGAGTAGCAAATGTTATTTATATCCATTAAACTGGTCTTATTGCATCTTTTGGAATCGTAAACTATCGTTAGTTGTGTTACACAGAACTTTTTTCAGCATCTAATAAGACTAATTTTCCAAAAACTGGTCTCCATAGATAAAAGCCCCGCAGAACAGGGCTTTAGGCTTAATAAAAGTTTAGTCGTTTAAGGGTAATTCAAAGGCACGTTCTAATAGTTCTGGGGTTAATGTATATTCAAAGAAACGGCTACGGGTTTCCTCGAAAATGCCTCCCTCTCGTTTATTATTAAAAGCACGTCCATCTTCTACAAAACACTTTCCATTTCTGCCCTCTATGGTTTCTCGGCAACTGTATCCTAAATTCCTTTCAAGAAATACAATGTCTAATTCTCCAAAACACAATCCAAAATTAAAAGTTTCGTTATAAGTACATTCAAAAAAGTCACCATCTGGTACTTCCTGAATATCATCTCCCAAAGCAATAGATGCCGTTACTCCTGTTTCATTGTTAATTCTGTAGGTATAGGTGTCTATAGTATTCTTATTATCAAGACCGCAAGTGATCATAAAAAATGGTACTAAAAGACCAAAAAAGTACTTTTTCATAACTATTTTAATTACAATTGGTATACATATATTGATCAAACAATTCATTCACAAATTGTTCCGTTGGATTATAGTGTTGTCGAATCAGATTTTCTTTCCAGCCATGAGGCCCACGGGCTCCCTTGAGAGAACGTTGTATTTGTCTTAGGCTATAACCAGAAACACGATCTCTTGGTCTAGGAATATTATTTGGAATCCCAACATTTTGATTGTAATTATCTACCAAGTCAATCACTATGGGCGTATAGAACTCCTTGTCTCCGGGATTTATAACATTGTCTTGTCTTTGAGAATTGTATAAGTCCAACGGCCTAAAATTCCTTATCCTAACTGAAGCTTGATAATTCCGATCTAGTTCCAAATACCGATCATTGGTCACCACCGTTTCTACCCCTTCGGCCCAACTTTCCATCAACGTTTTTAAACGGCAGCTAAAGCCTGCAGGGTTAATAAACATACTCCTATCCAATCGGTAGTGGCTGGCATGGGTCATCTCATGAATCATTAACGCATAAATACGATCACTTTGCATTGGTGTGCTACGGCGTAATCTACCAACTTTAATTTCAGCATTTAAAGAGAGGGTAGGAATCCATGGAATGGTTCCATTGGGATTAAGATCCAAATAGCGCCCTGCCTGCCTATTGTATTGGGCATTGATGCGAATCCAATTGGAGTTTGGGTGTTTAAGCCCAAATTTACCAACGGCACGGTCATAAAAATCCATGGTACCATTATGTACCTCAGCATAGTAGCGGCTGCGGTGGGCCGAAAAATGTTGGTACCAGCCTTTTCTTTTATAACGTCGGGTGCCACGATGTTTGGCATTCACAAAAATATTACCTGCTTTGACCCGAAACTTCTTGTGGCGGTTTTCAAAATACACGGCATATTTAACACGTTTGGTACGTGTTTTTCGGGTTCGGAACTCCCCATTACTATTGGTATGTGCTTTTCGGATCACCAACAGGCCCCATTTACGCACTTTTACATGGGCCCCACGTACGGGTAGTTTTTTGTTAACCACATTGTCCCAAACGGTAAGGCGACCATGGGGTGCCCACTTTCTTCTTCTGGATGCCAATTCTGGACTTCCTTTGGGGTCAGAGGTTCCCTCTTCGTTTAAATAACTTAAAACAGAATCGTAGTCCAAAATTAACGCTGGCATCGAATATCCTTTTGCCTTTGCCTCTTGAAAAGTGTAGGTTTTTCCACTTTTATCCTTAGGCAAATAAAAACGTAATACAGCGAGTTCCTCTTCATCTAAGTTTTGAGTCAACTTCAAAGCTTCCAGCTCCAAATACTCAAATACCGTCCCATTGTCATCCACCGTCAAGAGATTGTCGGTTGTACTGTTTGAGGTAACTGAGATCGGCATTTCTCCGGTTTGCAATGTTTCTTTAGCATCCAACTCAGGGGCAAAGTACAAATCTTCTAACTTTTCATGCTTAATGTGCTTTGGAAACTTATAATTGTAAGGTAATACGCTGTATTGCCAGCCAAAAGCCTTTCCAGTTTCATCCCCCTTTATGGTTGGGTCGTCATAAACATCTCCTTGCCCCAAGGTCTTGAGGTGTAGTGGGATGTTCGTGACATCCATTATGGTATCGCTCACCAAGCTTTGGTATTGTATGCTGTCTTTTGGAAGAAAGCGATAGTAATAGTGTGATGGTACAATTTTGATGTTAGCGGAAATAGATCTTTTAGCTGCAAAGGTACTTTTCCGGGCAAACACGCTTTTTCCATAGGGTTGCTTTTGATCCAAATGCAATAGCAATTGCTTAAAAGCTTTGTCCATGTTGTTCACAGTATAAGGAATATCTAGGGCTTCTCCAGTTTCAACGCTGTTTAAATCGGATACCGTGTTTTCTTCTAAAGATTCCTCAGGACTACCAAGCTCTTCTTGCTCACAAGCATACACCAAAAAGCTCAGCACTAGTAACAATAAAAATTTCAAATGTTGTTTTTTCATGATTCAGGTTTCAATAGGTTCTTATTTTAATATGTTATGATTATGCGCCTAAATTAGGTTTGATACGTCTATCGAATGATTTTATCGGTTAAAATGCGTTGTTTTTTTGATGAATAGTGTTGTTACTGTTGCTATTGGTATTTTGTCCCAGTTTTGAGCATTGAAAACCCCAGAAAAACAGTGGTTTTTACCTAACAGTAGGCGCTATCTAGGGTAAAATTGGTGTAATGAGCACATTTACCGGCGCTTAAAATGACTTTGAATTTGCACTCCTAAGGGTAGGTTTGTTCCATCTTTCTAAGGATTACCCTATTTTTACGATAAACGCTAAAAAATGGACCGAAAAGAAGAATTCTTCACACACATGGCCGAGGGCTATACCGTAAAAGGCGAACATGTAATTATGGGCGCTGGTATGGTGGATGGTGCAACGGTAAAAGAAGCGTTTGTAAAAGTACCTTTAAAAACCTTAAACCGCCATGGGCTTATTGCTGGAGCCACAGGGACCGGAAAAACAAAAACCTTGCAAGTACTGGCCGAGAATCTTTCTGCCAAGGGTATCCCCGTTTTATTGATGGACCTTAAAGGCGATTTGAGTGGTTTGGCGAAAGCCAGCCCTGGGCATCCTAAAATAGACGAGCGACACGAGGCCATCGGAATACCTTTTGAAGCACAAGCCTTCCCCGTAGAGTTGCTATCGCTTTCTGAACAGAATGGGGTACGCCTTAGGGCTACGGTATCGGAATTTGGCCCCGTCTTGCTTTCTCGTATTCTAGATCTCACCGTTACCCAAGAGGGTATTGTTGCCGTAGTCTTTAAGTACTGCGACGACCAAAAGCTACCGCTACTCGATCTCAAAGACTTTAAAAAAGTACTACAATATGCTACAGGAGCGGGTAAAAAAGAATTTCAAGCAGAATATGGGCGTATCTCCACCAGTTCCACAGGCACTATTCTCCGTAAAATAATTGAATTGGAGCAACAAGGGGCAGATCTCTTTTTTGGAGAAAAATCCTTTGAGGTAGATGACCTAACCCGTATTGATGAGCAGGGTAGGGGCTATATCAATATTGTACGCCTTACCGATATCCAAGATCGGCCCAAACTCTTTTCTACTTTTATGCTAAGTCTGTTAGCCGAAGTGTATAGTACCTTTCCAGAGCAGGGCGATAGCGACCGACCAGAACTGATTTTCTTTATAGACGAAGCGCATTTGATCTTTAAAGAAGCTTCCAAAGCGTTGTTAGATCAGATTGAGAGTATTGTAAAACTGATCCGTTCTAAAGGTATTGGGCTGTATTTTGTAACCCAAAACCCTACCGATGTGCCAGAGGCGGTATTGTCGCAATTGGGGCTCAAAGTGCAACATGCCCTAAGGGCTTTTACAGCTAAAGACCGTAAAGCCATTAAGTTAACAGCGCAAAACTATCCCGACTCTGAGTTTTACAATACCGAAGAGGTGCTTACCAATCTAGGGATTGGAGAGGCTTTAATTTCTGCTTTGGACGAAAAAGGCCGCCCAACGCCACTGGCCGCGACGATGCTTAGGGCGCCTATGAGCCGTATGGATGTGTTGACCGATGCGGAGTTAAAAACAGCCATTTCCGAATCGCAGTTGGTTAAAAAGTACAATGCTGAAATTGATCGGGAGAGTGCCTATGAAATTTTAAATGATAAGATTACACTGGCCGAGCAGGAGGCAGCACAAGAGAAAGGAACAAAAACCCGTACCTCAAAACGGACTACAACACGCCGTAGCACTCGTATGAATCCTGTAGTTAAGGTGCTAACCAGCGCTACTTTTATTCGTGGGGTACTGGGCATTCTGAAAAAGGTGATGCGCTAAGGAGATTCTTAGGAACCCTATTCCAATTGACTGCCCATCCCTAATTGGGCTAATATTCAATAGACTTGCTACCCTCAATTTACAGAGGAAATTAATAGGCAGTATTCTTAGAACGAATCTCTGCTCTTACCATAGTTCCTGATTGTGTCAACGTATTGGCAGACCAGCCCCCCTGCGCGCTCGCATTTGGTTGTAAGGCTGCTGAAAGTTCCTCCTTGTCCGCTATAGACCAATTGCACCACGAAATGTTGTTGCTGTCTAAAAATTGCCACCATGTTTCACTTTCGGCAACATCTATAGATCCGTCGCCATTGGCTTCGCTTACCCCATATTCAGTAACGAAAATCGGGATGTTGTTATCCAAAGCAAGCTGAGCAATATTGCGTAGTTCTTGCTTATGGGTAGCGGCATAATAATGCAAGGTATAGGCCACATTGGGATCGTTTATTGGGTTGCCGACGACCTCATCTACCCGTTGTGACCACGTGCGGGTGCCACATACCACAATATTATCGGGGTCGTATTGGCGTATGGCTGCCAGTACCTGTTCGTGATAAGGTTTTAATACACTGTTCCAATTTACATCGAGCGGTTCGTTATAGGTTTCGTAGATAATATTGGGATAGTTCCCATACTTCTGAGCAACTTCACTAAAAAAAGCGACGGCTTCGTTCACATGATCTTCCGCATGGTGGCTGTGCCAATCGACCAGTACATAGATGCCATTGTCAATTGCAGCATCAATCACCGTAAACACCTTTTGTTTTTCTATCTCTGGATTACTCAAATAGCCATCGGTATCTTCTACGCCCATGGCAGCCCTTACCACATTGCAACGCCAGTCTTCTTTTAACCATTGCACTGTTTCGGGGGTGTAGTATTGCCCCATCCATTGGCTCCAAAAAAACGACATACCCCTGAGCTGTACGGAGTTTCCATCTTGGTTCACAATTTTTCCATCAGCAATACGCAATTGCCCATGTTCGGTAACCGCATCGACAATCGTTTCCCCATCGTTATCAGTATAGTCCCCTGCATCGTCATTGCTGTTGTCTGGGGTATCGACCTGATCCATAGCATCGGGCTCTTCGGCTTTTGAGGTTTCGTCCGCCGTATCACAGGCGAGGTGAAAGGCAATACTAACTAAGGCAATAGTAAGATGTAGGTATTTCATATGAAACCGTATTGGATGTATTTGGAACCCACTGTTGGCCCTTTTTATTGTAAGGAACCCTTAGAATATTACTTTATTTCATTGCGCAATCGGAGCATGCCGTATGGTTCTCTCGAATTTAAACGTTTTAAGTTTAGGGGCCCTATGATGCCTTTTATGGTTAAGTAAGCTAATATCTCTAATGATTCGAAGGGATCTTTAGCGCGTTTAGGGTTTTATGGCCATGCGCTAATATAGATCATTACCGCTAAGCACTAGCTTTTATTTCTTGATTCTTTTATTAACTATTTCAGGATTTCTACTGGTATGTAAAACGCCAAAAATTACAATGCGTCTTTGTTCTTCTTCAACTAAGCAGAATATCGCGTAAGGGAAGCGAGTTACCAAAGATTGTCTTAACTCTTTATATTTTCGTTGATATTGTTTCGGATATTTACTGATATAAGCAATTTCTTTGTCAACTTCTGCTTTAAATTCTTGGGCTAAT
>JBCDGY010000153.1:0-7558 GCA_039414375.1 Bacteroidota bacterium | reverse complement strand
CTCGGAGTCTTTTAAAAAGAGCTCACTTTAGCAGTATGGCAATGGCGCCAAGGGCGGTAACTACGATGATAAATTTCCGATATAGCGCATCGTTGATATACTTGAGTAGTTGTGCCCCTAATGCAAAGCCCAAAAGTAACAAAGGAAAAAGCGTAGCACTAGTTTTTATGGTATCCCAGGTTATGGTGTTCCAAACCCAAATATGAAAGGGTATTTTAAAGCAATTGGTAATTAAAAATAACCAGGCTGCAGTTCCTACAAAGATATTTTTGGGTAATTGCAACATTAAAAAATAAAGATTGGTAAAGGGTCCGGCCATATTGCCGATCATAGTAGTTAACCCAGACAGCACGCCACTAGTAGCAGCAAACGTCCAATGTTTTGGAACCCTTTTAGAACCGCGTATATCCCAAAAAATTAAAAGTCCAAGACTTACAAATATGATAGTGACCATGGCCACTTTAAAAGTATGTTCCGGTAAGTCTTTACCAATAAATACACCCATCAAAATGCCCAGTACCATCCAAGGCAATATGCGAATTATAGGCTTCCACTGTGCGTGCCTTCTATAGTAAAGGACAGCAGCGATATCGCCTAAAACCAGCAGTGGCATGATGATTCCTGTAGAAGGCTTGGCTCCAAAAGCCAGTGCAAACAAGGTAACGTTAAAAAGAGAGAGCCCCTTAAACCCGGCCTTGGAAGCGCCTATTAAAAAGGCAGCTAATGCTGCTAACAGGAACGACATCAGCGCTTAGCGTATGATAATTTTGGTCTACCAGTCGGCAAGATCAAAGGTGTTTTCACCATTCGGCATGCCTTTGACTTCGGTTACTTGTAAATCTGCAGTAATAAAAAAGGCAATATCATCTTCCTCAATTTCTCCATACACACTTGCTAGTCCATCAGGATCAACGCAAATAGCAGTGTACTCATCAGCCGCAACACCTCTGGCACCCGTTGTCGTAATAAATCCTTGTAAACGTTCCATACGGTCGCGCTCACTAAAATGGGTGTCCGTAATCACATTATCGAGATAGGGTACTGTCAAAAAATCGGTAACAATTTCTACGCCAGTCCAGACAAATTCTCCCAAAATAGCCATTCCGGCACTAGTTCCTCCAATGACTATATTGCGATCAATAGCACGCTGTAAAGCCACTTCGATCTCATTGTCTTTCCAATAATCAATATATTTTTCTTGATCACCTCCTGCAAACCAAATAGCCTCTGCCGCATCTATCTTATCGATAATGCTAGCATCTTCAGTAGCCCCTTCAAATACGATTGTTTCAACAGAATTAATAGTAACCACTAGCTCTTCATAGAAATAGTCGTTATAACCATCGGATCCAGAAGCACGCATAACCAACACATCACCCCCTTGGGCTCGCTCTAAGAACCAACGCATAGCATTGTCATTTTCAGTACGCCCTCCCATCATACAAACACCTCCTATTGGCGTAGTTGTAATATCGTCGTTTCCAGTTTTATAAAGTGTAACAGGTACTACAACAGGTTCATCGTCACTTTCATCATCGCCATCGCCTAGGTATTCACAAGAAATAAATAACAGTAAAAGCGCACTCAGAATAGGTCTAAAGTAGAATTGCATAATATTGGTTTTAGATGTATCCTACAAACCTACTATAAAAAAGCTATATTTAGTTTTTTTTAAGACTTTCTCGTGCAACTCTTTCCTTTAGACTACGCCATTATATTTGGCTTTTTCGGAATTGTCCTTTTTATAGGGGCCTATGTTTCAGTAACTTCAAGTAAAAATGCCTCGGCTTATTTTCTCTCAGGCCGCAACATCCCTTGGTGGTTGTTAGGGGTTTCCATGGTGGCCACCACCTTTTCTACTGATACGCCTAACCTGGTAACCGATCTCGTGCGTAACCGTGGGGTTGCCGGCAACTGGGGTTGGTGGTGTTTTTTACTTACCGGAATGCTCACTGTTTTTGTGTACGCAAGACTTTGGCGGAAGTCTAACGTAAATACTGATTTGGAGTTTTATGAATTGCGATATGGTGGAAAACCTGCTCGCTTTTTAAGGAAGTTTAGAGCCATTTACCTGGGTATTTGTTTTAATGTGATTACAATGGCATCAGTAACCTTGGCTGCCATTAAAATAAGCGAAGTAATGCTTGGGCTTGCTCCTTGGCAAACGGTAATTGCCGCTGGAACAGTAACCGTAATTTTTAGTGCATTAGGAGGATTCAAGGGCGTAGTTTACAGTGATTTTTTACTCTTTTTCCTTGCAATGGCGGGTGCTATTGGTGCCGCAGTCCATTTGGTAAATCTACCTGAGGTAGGAGGGCTTGAAGCCATGCTAACCCATGAAAATGTAAAGGGAAAACTAGGAATGCTTCCTGACTTAACGGATACAAAAGCGGTACTAACCCTACTGGTAATTCCTTTGGCAGTGCAATGGTGGAGCTCCTGGTATCCAGGATCAGAACCTGGCGGGGGGGGCTACGTAGCCCAACGCATGTTAGCCGCTAAAAATGGAAACCATGCCATAGCCGCTACCTTCTTTTTCAATATTATGCATTATGCGATAAGACCATGGCCATGGATTTTAGTGGCGCTCACCTCTTTGGTAGTGTATCCAGATCTACAAAGCATTTTAGAAGCCTTTCCTAATGTAGATTCCAGTAAATGGGGACATGACTTGGCCTATCCAGCAATGTTAACCAAATTGCCCACGGGATTACTCGGTTTGGTATTAGCATCTTTATTGTCTGCCTACATGAGTACCATTTCTACCCAATTGAATTGGGGTGCATCTTATTTGGTATTTGATTTTTATAAACAGCAGATCAATCCCAACGCCAGTGAAAAGCAAATGGTTCGCGCTGGCCGTTTATCTACCTTATTACTTATGGTACTTAGTGCACTTTTGGCACTCGCCTTGCAGAGTGCCATGGGCGTCTTCAATTTATTGTTGTCTTTTGGTGCAGGTACAGGACTTATTTTCATTCTTAGATGGTTTTGGTGGCGCATCAATGCCTGGAGTGAAATTACCGCTATGTTTGCCTCAGGCATTTTAGCGATTGTTTTGGAAACAACTCCTTTGAAATCATTTCTATTTTCACCGGAGTATGGAATTTTCCCAGATTGGTTTGAATTGCCCTTTGTGGTTTTGGTAACCACTGTGGTTTGGCTAATAGCCACTTTCATCACCCCTCCTGAAAAAGATAGTGTACTACAACAATTTTGTCAAAAAATACGTCCAGGAGGTCCTGGATGGGCCAGAGTACAAGTCGCAAAGGGTGAAAAGACTGATTTAGATGAAGCTAAAGCCAAATGGAACATTCCAGCTGCCTTGCGCTCTATGATGTTAGGTGTTCTGTTGGTATATACCATTTTGTTTGCAGCTGGCTATTGGATTTACGGAGAAACGTTTTTGGCCACAGTGCTAACCTTAGCAGCACTACTATTGGCCTTAGGCCTATCTTGGTCTTGGAATCGCAGTAAAAAAACCTTGCTTTGAGGCAAACTAAACATTGAACTCATTTAGACTTCTTGAGACCTTTGCAAAATTCAAAATATGTGGAAAGTTCGACGCCTGATGAAATTTTAACCCGGAGCAACCTCCTGGTTGTGAGGACTTAAGATTTTTGAGAAGGAAGAAATTTTCCATAGTTTGGATTGCATATCACTTTTTTACCCATGCTGCAAAGGTCTCTTCTTAAGTTTTAAGGGACGCTGGTATGGAATAAATGTTGTGCTAGCCGGGGCAGGCAGGCCTCACTAGTCAAGACAAGGATCTTCCCGTGCATAATTTGGGTTTAACCAATGGCCATTAGCCGTGCTACATATTTTCCAATAACATCAAACTCCAAATTAACTACAGTACCCTCTTTGTAATCATGGAAACGGGTATGTTCGTAGGTATAAGGGATAATAGCTACGCTAAATTGATCCAATTTGGAATCAACTACCGTTAGGCTTACCCCATCTACAGTTATAGATCCTTTTTCAATAGTTACATTGTTGGCATTGGTGCCATAGCGGAAGGTATATAACCAGCTACCGTCCTTAATGTCTACTTGAGTACAGATGGCCGTTTGGTCTACGTGACCTTGCACCAAGTGACCATCTAATCTTGAACCCATTACCATAGCACGTTCCAAATTAATGGCATCTCCTACTACCAAACCACCAAGATTGGTTTTCGCTAAAGTCTCTTCAATAGCAGTCACCGTATAGGAGCTATTATTTATGGCAACAACCGTCAAACAAACACCGTTGTGACTCACACTTTGGTCTATTTGAAGCTCATCGACCAAGTCGGAATTCACTGTAATATGTAGGTTTCCACCTTCCTTTTGAAGTTCGGCCACCTTACCCATTGTCTCTATAATGCCTGTGAACATAACAACATTAATTTAGCTAGCTTTGTAAGCTATAAAATTAGGAATTCAACTATGGATTCTAAGAAAGGAACAAAAAAAATACGTTTAGGCATTTCTATTGGTGATCCCAATGGCATTGGTTGTGAAGTTGCGCTAAAATCTTTTTTAGACCCACGAATGACAGAGTTTTGTACGCCCTTATTTTTTGCTTCAAATAAAGCTATATCAGATCAAAAAAAGGCATTAGGCTTAGAGCTTAATTTTCATGGTATTAGAGAAGCGGACAAAATGATCGAGGGAAAAATTAATGTGCTCAACGTATGGAAAACAGCCCCGCGACTGAATTTTGGAAAAGCTACCCCAGAAGGTGGAGCGCTTGCCATACAGTCTTTTTCCGCTGCAGTAGATGCCTTAAAATCGGGCAGTATTGATGCACTTGTTACTGCCCCTATCAATAAAAACAACATTCAGTCAGAAACTTTCAACTTTCCTGGCCATACCGATTATTTGGCAAAGGAGCTAGAAGGAGAGAGCTTAATGTTTATGGTGACAGACCAAGTAAAAGTAGGGCTGTTAACCGATCATATTGCGGTGAAAAACGTGGCTGATGCGATCACTACAAAACTCATCCGTGATAAGGTTGCTGTAATGATGCAGTCGTTAACTATGGATTTCGGTATTCGTAAGCCCAAAATAGCGCTTTTAGGTATTAATCCGCATAGCGGTGATAATGGTACCATAGGTCAAGAAGATGAAACCATATTAAAACCAGCCATAGCACAATTATTTCAAGAAGGTAAACTGGTCTACGGACCTTATTCAGCCGATAGTTTTTTCGGTTCTGGATCACATACTTCATTTGATGCGGTACTTGCAGCCTATCACGATCAAGGCTTAATTCCTTTCAAAACCCTGAGTTTTGGGAAGGGCGTTAATTTTACGGCGGGGCTATCTAAAGTACGTACATCGCCAGATCACGGTACGGCCTACGAAATTGCAGGGAAAGGTGTTGCCGATGCCACTTCTTTTCAGGAAGCCATATTCACTGCTTTAGCGGTCTACAAAAATAGAAAGGACTATAATGAACTTACCAGAAACCCATTAAAGAAGCAACAAAGTAAACGCTCAGCGTAAAGCCGATTTTTTAAGGTATTTTTGTATAGCGTGGTTAAATTAATTGTATCTTTGCATCCGCTTTATTGTGTTGGAGTATCAATTGTTAGAAACAAGTGATGGAAAAAAAGGAATTTTTGATCCCTTTTGTTGGACTAAAGCTGGAAAAGCACAATTTTAGCTTCGAAATCGACAATACGTTCTTTGAATCTTTTGGATATCAAGAGTTTAATGGTGCTTCTGTCAATGTAAATGCAGTCTTAGATAAGACCGCTACGATGATGGAATTGGACTTGGAGGCAAAGGGATGGGTTAATGTTCAATGCGACCTAACTGATGAGCCCTTTGATCAGCAAATTATTGACCAATTACATTTGGTTATCAAATTTGGCGAAGACTATGACGACACTAATGAAGAACTACTTGTACTACCGCATGGAGAATATCAGGTGAATATTGCACAGTATATTTATGAATTAATTGTGCTAGCAGTACCGCAAAAACGTGTTCATCCTGGAGTTCGCGATGGTAGTCTTAGGTCTGATGCACTAGATCGTTTAGAAGAATTAAGTCCTAAAGAATCAAGAAAAGATAACGAACATACCGATCCACGATGGGATGGGTTAAAAAAATTATTAACGGACGATAAATAGGAAAACATGGCACATCCTAAAAGAAAAATATCAAAAACAAGAAGAGACAAAAGAAGAACGCATTACAAGGCGGTAGTACCTACTATTGCAAAAGACAGCACCACTGGCGAGCTTCATCTATACCATCGCGCACATTGGCACGAAGGTAAGTTATATTACAGAGGGCAAGTCCTTGTTGATAAGACTGACGAGGAAGCTACAGCGTAATTGTCTCCATAACCGTTTCAACTCCCATTGTATCTGATACGATGGGAGTTTTTTGTTGGATATACATCACCAAAAAAAGATGCAATACCCATATATCCCAAGAAAATCACTACTTTTCATCGCTTTTTGGGCAATTTTGGGCTTTTTTGGACCTAATGCTAACTTAAATGGCTAAAACACTAGCGGCAATAACCGCCGTAGGCGCATACCTACCAGAGTTTGTACTTACCAATCAAATTCTGGAAACCATAGTGGACACCAATGATGATTGGATAACCACTAGAACAGGAATCAAGGAAAGGCGTCTACTTAAAGAACCTGGACAAGGAACCTCCTTTATGGCCATAAAGGCTGCAGAGGATTTGATTCGTAAAAAGGGCGTAAACCCAGCGGAAATCGATATGGTTTTAGTGGCTACCGCAACTCCTGATATGCCCGTAGCTGCCACTGCTGCGTTTGTAGCCTCTGAGATTGGAGCTATAAATGCTTTTTCATACGATTTACAAGCAGCATGTTCTAGTTTTTTATACGGAATGTCAACAGCTGCAAAGTATATCGAGTCTGGCAGATACCAAAAAGTGCTTTTGATAGGGGCCGATAAAATGTCTTCTATAATAGATTATACCGATCGGGCCACCTGTATCATTTTTGGAGATGGGGCTGGGGCGGCACTTTTTGAACCGAATACTGAAGGATTAGGCCTTCAAGACGAATACTTAAGAACAGATGGCATAGGCCGACAATTTTTAAAAGTCAAAGCTGGAGGCTCTGTACTACCAACAACACAAGATACCGTTAAAAACAAACAACATTTTGTACAACAAGACGGTAAATCGGTATTTAAATTTGCGGTATCAAATATGGCGGATGTATCCGCGAAAATTATGGAGCGTAACCAATTACAACAAGAGGATGTAGATTGGTTGGTACCGCATCAGGCCAATAAAAGAATTATAGACGCAACGGCCAATCGTATGGGTGTTGAAGCGTCTAAGGTTATGATGAATATTCAGAAATACGGCAACACTACTTCGGCAACGCTTCCCTTGCTGCTTCATGACTATGAAAATCAGCTAAAAAAGGGAGATAACTTGGTGTTTGCTGCTTTTGGAGGTGGTTTCACCTGGGGTTCCATTTATTTAAAATGGGCTTACGATACAAATTAAAAAACTAACTAAATCGAACGCAATGGATATTAAAGAAATACAGAGCCTGATCAAGTTTGTG
>JBCDGY010000152.1:0-7567 GCA_039414375.1 Bacteroidota bacterium | reverse complement strand
CTTACATTTGCACCGATTTTTAAAGACCCTTTAGTCCAGCGAAATGCGAAAAATGTTGTTGAGGAGTTTTATCCTTATTGCCGTTCTTATCACTAGTCAGGTTTCTTTGGGTAAAGAAAAAGAACACCAACAAGGAGAACATGGTCCCAAGAAGGACAAAAAAACGGAGATCAAGGAGTATATAAATCACCACTTGCTAGACTCGCATGACTATTCTTTGTTTTCCTACACCAAAGAAGATGGATCTCACCAATATATTGGATTTCCACTTCCCGTTATTTTATGGGACAATGGTTTAAAAGTATTTTCATCTTCACGTTTTCATCATGGAGAAACTTTAGCAGCGGTAGGGGGCAGCTACTATAAGTTATATCATGGTAAAATTTACAAGACGGATGAGGCTGGAACGATCACTTATGACGATCATCACCATCCCACCAATAGCAAACCGCTAGATTTTTCAATAACGAAAAATGTGGTCATGATACTGATAACTGGTCTCCTGATGTTTTTATTATTTCGCGGTTTAGCCAAGTCGTACAGTAAAAATAATGGGATACCTAAAGGTGCAGGGCGTTTTTTTGAACCTATTGTGCTTTATATTAGAGATGATATCGCAAGACCAAACATTGGCGAAAAGCGATATAAGAAATACATGCCCTTCTTATTAACCATCTTCTTTTTTGTTTGGTTTTTAAACCTATTTGGGATGACACCGCTGGGCATTAACGTTACCGGTAATATAGCCATAACCACAGCATTGGCTATTCTAACCTTTTTAATTACCAATTTTACAGGCACTAAGGACTATTGGATGCACCAGTTTAATCCACTCGGAGATTCTTTGCCCTGGTATGGAAAAATACCCTTGTATATTATATTAGTTCCTATTGAGTTGTTGGGACTTTTCATAAAACCATTCTCACTGCTAATTCGATTGTATGCCAATATGCAGGCAGGACATATCGTAATAGGAAGTCTGATTGGATTGATGTTCGTTTTCAAAAATTGGATTGGAAGCTCGCTATCCTTTGGTTTGGCCTTTGCAATTATGTTAATTGAGGTATTAGTAGCCCTATTACAGGCTTATATTTTTACCATGTTGAGCGCCTTGTATTTTGGATTTGCCTCTGAAGAACATGAGCACGAGCATGAACATGAACACGAGGCAGAATTGTCTCATTAATATGAATTTTTAATTTTTAAACTATATAGACATGGAGATTCCAGTAATGGTAGGTGCAGGTTTGGTTGTTATCGGTGTAGGTATGGGTATTGGTAGGATCGGTGGTTCCGCGATGGAAGCTATCGCCCGTCAACCTGAGGCATACGGTAAAATACAGACAGCAATGTTAATTGCCGCTGCATTGATCGAAGGTATTGGTTTTGCTGCTTTATTTGCGGTGTAACCATCCGGTTTAGGGCAAATACCATAACGGTTGGTTATGGTGTTTGCCTGTTTAAAATTTAAAAAGACAAAAAAAAGAACATGGATAAATTATTGGAAGAGTTTTCGTTAGGGCTATTCTTTTGGCAAACCTTGTTGTTTCTGCTATTGTTAGGACTACTTTGGAAGTTTGCATGGAAACCCATCCTAAATGCGATTAACGATCGTGAAGAGGGCATTAAAAATGCATTGCAAGCAGCTGAAGACGCGAAAAAGGAAATGCAAAATGTGACTGCTGATAGTGAAAACCTATTGAATGAGGCACGCGCAGAACGCGAAAAAATGCTAAAGGAAGCGAGAGAAATCAAGGAAAAAATGATTGCTGATGCTAAAGAGCAAGCACAGGTTGAGGGAGATAAGATGTTGAAACAAGCACAGGCAGCCATTGAAGGGGAGAAAAAGGCAGCAGTTGCTGATATTAAAATGCATGTAGCTAATTTATCTATTGAAATTGCAGAAAAGGTTATTCAAGGAGAATTATCCGATAAAAAGAAGCAACAAAAAATAGTGGATGACTTACTTGACGAAGTTTCCCTAGGATAAGTTTTGAACATCACTTAGAAAGTAGATATTGATAACAACAAGTACTTAGTAGAATTTCTTCAATAAAGGAATAATATTGAGTCACTATTGAATCTAAAAGGACTATGAGCAATACAAGAGCAGCTTTACGTTATGCAAAAGCAACCTTGGCTTACGCAACTGAACAAAAAGTTGCCGATAAGGTTTTGGAAGATATGCGTGCTATTGCAGGTACAATCAAAGAGAATTCAGACCTGGCTCAGTTGTTAAACAGCCCAATAATTAAAATTGGTGTTAAACAATCCACCCTTAATGCACTCTTTAAAAAGAGTGAAACCATTACAAAAGGACTTTTAGAAACGCTCACACAGAACAAGCGCATTGAACTTTTGTTAGAAGTAGCCTATCAATACATTATTCAATACGACAAGGCCAAAGGAGAAGACACTGCAATTGTGACAACGGCAGTTCCTTTAACGGCAACCTTGGAAAAAAAGTTTTTAGCCAAAATCAAATCACTCTCTGGTAAAGAGGTCACTTTGGACAATCAAGTGGATGAAAATGTTTTGGGTGGATTTGTATTACGAATGGGAGATGTGCAATACGATGCGAGTTTGGCGAATAAACTGAATACATTAAAACAAGAATTTACAAATAGTCTATAACCAAGAGGCATGAGGTGTTTCGCACCTTATGCTAAACGTCTTATATCTAAAAATTATGGCGGGAGTAAAAGCAGCTGAGGTTTCAGCAATATTAAAAAAGCAACTATCAGGATTTGAAGCGACAGCTTCTTTAGACGAAGTTGGTACGGTACTTCAGGTAGGTGATGGTATTGCCCGAGTATACGGCCTTTCCAATGCCCAATATGGGGAGTTGGTGGAGTTTGATGGCGGTATGCAAGGTATTGTCTTGAACCTGGAAGAAGATAATGTTGGTGTAGTATTGCTAGGCCCTTCAAAGGAAATTTTAGAAGGAGCTACGGTTAAAAGAACCCAGCGTATTGCTTCTATCAATGTTGGTGAGGGCATTGTTGGTAGGGTTGTAGACACTTTAGGTACTCCTATAGATGGTAAAGGTCCTTTAGCGGGAGAAACTTATGAGATGCCATTAGAGCGCAAGGCTCCTGGAGTAATCTATAGGCAGCCTGTAAACGAACCATTACAAACCGGTATCAAAGCAATTGATGCAATGATTCCTATAGGGCGAGGGCAGCGAGAGTTGGTTATTGGAGATCGGCAAACAGGTAAGACAACGGTGTGTATTGATACCATCCTTAATCAAAAAGAGTTTTACGATGCTGGCGAGCCTGTGTACTGTATTTATGTAGCAGTAGGGCAAAAAGCATCAACCGTTGCGGCTATTGCCAAAACCCTAGAAGACAAAGGCGCTTTGGCCTATACCACCATAGTTGCTGCTAATGCCTCTGACCCGGCTCCAATGCAGGTATATGCTCCTTTTGCAGGCGCTGCGATTGGAGAGTATTTTAGAGATACTGGAAGGCCAGCTTTAATCATCTACGATGATCTTTCTAAGCAAGCAGTGGCGTATAGAGAAGTATCCCTGCTTTTGAGAAGACCACCAGGACGAGAGGCATATCCAGGGGATGTATTCTACCTACACTCCAGACTATTGGAACGTGCGGCTAAAGTAATTGCTGATGATGGTGTGGCCAAAGAGATGAATGACTTACCAGACTCTTTAAAAGACAAAGTAAAAGGAGGAGGTTCCTTAACAGCGTTGCCTATTATTGAGACCCAAGCAGCAGACGTTTCGGCATATATTCCTACCAACGTAATTTCGATAACCGACGGTCAGATTTTCTTGGAACAAGACCTGTTTAACCAGGGGGTACGCCCAGCGATTAATGTGGGTATCTCGGTATCCCGTGTGGGGGGTTCTGCTCAGATTAAATCCATGAAAAAAGTAGCAGGAACCTTAAAACTAGATCAAGCACAATTCCGTGAATTAGAAGCTTTCGCCAAGTTTGGATCCGATCTAGATGCCGCTACGATGAATGTGATTGAGAAAGGAAGAAGGAATGTTGAAATTTTGAAGCAAGCACAAAATGATCCTTTTACCGTAGAAGATCAAGTAGCGATCATTTTTGCAGGTTCTAAAAACTTACTAAGAGATGTTCCCGTGAACAAGGTCAAAGCCTTCGAGAGGGATTTTCTAGAGTTGTTAAACGCGAAGCATCGAGAAGTTTTAGATACTTTGAAGGCAGGTAAATTGACTGATGAGGTTATTGAAACTTTGACAGCCGTTTGCAAAGACCTTTCAGGACAATATAAGTCCTAATTTTTTAAGTAGACGGGTTTCTTATCCTCCCAAAGATTACAAATCAGGACGGGGTAAAGCACATGGAGATCCAAATACGGTTCGAAACCACAAATAAAAACAAATGGCCAACTTAAAAGAGATTCGGAATAGGATTGCATCGGTGAAGTCAACAATGCAAATTACTAGCGCCATGAAAATGGTTTCAGCGGCCAAGTTGAAGAAGGCGCAGGATGCCATTACCGCTATGCGGCCGTATGCCAATAAGTTGACTGAATTGTTACAAGGTCTTAGTAGCAGTCTAGACGGTGAAGTAGGCACGCGGTATACTGACAATAGAGCGGTTAGCAAGGTTTTGGTGGTAGCCATCACATCAAATCGTGGACTTTGCGGGGCATTCAACTCCAATATTATCAAAGAATCAGTTTCCCTTTATCATGGTAAATACGGCGGAAAGCAAGTGGATTATATCACTATCGGGAAAAAAGGAGACGATATCCTTGGGAAAAAGTTCAATATAGTGGCTAACCATAGTGGGGTTTTTGATAATTTAACTTTCGAAGCCGTTGCGGATATAGCCCAGGAACTGATGGTCAAGTTTACCGAAAAGGAGTATGATCGTATTGAATTGGTTTACAATAGATTCAAAAATGCTGCAACACAGTTAGTAACAACGGAGCAATTTTTACCAATTGTTCCAATGGAGCAAACAGCGAGTAGTACAGAAACGGATTATATCTTTGAACCTTCCAAAGCGGAAATTGTAGAACAATTGATACCAAAATCTTTAAAGACCCAGTTGTATAAAGCGATCAGAGACTCGTTTGCTAGCGAACATGGCGCGCGTATGACAGCTATGCATAAAGCAACCGACAATGCGGGAGAGCTTAAAGATCAATTAACATTGACCTATAATAAAGCGAGGCAAGCTGCTATTACAGGAGAAATTCTGGAAATTGTTGGAGGAGCCGAAGCATTAAATGATTAGGGATTAGAGGTATTCTAATAATAATATAGTGGCCTCACGATATGTGGGGCCTTTCTTTTGAATGAAATCGAAAAGGACAGCCTTATTATTCATATTTATCACCGTCTTGGTTGATGTGATCGGGATAGGAATCATTATTCCCATTATTCCAGAGTTTATTATGCAACTCACAGGAGAAGGCAATTCTGAAGCCATTATTTACGGAATGTGGCTAACTACAGCTTTTGCTGGAATGCAGTTTTTATTCGCACCGGTTCTTGGAGAAATATCCGATCAATATGGACGTAAGCCTATTCTATTATTGGCCATTTTAGGGTTGAGTATTGATTACCTTATTCATGCTTGGGCACCTACAATTACTTGGCTTTTTGTTGGACGATTTTTGGCAGGTATTACAGGAGCTAGTTTTACCGTTGCTGCGGCCTATATTGCAGACATAAGTACTTTAGAGGAGAAAGCTAAGAATTTTGGCCTAATAGGTGCTGCATTTGGCTTAGGATTTATTATAGGACCTGGAATAGGTGGTTATTTCGGTAATATTGATGTTCGTTTGCCCTTTTACATAGCTGCGGGACTTACTTTCGCCAATTTCTTATTTGGTTGGTTTGCTGTTCCTGAATCACTTTCAAAGGAAAATAGAAGGCCGATGATCTTATCTAAAATGATTCCCGGGGTTTCGCTACTAGCGCTGCGTAATTACCGAGGCGTTCTTTTATTAATTGCAGCTTTTTTCTTGGCCAATTTAGCGGGCCAAGTATTGCCTTCGGTATGGTCTTATTTTTGTATAGAGCGTTTTCAATGGAGCCCAAAAAAAATAGGCTTTTCTCTAGTGGTAGTAGGTCTCTTGGTAGCTTTTGTTCAAGGTTTTCTAGTGGGTAAAGCTATCAAATGGTTTGGCAAACAAAAAGTAGTAATCTTTGGCTTCTTGTTGTGGACATTGGGTATGTTTTTGTTTTCTCAAGCAAGAGAACCTTGGATGCTCTATGCTTTTTTAATTCCTTATGCACTGGGGGGAGTTGCTGGCCCAACCGTACAAGGTATCATTTCCAATCAAGTATCTGAAAAAGAACAAGGCAATCTACAAGGCTCTATAACAGGCTTGGTAAGTATTACCGCTATAGTTGGGCAATTGCTATTTTCGTCGGTGTTTTACTTCTTTACCAATGCCGACACTACCTACTATTTTCCGGGCGCAGCTTTTGCCTTGGCATCGGCACTTTTATTAATTGCTTTTATTCTGGCGACAACAGCTATTCGGAAGATTGCGCTTAGTGCTTAAGGGAAGCAAATCTCCATTAAAAAGTCTTCTCAAAAAAACGAAAATTAGAAGGTATTGTCGATCGCGCCCCTTGGAGTTTAATCCATATTCAGTAGTTACTAAACGTTTTCTGTTTGTGGTGAAAAGTACTTTAGCTGTGGTGAACTTCGTATTTTTTGTGGTGAGGGTGTATTTCATCGATAAAGTGCATCGGTAAACGGCAGTGTTAAATCTGCCGTTTATCGAGGTAATTTGACCGTTTGTAGAATTAGTATGCTCCAATGTGCATTTGGTCTTCTTTTTTGATCCTTAAGTCGAACAACTTATCATAGCTGTTGAGGTTATTCCACCTTTGACATGTTCAATAACGTAAACTATACAGTATGAAAAATTTATTACTTTTTAAAGAAATTTACCTAGACGGTTTTAGAGATTTGGGAAATCTTATCGCAAAGTACTACTTCAAAATCCTTTTTTGGATGGCCAGTTTTTTATTCCTAGTTGTGATTTACGCTTTTGTATATCGAGTTGCTACTGGTTTTCCATTGTAAATTTTGGAAAGCACTGAGATGTTCAACAAATAACTACTAACAAAGCCGTATTGGTTATGGTTTCCTATCTTTGAGAAGACCACAATCAAAACGCTATGCGGTTCATAATGCAGATCATCTCAGTGCTTATTTTATGTTGGAATTGTTCTTCAGGAAAAAAACTGGTGGAAGCAGTTCCCTTTAAGACTGGAGAAGCGGTTTACATGGTTACGGAAGACCAAGAGGTGTTAACCGAATCTACCATTCAAATACCACTTCTAGAAAATAATGTGGAAGATATCTCCTTTGAAAAAGTATACTTTAGAGGAAAAATAGCGTCAGTAGAAGTGGTCCCTAATAATAATCAGTGGACGATTATAGGTCGCTTTAAGCCCGTTACATTAGGCAAACCAGATATTACAATGGACTTAGATCCAAGAAAAGAAGTCGGTAATCGGCCTCACCAACCCAGGGAGCCATTTCCTTTTGCGCTTACCTCAGAAGAATATGTCTTAAGCTACAAAAAAGACCAAAATATACAG
>JBCDGY010000151.1:0-7747 GCA_039414375.1 Bacteroidota bacterium | reverse complement strand
GCCTTTACAGCATCTTTAGTATCAGCAGTGAACTCTTTTACGGTTTCAGTAGGTACACCGTCTACATCGGCAACTGTAGTTACTGTTGCCTTATAAGCACCTTCTGCAGTATTGCTAATAGCCACTTTAACTTGTTTTTCGACCTGTTTTGTTTCTTTGATGCCCTTAGTAGTAATGGCCACTTTTGTACCGTCATTCTTAAGTATTGCAACTTCGTCAGCAGCAACTGGATTCACAAGACTAGGAGCAATAACTAGAGCCACAACACTCATTAATTTTAGTAAGATATTTAAAGAAGGTCCTGAGGTATCTTTAAAAGGATCGCCCACAGTATCTCCTACAACCGCCGCTTTGTGCGCATCGGAACCTTTACGACCTTCACTCTCAATAGTTTTCTTGGCATTATCCCAAGCGCCACCAGCATTTGATTGGAAAATGGCCATAAGTACACCCGCAGTTGTTACTCCTGCTAAAAGGCCCCCTAACATATCTGCACCGCCTAAAAATCCAATAGCTACAGGTACCGCAATTGCCAATAAGCCCGGTAATACCATTTCACGAATAGAAGCCTTTGTTGAAATTTCTACACATTTATCGTATTCAGCAACTCCATCGGCTGCTTCAAAAATCGCTATGTCTTCTTTGCTAGCCTTAGAAAGGTCTGCATCATATTTCCGCATAACCTCAAGAGCAGCTTTTAACTGAGGAATATCTCTAAATTGTCTTCTTACCTCTTCAATCATGGACATTGCAGCACGTCCTACAGCGTTCATAGATAAGGCAGAAAATACAAAAGGCAACATTCCTCCTACTAATAGTCCGGCCATGATTTTAGGTTGCGAAACATCAATTGAACTAACACCTGCGGTTTGCATAAAAGCCGCAAAAAGGGCCAGTGCAGTAAGTGCCGCTGAAGCGATGGCGAATCCTTTTCCAATAGCGGCCGTAGTATTCCCCACAGCATCTAATTTATCGGTACGCTCTCTTACTTCACTAGGAAGTTCTGCCATTTCAGCAATACCCCCAGCATTGTCAGAAATAGGACCATACGCATCAACAGCCAATTGTATACCGGTGTTTGCCAACATACCTACGGCAGCAATAGCAATACCATAAAGTCCCGCAAAATGATGTGATACCAAAATGGCAGCGGCAATCAAAAGAATAGGGAACATAGTAGACATCATACCGACTCCCAAACCAGCTATAATATTAGTAGCAGAACCTGTATCGGATTGACGTACAATAGCATTTACAGGTTTGGTTCCTGTTCCGGTATAATATTCCGTTACTTTACCCACAGCAAGTCCAGCGACAAGTCCTGCCAAAACAGCAATAAACACGCCATTAGCCCCATATTCGATACCATTAAATACCCAGGCTTCTGGAAGCATTGCCGTAATGATAAAATAACAAGCGACCAACATTAATCCGGCGGAGCCAAACTCGCCTATGTTCAGGGCAGTTTGCGGATTGCCTCCATCTTTAACACGAACGAAAAAAGTACCTACGATAGACATTAAAATCCCTACGGCAGCTAGTACTAGCGGTAAATACACCGCCCCTAGACCATCAAAAGCACTTTCAAAAGCGGGAATCTGAGTAAAAGCAGCACCCAGTACCATAGTACCAATAATAGAACCTACATACGATTCAAAAAGATCAGCACCCATCCCAGCTACGTCTCCAACATTGTCCCCAACGTTGTCTGCGATAGTAGCAGGGTTCAATGGGTGATCTTCGGGAATACCAGCCTCGACTTTACCGACAAGGTCAGCACCAACATCTGCGGCTTTAGTGTATATACCACCACCTACTCTAGCAAACAAGGCTATCGATGAGGCCCCCAATGAAAATCCAGACAATACATTAAGTACTTCGCCCAAGGCCCATCCTTGACCACTGTAAATCATGAAAAGCCCACTAAGGCCTAATACCCCAAGTCCTACAACACCAAGACCCATAACTGCTCCTCCTGCAAAGGCTACTTCTAAAGCTTTACCCAAAGAAGTTCTAGCGGCTTGAGTGGTACGCACATTGGCTTTGGTCGCCACTTTCATCCCAATAAAACCAGCTAAGGCAGAACAGATGGCACCTACAACAAAGGAAACGGCTACCATACCGTTGCTTCCTGCTTCATTAGCTCCTTTGAAAAAGAGTAATACGGCAACAGCAACTACAAATACAGATAGTATTTTATATTCAGCTTTTAAGAAAGACATGGCCCCATCAGCAATGTTCTTAGCAATTTTTGCCATTTTGGCATCGCCAACCTCTTGCTTGGAGACCCATACGTTTTTGACGAAAACATATAATAAGCCTAGAACACCAAAGGCAGGTAAAAATTGAATCAATAGTTCCATAGTGGATATGTTAATTTATTAGGGTTTTGTTAAGAATTTAAAACGGCTGCAAATGTAGTAAAATGCTGATCAACAACAAAGCGGCACTTACAAGCCTAAATTATTCGGAAAAGTGAGGTAACTCAATTTAAATCATGAAAGTACGCTTCATCTTATGTGCGCTGTTCTCGTAACGATCTACGCATTTGTGATAAATTTCCCGGGCTTTTTCTGCATTGCTCCACCCTCCAGTGTCTACCTTTTTTTCTTCTAGATCTTTATAGACTTGAAAAAAGTGTTCTATCTCTTTTAAACGATGTGGATTCAGGTCTTCTATATCGTTTTTCTTACTCCAAATAGGATCGTTTACAGGAACACAAATAATTTTTTCATCTGGACCTTTTTCATCGGTCATATGAAAAACACCGATGGGTTTTACCTCCATAACCACCATTGGAAAAGAAGGCTCTGTTCCCAACACCAAAACATCTAAAGGGTCAGAATCTAGCGCCAAGGTTTCCGGCACAAAACCGTAATCCCCAGGATACATCATTGACGAAAACAAGGTACGATCGAAGCGTATCTTATGTAAGGTGAAATCATACTCATACTTATTCCGACTTCCTTTGGGTATTTCAATGAGCACATCAAAAGTAACTTCTTCTTTTTTCGACATAGTAGCTGTGTTTGTGGCTGCAAAGGTACACCTTATAAAGAGTAGCCAATTGCTGTAGGAATCAAAAAAAGCAGGTTAAACAATTTGGAAAGAGTGGAACACCCGGCTTAGAAATTGAAACCAAAAGTACCCGTAACGCCGAAAGGTCTGGCTTCTGGGGCGTCCAGATAATTTCCCCTGAAATTGAAGTCCAAACGAAATATCTTAAAAATATTACCGATACCGAAAGAGTACTCCCAGTAGGGCTCTTTGTTTGGTGCCAAAAGTGGAATATTTGTAGGAGCACTTAAAGCTATATTTTCGTCGGAAATGGAACCCCATGCTCCACGTATACCGACAATCTCCCTCAAATTCAATTTTCGTAAAACAGGAATTCTAGAAAACAGACGGCCATTAAAATTATGCTCTAAATGAAGTGTAGCGTAGGTATCGGTTACAAACTCATAGAAATCCAGGTTGGGAAAAGTATTGTATAACGAAAATAACGTCTGATTTCCTGGCACAACACTCAACAATCCAAGGGGAACAGCACCAAAAGTTTTGCCAACCTCAACGGTACTAAGCAAGCGTCCAAAACCACCTAGTTGCCATGGTTGTGAATATGAAAACTGTAGCCTTTCGTAGTTAAAATCACTCTCTAAGAACCCTTCTGTACCTCGGGTATAGTTCAACACCAAAGTGCTATAATTTTCATTGACATTGCGACGCTCTACTCCATAACCAATAGTTCTTCTGCCTGGTGTATACACTAGGGTGGTGTTGATATCGAACTGTTTAATTTCGGAGGATATCCCCGTTGGAGACTCAGGATCCACATAGTCCAAACTAAAGTCTTCTGGTAATGCAGAACTTAGGGTGCGAAACGCACCTCCCACACGAAGTCTCAGGTTTTTAAAGGGTTCCATTTCTAAGGCTAAAACAGACAGGTTAATATTGCTTAGCCTATTGTTATTGCCCACAGTAACCAAGGCCGACGAAGCGATACTACGCCCTAAAACATCTGTAGTACTTGTAAGACTAATCCCCAATTGTTCAATATCCCGGCGATTACCACCAGATAGGATTAATCGTGATTTTCGATCTAACAAAAATTTTCCTGCAAGCCCGTGTTTAAATTTTCTGTCATCAAAGCCATAAGCCATGTAACCTTCTAACCGCCAGGTGTCATTTTGCCCAAAATAGGTGCGTGCACCTCCCCGAAGGCGAATACCCTCAGCATCATTAAAACCAAAAGTGCTGTAAATATTTCCAATATCTAGATCCCATTTATCGATCTCAACGTACCCTGAACCCAAGATGCTCACTACATCGTAATAGGTTTTAAACTTGGGCACTGTTTTAAGGGTATCTAGCAGTTCAAAAATGCCGGATTCATCTTTGTTTAATTGCTCCAATCGCGCATTTTTCCAGAAAGTGCTATCACGTTGAAAAACTTTGGGGTTATACGGATCACTGATGTTCCGGTAGAAGTTTTCGGGACGCTCTTTATCAAACTGATAGTTGTCATAAACCGTGGTGCGTTTTCCATACACTCCCCTAGATTGCTCTTTCTTAGAAAAAGCAAAATCAGTAAGCATGTAATCGCGTTGCAATAAGAAAACCGAATCATTCACCACATTAAATTCTTGTTCAATATAGATGTCTTTTACCCAGTTAATATTGGCACTTTTCACCACTTCCATATTGATCTTTTTGATGGCGAAGGTGGTATCGTTTACCCAAAAATCCCCCTTAAAGGTGAGTTCGTTCTTGCGACGGGGGTAGTAAATGATATTGTAGCACCATTTATTATCTATATAGGTACTATCAGAAAGTACATAATTATAAACATCAACTCCCGTCTTAGAGAGTGGACTGGTGAAGCTTTTATCAAAAAATTTCAAGTAGTTGTTGTAGATGTCATAGTCAGAATAAAGATCTTCTACAAAAGCCGTTATGGCTTGATTGCCTCCAAAACCAGAACTCCGATTTCCCAGTACATCTTCCTTTTCAAGTTCATATCGGTTATCACCATAAACTTTAGAGGACACCTCATTCAAAAACATTGGCAAATAGGTTTTCCCCGTGATTCGAGAAGTATCTAAACCCTCAAACATAAATTCCAGACCTTTAAAGAACTTACTTTTGATTAATCCACTATCGATAGTATTAAGATCGAATTCTAGTTTCTCGTATTTGTCATATTGGTAGCTTTTGTATTTGCGAACTCCATTGACACGCTTTTTAGCCCATATTTTTTTTAGGATGGCTATAGCTGGATTGTCTTTTTTGGATTGTTTACCGGTGTAAAGTACTACTTCCTTAAGTTGTTCTGCGGACTCTTGGAGCACCACCTCAAGATTAAGGTTGACATTTCCATTCAGAAGTATTTCTCGGGTTTCGTAGCCTATAAAAGAAATCTGTACCGCGGCATGCGTCAAATCAGATTCTATGTAGAAACGTCCATTATCATTTGTGATAGTGCCCTCCGCTGACTCTTTAAAAACGATATTTGCAAAAGCGATAGGCTCTCCTTCAGTATCAAGAACGATACCTCCTACTTTGGTCTGAGACCAAACTACAGTGCAGCAAAATATCGCTATGAGGGCAAGGATCCTTTTCATGTTAGGCTATAACGTAGAAAACCCAAAACACATTATCATGAAATTGGTAATTTTACCGGTATGAAAATAGGAATCTCAAACTAAAGCCGCCACCTATTTAACATAGCGCATTGGTATACAAAACACCATTATTTGTTACGCTTTGTAGCAAACTTTTTTTACGGCCTTAACAACATCTTTAGCATTGGGCAGCCACTCTGCTAGAAGTACTGGTGAATAAGGCGCTGGTGTATCTGCAGTGTTCAATTTAACGATAGGAGCATCCAAATGATCGAAGGCGTGATGCTGGACCTGATAAATAATTTCTGTAGCAACATTACCGAAAGGCCAAGCCTCCTCTAGAATAACCAAGCGATTGGTTTTTTTTACGGAACGGATAATGGCATCGTAATCCATAGGGCGCACAGTGCGAATATCAATAATTTCACAATCGATACCTTCTTTTTCCAATTCTTCGGCCGCTTTGTAGGCTTCTTTGATGATTTTCCCAAAAGAAACTATAGTAACATCAGTACCTTCTCGTTTGATATCAGCTACCCCAATTGGAATGGTATATTCCCCTTCAGGTACTTCTCCTTTATCACCATACATTTGCTCAGATTCCATAAAGATAACGGGGTCGTCATCTCTAATGGCACTTTTCAAAAGCCCTTTAGCATCAGCTGGATTGGAAGGTACCACTACCTTGAGACCTGGACAATTGGCATACCAGTTTTCAAAAGCTTGAGAGTGTGTTGCTGCCAACTGGCCAGCAGAAGCTGTTGGCCCTCGAAACACAATAGGACAAGGAAACTGCCCTGCTGACATCTGCCTAATTTTAGCAGCGTTATTGATAATTTGATCAATACCTACCAAAGAAAAATTGAAGGTCATGAATTCAATGATCGGGCGGTTGCCATTCATCGCAGATCCCACGCCAATTCCGGCAAAACCAAGTTCAGATATTGGCGTATCCAAAACACGTTCGGGTCCGAACTCATCCAACATACCCTTGGAAGCCTTGTAGGCTCCGTTGTATTCGGCGACCTCTTCTCCCATCAAATAAATAGTGTCGTCACGCCTCATTTCCTCGGTCATGGCCTCAGCTATAGCTTCCCTAAATTGTAGTGTTTTCATAAAGAACGGAGCAATTTTAAATGCGCACAAAAATAGGAAAATCTCTAACAAGCAAAGGCGCGCAGTGGGTCAAAAATGAGAGAAATTTATTATGCATGCATAATAAATTGGATAGTTTTTGCTACCTTTGTCTTTAAAAAGTGACAAAACTATGAAGATTTTGGTCTGCATAAGCAATGTACCTGATACAACCTCTAAAATTAACTTTACTGAAGGCGATACCCAGTTTGATACGGCTGGTATTCAGTTTGTGATTAACCCTAATGATGAATTCGGCCTTACCCGAGCCATGTGGTTTAAAGAAAAACAAGGTGCTGCTGTGCATGTAGTTACGGTTGGAGACGCCTCTGTTGAGCCAACCCTACGCAAAGCATTAGCGATTGGCGCTGATGAAGGTATAAGGGTCGATTCAAAACCACTTGATGGGTTTTATGTTGCCCAACAACTCGCTGAAATTATTAAAAATGGTGGATACGATCTTGTTATTGCAGGCCGTGAATCCATAGACTATAATGGTGGTATGGTACCTGGCATTATAGCATCTTTATTAGGCATCAACTTTGTAAACACCTGTATCGGCTTGGAAATTGAAGGAGATCAGGTTCAGGCGCTTCGAGAAATTGATGGTGGAAAAGAAAAGCTGCAAACCGCACTACCTCTGGTTATTGGTGGGCAAAAAGGACTTGTCGAAGAAAGTGACCTTCGTATTCCTAACATGCGTGGTATAATGATGGCTCGAAAAAAGCCCTTAAATGTAGTACCGCCAGTAGAAGCTGCCTCCCCTACCAAAGACACGAAATTTGAACGCCCAGCACCCAAAGGCCCCGTTAAATTAGTAGATGCCGGCAATATTGACGAACTGATCGATTTACTGCATAACGAAGCTAACGCCTTGTAAATTTCAAAAAAATAACTACGAGACCTTTGCAGAAAAGGTAAAAAGTGGTGCGCTGTTCAAACTATGGAAAATTTCTTCCTTCTTAAAAATTTTAAGTCCTCACAACCAAGAG
>JBCDGY010000150.1:0-7766 GCA_039414375.1 Bacteroidota bacterium | reverse complement strand
AAGAGGGCATGTTCTTATTCATTACAGTGACCTTTGCGTAAGGAGTGAAAAAGGTGAAGCGCTATTGTTAAATAGAGTCCTAGCCCATGGGCACTCGAATTAAAGGGTACACCCCGTTGTAAAAGTACTTCCATAAGCAGGCTCACTCGTTGCTTTGTCTTGCAATTGTATTGGTAGGGCGGGAGGAGACCTTACTTCTGAAAAACTTAAAGATTCCATTTAAGCTGTTTTCACTTTTAAGAAGTATTATTTGAATTAGCTATCACAATGCTCATTTCCGCCCACCTTTTTCAACTGTACTAACTCAATTCAAATTAATTACTAACAAAACGCTAATTCGTATGAACGTAAAAAAACAGTTTTGGACCGTCTGCGCCTTTTTTATGGCCACTGCCATGGCGCTGGCACAGGAAAAAACGGTAACGGGTACCGTTGTAGATCAGGCAGGGGTTCCCCTCGCCGGGGTTAATATTATTGTGGAAGGAACCACAAATGGCACCCAATCCGATTTTGATGGTAACTATGCCATTAATGTAGCACAAGGACAAGTACTACTTTACACCTATATCGGTCAAAGAGACCAAAGGCAAACCGTAGGCACTGAAAATGTCATCAATGTTGAACTACAAGAAGATGCCCAAGCCTTAGAAGAGGTGGTGGTAACGGCACAAGGTATCCAAAGAGAAGAACGGTCTTTAGGATACTCCGTAACCACCGTGCAAGAAGAACAGGTAGCCTCAAGACCAGAGGCCGATATTGGAAGGGTACTACAAGGCAAAGTAGCAGGGGTTAATATTACTTCTAACAACGGCCTTTCCGGTTCGGGAACTAACATTATCATTCGTGGTTACTCTTCAGTGACCCAGTCCAACCAACCGCTTTTTGTTGTGGACGGGATACCTATAGATTCTGGAACCAATACACAAACCTCCTTTCTTGATGGCAATACCGAATCAAGTCGGTTTTTAGATATTGATCCCAATACTATTGAAAGCCTTAGTGTTCTTAAGGGCCTTAGTGCTACGGTGCTTTATGGGAACCGAGGTCGTAATGGGGTTATCTTAATCACCACCAAAGGTTCTAGTACACGCTCCTCGGTCTCCAAAACAGAAGTAACTGTTAATCAATCTCTATTTTTATCGCAAGCGATTTTGCCCAAATATCAGAACAATTATGGAGGTGGATTTCACCAAGGATTCGGTTACTTTTTCTCTAACTGGGGGCCTCGGTTCGACCGTGCGGACGATGATGGTATTTCCCAAGCGGCACAGTTCGTTGGTGGTGGATCGGGACCAGCTATTCTCTTACACCCCTATAACTTTCTAGCCGATCAAACGCTTGTTATAGGCAATGAGGATCTTTTAACACAACCGTACGAGTACCGACCTTACAATGGTGTAGAAGAGTTTTTTAGAACAGGTTACGTGAACAGCACCTCGGTGAACCTTAGGGGAGGTACTACCGATGCGAGCTTTAATTTAAACTATGGGCGTACCGAAGATAAAGGGATTACTCCCGGCAACATTTTGCGACGGAATAACTTTAGCCTAGGAGGTAATGCCAAACTAAGCAATAAACTAAGCATCAATGGTGTATTTAACTTTATCCGTACCGATTTTAAATCGCCGCCGAATGCGGTAAGCACGGGAAGTGGAGCAGCTTTTAACGGTGGTGCTGTTTTTGGAGACCTACTCTATACCCCACGAAGTGTTGATCTTACCAACCTTCCCTTCCAAGCTGCTGACGGGCGTAGCGTATATTACCGCTCTGGGAATGACATTCAAAACCCCTATTGGACGGTAGCCAATGCAAAAACTGCACAAGAAACTGACCGCTTTATAGGAAATACCTCGATTACCTATGAAATCAATAATTGGATGAACCTTACTTATCGGTTGGGATTAGACACCTACAGTGAGTTTAACTTTTACGGGCAAAACAAAGGAGGAGTAGATGGTGTTCCACTAGGCGTACTGCGAACTACTACGGTTCGGAATAGTATATGGAACCACGACCTTATCCTTACTGCCGAAAAATCCTTTTCAGAGGATCTTAATCTTAATATTATAGCTGGGGCTAATAGTCGTAGAGACGAGTATGCGCAGGATGGAATAGAAAGTCAAGGGCAGTTGGTATTTGGCGTGCTAGAACATTACAACTTCACCACGCCTTCTGCGGTAAACTCTTTAGTAAGAACCGGTAATCCTAACTTAAATCAAAATTTTGAAGAGAACTTAGTAGGAGTTTACTTAGATCTTACCCTGTCTTATAAGGATATTCTTTTCTTGAATGCAGTAGGTAGAAACGATTGGTCGTCTACGCTGGAGCAGGAAAACAACTCCTTATTCTACCCTGGAGCCAGTGTTTCTTTTATCCCTACTTCGGCCTTCGAAGGGATTCAAGGAGACGGATTAAACTACCTTAAATTCCGTTTTGGTTATGGTTCATCAGCGGGCTTCCCTACTCCTTTTAGCACTAGAAGTGTATTAGGTCTTAACTCTAGAAACCTTGTAGACTTGAATGGAAACGTTATTTCGGCCAATTCTGTTGACAATGAATTGGGGAATCGAGACTTGAAACCAGAGCGTGTACAAGAGTTTGAACTAGGGCTTGATTCTCGCTTGTTCAACCGCTTAAATCTAAATGTTAGCCTATTTCAGAAGACCACCACAGACTTGATTACCGATCGGGCTTTAGATAGCTCTACAGGTTTTCAAACAACTACGGTAAATATTGGTGAAATTCAATCCGAAGGTATCGAAATAGACTTCGATCTAGATGTGCTCAAGGCGCAAAAAAACGGTATTGGTGTTAACCTAGCAGGGAACTTTTCTGCAATAGAAACTACCGTTACAGACCTCGCCGATGGCACCAATAATATTCTATTGACCGATGGTGTTTCTGGCGATGCTTCAAATTACGCGGTAGAAGGAAGGCCTTTTGGGGTTCTTTTGGGGAGTACTATTCAAAGGGACAACGAAGGAAACCGCTTAGTCAACGATGCGGGAAGGTATCTTTTTGATCCTACCATCAGCGAAATTGGAGACCCCAATCCAGATTGGACGGCAGCCCTAATCCCCACTATCACTTTTAAGAACTTTACACTTTCTGCCAACTTGCAGTACCGCCATGGTGGAGATATCTATTCTATAACTACTGCAGCACTGCTTGGGCGTGGGGTGGTTGACTTTGACGACCCCATTGATCGGGAGTCGCAATACGTGCTTCCTGGAGTTAAAGCCTCAGATGGTACTCCAAACGATGTGGCTATTAGCTCCACAGAGTATGGCTTCAACACCTTTTTTAGCGGAAACATTAATGAAATTAATGTCTTTGACGGAACCACAATTAGATTACAAGAAGCCTCTTTAGGTTACTCGGTACCCAAAAAACTTTTGGAGCGTACCCCCTTAGGGAATCTTTCTTTCACCATATCTGGACAAAACCTCTGGTACGATGCGGTAAACTTTCCAGACAATGTTAGATACGATACCAACTCTTCAAGTACAGGGGTTGGTAATGGTCAAGGATTGGATTTTATTACAGGTCCTTCGGCCCGGAGATATGGATTTACGGTAAGAGCTACTTTTTAATAAGACAAGACATGAAACATACAATAAAGTACATAACAACTAAGATCAAGAAAGCAGGGTTGGTCTTGCTGGCTTTTCCCCTATTGTTGACCAATGGATGTGAAACCACCACCTTAGACGTAGTTCCCGATCCCAACTTCCTTAATCCGGAACAAGCAGACGTGGATTTTTTCCTTAATAGTATCCAGCAGCTGGTGGCGAAGTTGCACTCAGGAACAGAGGGACGTGCCGAAAATGGTTGGGCGCAATTTGGTATGGAAGCTGTGCGTATACAGCACCAGTTTGGCCCCACCTATCGAGAGTCGTATGAACCTTCGGACTTTGACCAAATATGGGATGATGCCTATTCCGAGGCGCTAATCGATATTAGGACTATGACTCCTATTGCCGAGGAAGCAGAGCAATACACTCATATAGCCATTGGGCAGCTTTTCGAGGCATACATTATGACTACATTGGTGGACATTTTTGGTGATGTTCCTTACTCCGAAGCTTTATCCGGTAGTGAAGGTATTTTTAACCCGGCAGTAGATTCCGGCGCTTCTATTTATGAGGCAGCGGACCAGTTGTTAGTTGCCGCTATCGACAACTTTAACAGGGAAGAATCTACCTTACCTACCAACGATCTTTATTATGATGGAGATGAATCAAAATGGATTAAAGCCGCCAATACCATGCGATTACGACTGGCGGTACAGTCGCGATTGGTAAATAGTGGTGCCTCAGCAGACATCATTAATAGTTTAGTGGCCTCTGGAAATCTTATTTTGGAATACGAAGACGATCTTCAATTCCAATGGGGCACCAACAATGCAGCTCCGGATAGTAGGCATCCTTATTTTGATGCGAACTACGATGGACAAGGGCCTAGTGCTGATTTTTATACCAGTAACTATTTTATGAATCTGATGGCCAATCAGTACAATAACATAGACCCTAGAATTAGATACTATTTTTACCGACAACAGTCGGATTACTCTGGTGCCGATGTAATCACCAAAGAATGTGTTACGGAGATTACCATTCCGGGTTGGTGGTCTAGTTTTGATGTCTATTGTTTGGTACCTAACGTTAATGGCTACAACGGTTTGTGGGGCCGTAATCATTTGGACGATGACGGTATTCCTCCAGATGACGCCTTTCGCACCTTACATGGTACCTACCCTATCGGTGGGCCATTTGATGCGGAAGACTTTAGAAATGTTTCAGGGTCAGCCGCGCTAACTGAAGGTTTAGCAGGTGCTGGAATTTCACCGATTTTACTGGCCTCAAACACCAATTTTTTACTGGCAGAGGCTGCTCTAGAATTAAGTACTACGGGGAGCGCCCGCACTTATTTGGAAAATGGAATTCGAGAATCGATGGACAAGGTTACTGCCTTTGGTTTCTCCTTAGCTTCAGGAACTGGATTTGAGACTACGCCTGCCCTGATAAGTGCGCATATCACTGATATTTTAACGGCTTATGATGCTGGTAGTGATGAGGACAAACTAAGGATTATCGCTGAACAGCTATTTATTGCAGATTGGTGTAATGGCATGGATGCTTATAATGCCTATCGCAGAACCGGGCAACCCGATAATTTAACCCCAGCCGCTAGGGTACAAAATCCAGGTACCTTCCAGCGATCGATGTGGTATCCGCAGGTTGCCGCAGACAACAATAGTAATATTTCACAAAAGGCCAGTCCCGATACCCCCGTATTCTGGGATACGAACCCTGAAGGTTTTGTGGACTGATCATAAATAATATAACACCATGAAAAAAACATACCGACGTATTCGTTTTATAGTACTGCTTACCCTGGTTGTCTTTTCGTGTAAAGACGAAGACAAAGATCCCTTTACTGTGGCTCAGGAAGAAGAAAACATCGCTCCCTGGGTGCGTATAAAGGATTTCCAAACTGTTGTAGCCGCAGGTGATATTGCCTCAAGTAGTTTTGATGCTACCGTGGATATTGTCCGAGACAATGTAGCGTCTTGGGATCTTTCTGTACAACTAGAATCGGGAGATTCCATTACCGGCCCTGTTAGTTTAACCACAATCACCGATTTTCCATCGGATGTTTCTATAACCTATACGGATATTGTAACTGCTTTGGGCACTACTACCGATGCTGTTATTGGCGGCGACTTTATTCGGTTTTTAGGTAGGACCACAGCTACCGATGGTCGCGTGTACACCTTTGAAAATTACGGGGCCAGTGTTACTGGGCAACCAGAACAACTGCAAGCGCTCAATTTTGTGGTACTCGTAAAGTGTTCTCCAATTTCTGATGCTACCCTACCCGGCACCTGGATTGTAGAAATGACTGACTCTTTCGGAGATGGTTGGGATGGTGCCTTCTTAACCTTTGAGATCGATGGAGTGGCTACAGACTACACCTTTACCACAGGAGCGGCAGCTACTTTCAATATTGAAGTGCCAGAAGATGTTTCTTCGTTGGTTATCTCATACACTAGTGGCTCTTTTGAAGAAGAGCACGAGTATACTATTGAGACTCCTGATGGAGATGTGAGAGGTCCTTTTGGTCCTAGTCCAGCACCCTGCATCAACTAAGTACTACAAGGCTATAAGAACAAGAGGTGGTCTAGCGATAGGCCACCTTTATTTTTAAGCAAAAACCAAAAACAGGGACTTGGTTTATAACCGATTGAGGTAACCTATAACCTCAACATTAAAAGTCTCAGGGCGCTCAACGTTCACCACATGACCACAGTCTGGTATTACAAATAACTCCGATAAGGCATGAGAAGCCACCACCTTTTTGATAGTTGGTAAAAAGAGGTAGTCCTCGGCTCCCATAACATAGAGCGTCGGAATCTTGATGTCCACCATTCTAAAAAAGCGAAGTAAAGGGTTGATCTCAGAGGTAAGTTTAAACCAACGTATAAACTCTTTTTGATATAGTTTTTTAGCCTCACGCACAAAAAGCAATCGCGACTCTCTATGGTTCTTTTTTGGCATTATTATGAAAGCAAAAAAGCGGTAAAGCCATAAATAGGGCACAATAGATTTAAAAATGACACCAAGTCGCATCAATAGCTGTGAACGAAAATTGAGTTTCATGATAGCCCCTCCCATAATCATACTAGCCACACGATCTGGATTTTGCTCCGCGAGGTTTCTTATCAAGATGGTCCCTAAAGAAATGCCTACAAAATGCGATTTACCAATTTGTTCATGGTCGATCACCTCCAAGATATCTTTTGTGATGGAGTCAAAGGTATATTTATCACTAAAAGCCTCTTTAAGATTAGGTTTAGAATGGCCATGCCCTCTTAAATCTAGCAATAGCACATTAAAATGCTTTCTAAAATCTCGAAGTTGTTTAAACCAAATAGAAGAACTGCCTCCTGCCCCGTGAACAAAGGTTACCCATTCCTTAGAAGTTTCATGCAGATATTTAGAATAATGGAGCATACCAACCCTAAATATACGTTAAAATGTATCCAATAAATTTACTCTTTTAACGTTAGTCTATTAAATCCAAGTTAAAACTCCAACAAATTACTGACTTATAGCCAAATACTGCATCTAAATAATAATAGAACAACGTATTTACTTAAACTGATTTATAATGAACAATCAATATTGCAAAATAGGAACCGTAAAACCCATAACCAGTGGCAGTAGTGCATTAGCTGCTTTAGAGCACCGCTATCAGCGCTTTGTTGAGATGGCTGCTCAAGCTTCGGATATCGATGCGCAGTTGAGGGAGTTTTTCGAGGCCAAAGCAAGTCAGTTCAAGAAGATATTGGAATCCCTGGGGTAAAAAGGCCATTTAAGGTCTAAACTACTTTTTCTAATGCTATGGTCATTTCCTGCTGTAAGGCTTTTGCTTTTTCCTTAGCTTGCACGGCAAAATCAAAACCTTTTGACGCATAGAGAATCCCTCTAGAAGAATTCACTAAAAGCCCAATATTAGCGGTCATCCCATAGTTACAAACCTCTTGAAGACTCCCCCCTTGTGCGCCCACGCCAGGTACTAGCAAAAAATGGTCTGGAGCAATAGTTCTTATCGCCGATAGGTGAGCTGCTTGCGTGGCGCCTACCACATACATTAAATTCTTGGCATTGTTATAGGTTTGTGAGCTTTGTATTACTGTTTGGTAGAGCGTTTCGTTCCCTATTTTTTGCGTTTGAAAATCCTGAGCCCCCCTATTAGAGGTT
>JBCDGY010000149.1:0-7792 GCA_039414375.1 Bacteroidota bacterium | reverse complement strand
CATGTCCCGGATCTAGTTCTTGAACGGCTTCATAGTCCACATTAAAAACCGTTTGTATAACAGGTCGTTCAGAAGCAATAGCAACTATTTCCTCGTCATGATAATAATAACATGGGCGAATACCGGATGGATCTCGCAGCATAAAGGCATCTCCATGGCCTAAAAGTCCTCCCATAGTGTAACCTCCATCCCAGTTTTTAGAAGATTTCCTGAGAATCTTAGCGATATTCAGTCGCTCTGCTATATGAGGAGAGGCTTCCTTTTTATTATATCCTTCTTTTTTAACCTCTTTGTACAATTTGGCAACGGCGTCGTCTAAAAAGTGTCCTATTTTTTCCATTACAGTAATGGTATCGGCCATTTCTTTAGGATGCTGTCCCAAATCCACTAAGTTTTCAAAAAGTTCGTCAACGTTGGTCATGTTAAAATTACCCGCCACGATAAGATTTCTGTGCATCCAATTGTTTTGGCGTAAAAATGGATGGACACTCTCAATGCTATTTTTCCCAAAAGTACCATAGCGCACATGACCTAATAGTACTTCTCCGATATAGGGGATATGCTTTTTTTGTAAGTCTACATTATCCCAATATTGAGGAGTTTGCGCGATGGTAGTATTAATTCTTTCGTTGATCTGTCCAAAAATATCTTGAATGGGTTGCTGAGCCACCGAGCGTACGCGACTGATATAACGTTCCCCAGGATCCATATCTAATTTGATGCTAGCAAAACCTGCCCCATCTTGGCCACGGTTGTGCTGTTTTTCCATCATGAGATACATTTTATTGACCCCGTAAAAGGCTGTACCGTATTTTTCTTTGTAAAAAGAAAGTGGTTTGAGTAAACGAATTAATGAAATGCCGCATTCGTGCTTAATGGGGTCGCTCATGCTTCAAAAGGTAAGGTGCCTATGACTACTAGGCATAGTTTATTCGGTTTCAATTTTAAATTGAGTCAAAGCCTTAAATTGATCCAAACGTTCATGAATCTCAGTAAAGGTGAGGTCAACCATGCGCTCTGTTCCAAATTTTTCTACGCAAAAAGAGGCAAGATTGGACCCATGGATAACTGCGTTTTTCATTTTTTCGAAAGACCGATCTTTTGAAGCAGTTAAATATCCGGTAAAACCTCCAGCAAAAGTGTCTCCGGCACCTGTTGGATCGAAAACCTCCTCTAGTGGCAACGCAGGGGCAAAGAATATTTTTGATTCGTGAAAAAGTAGTGCCCCGTGTTCTCCTTTTTTGATTACCACATATTTTGGACCCATTGTGGCAATTTTTTGCGCTGCTTTTACTAAGGAATACTCTTGTGTAAGCTGGCGTGCCTCTTCATCATTCAAAGTTATCACATCGATATGCTTTAGTACAGCCAGGAGTTCCTCCAAAGTATGATCGAGCCAATAATTCATAGTGTCTAGTACAACTAGGGAAGGTCTAACCTTCATCTGCTCAATGACACTCATTTGAATATTGGGGTGTAGGTTACCTAACATCAATACCTCAGCATCCTTATAATGTTCAGGAACTTTCGGATTAAAATCTGCCAAGGTATTTAGCTCCGTAATTAGGGTGTCCCTACTATTCATATCGTTGTGGTACTTACCGCTCCAAAAGAACGTTTTACCACCTCGGACAATTTCTACACCGGTAAGATCAAGCTTATGGTTGCTGAGCAGGTCCAGGTATTCTTGATTAAAATCTTCCCCTACAATGGATATGATACCAGCATCAATATTGTACTTTGAGGCGGCCAAACCTATAAAGGTGGCGGCACCACCTAGTATCTTATCCGTTTTTCCGTAAGGAGACTCAATGGCATCGAAGGCGAGGGTGCCAACAATCAGCAATTTGCCCATTTCCTGGAATTTTGCTGCAAATATACCTTATTTATTTTCTTCCAAAATCTGCTGGTATTTCTCCCCAGGCCTTGGTTTCCCATTTTGAGATACGCGTATTGTATGGGTTACTTTTGAGCCATTGTTCGGCACGCTCAATAAGTTCAAAAAGCTGTTGGTTCTTTTTGGTTTTTTTCAACTTGGTATTACATTTTTTACGTCGCACCCAACTCATAGCAGTTCTAGAATCTGAATAGATCATTCGATTGCTTTGTTGTTGTTTTAAAAATGCCAGGCCGTGAACAATAGCAAGAAATTCTCCGATATTATTGGTGCCCTCCTCAAAGGGTCCCTGTTTAAAAAGTTGCTTGCCTGTGGTTGTTTCAACCCCTCGATATTCCATTATTCCTGGATTGCCACTAGAGGCAGCATCTACGGCTATAGAGTGCCCCACTGGATTTCCATATGCCAGCTTTTCCTGACTACTCAGCGCTTTTTTTTGACTTTTTTTGCCCCGGTAATCGGCATATGCACCTTTAAATGCCCTCTCAGCGGCTTCTTTATTAGGAAAACTCATGTACTGTGCTGCCGTATACCCTTTTATTTGCGCTTGACATGCTTTCCAGGTGTTATATACGCCAGGCTTTTTTCCTTTCCAGACAACATAGAACTTTTTTGTACTACCCATAATTCATCAAAATCTGTTCAATTACTTTCGGATAGTATTCATATTCCAATTGATGCACTTTGGAAGCTATAGTTTCAACGGTATCCTCTTCTTGTATAGCTACTTTTTCTTGTAAAATAATAGCACCTTCGTCGTAGTGCTCGTTAACAAAATGCACTGTAATGCCAGTGTAGCGTTCACCACTATCCCTCACAGCTTTGTGAACATGGTTTCCATACATTCCTTTACCACCAAATTTGGGCAATAGGGCCGGATGAATATTAACAATCCTCTTGGGAAAGGCATGAACCATTTTTTGAGGCACTTTCCATAAAAAACCGGCCAAGACAATAAGATCAGGATTTAGGGCAAGTAGTGTATCCTGTAAGACATTAGATGCTGAAAAGGCTAATTTATTAAAGCAGAGCAAAGGTATTTCTAGACGTTTACAACGATCGATAACTCCAGCTTTTGCATTATTGGTAAAAATGCAGGAAATGGTAATTTCAGTGTAATGTTGAAAGTAGGTAACAATATTCTCTACGTTAGTGCCAGAGCCCGAAGCGAACAATACAATTTTCTTCATAGGTAAAAAGCTTCCCTTATAAAGGCTAAAAGTAAGTTGATAGCATGATAAGACCGTAATTTACAGCACATTTTAAACGTAGTTAGTGTATTTGACTGAAAGTTTTTTATTTTTGCCCACGTTAAAATTTAAAAAACCAATATACTATGTCGGACATTGCATCAAGAGTAAAGGCCATTATCGTTGATAAGCTGGGTGTAGACGAAAATGAAGTGGTACCCGAAGCCAGTTTTACCAATGACCTAGGTGCTGACTCCTTAGACACTGTTGAGTTGATCATGGAGTTCGAAAAAGAATTTGACATTCAAATCCCTGACGACCAGGCTGAAAATATAGCAACTGTAGGTCAGGCCACTAGCTACATAGAAGAAGCAAAGTAATTGATAATAATTTACTGAAGGTTATCAATTATCCACATGGCCACCGGCCATGTGGATAATTTTTTTAATTTCAGGCCAAATAGTGGTTCTATGCAATTAAAGCGAGTCGTGGTTACCGGATTAGGTGCCCTCACCCCAATTGGAAACACCCTTGAAGCCTATTGGGAAGGACTCAAAAGCGGAAAGAGTGGGGCAGCACCTATTACCTATTTTGACACCGAAAAGTTTAAAACCAAATTTGCATGTGAATTAAAAGGTTACGATCCACAAGATTTTTTTGATCGAAAAGAAGCCCGAAAATTGGATCGCTTTGCACAATATGCTTTGGTATCTTCTGATGAGGCAATTGCAGATGCGCAATTAGATCTGGAAAAAGTAGACAAATTTCGGGTCGGAGTTGTATGGGGTGCTGGTATTGGAGGACTTCAAACCTTCCAAGATGAGGTTATTGGATATGCTAAGGGGGATGGAACGCCACGTTTCAATCCTTTTTTTATTCCAAAAATGATTGCGGACATTGCTCCTGGAAACATTTCGATTAAACATGGTTTTATGGGACCTAATTATACTACGGTTTCCGCATGTGCTTCGTCCGCTAACGCTTTAATAGATGCGCTCAACTACATTCGATTGGGACATTGCGATGTGGTCGTAACAGGAGGGAGCGAAGCTGCGGTAACGATAGCAGGTATGGGAGGTTTTAATGCAATGCACGCTCTATCAACACGAAATGACAGTCCTGAAACAGCGTCGAGACCGTTTGATGCTACGCGTGATGGTTTTGTCTTAGGAGAAGGAGCGGGTGCGCTTATTCTAGAATCATATGATCATGCCAAAGCAAGGGGGGCTAAAATTTATGCCGAAGTATTAGGTGGTGGTTTAAGCAGTGATGCTCATCATATGACAGCACCACACCCTGACGGTATTGGGGTTGTTCGGGTTATGGAAAACTGCCTAAGAAATGCGGGATTACAACCTGAAGATGTCGATGCCATTAATACACACGGAACGTCTACCCCATTGGGCGATGTGGCAGAATTGAAAGCCATTTCCAAGGTGTTCGGAGCGCATACTCCCAAACTAAATATCAATTCAACCAAATCAATGACCGGGCATTTGTTGGGTGCTGCGGGTGCTATAGAAGCCATATCTTCTATTTTGGCTATGAAACACAGCTTGATGCCACCTACTATCAATCACAATGTCGTGGATGAGCATATAGACCCTAGTTTAAACCTCACCCTCAATAAGGCACAGGAACGCCAAATAGACGTAGCCATGAGCAACACCTTTGGCTTTGGTGGGCACAATGCATGTGTTCTTTTTAGAAAAATAAGCTAGTTCGGAAAAATATAATGAAGTTCTCCCCTAAAATATTCAATTCCCATCCTAAATCGGATGGGGATTTTTTTTTAGGGATCAAAAGTATTTTGGGCTTTAAGCCAAAGGATCTGGATATTTATAAAAGGGCATTTTTACATCGTTCCCTGAATAAAAAGGATGCACAAGGTAATCCTATGAATTATGAACGTCTTGAGTTTTTAGGGGATTCCATGCTGGGCACCATTATTTCTAAGCACCTGTATAATGAAGTACCTGGGGGTGACGAGGGCTACCTTACCAAAATGCGATCTAAAATTGTTAGTAGAAAGCACCTTAATGAATTGGGTAAAGACCTTAATCTTTTAAAGCATGTACAAAGTCGTATTCCCAAGTCACATTTTGGAGAAAATATTTACGGGAATGTCTTTGAGGCGCTAGTAGGGGCCATATATCTCGATAAAGGCTATACGGCCTGCGAAAAGTTCATCTATTCTAGAGTAATAGCTCCTTATGTAGATATTGAACAGCTCGAAGGACGGGTAATCAGTTACAAAAGCCTGTTGATCGAGTGGTGTCAAAAACAAAAAAAAGAGTTTTGCTACGATGTTTATGAAGATACGGGTAACGATCCCTTGAGGCATTTCGCAGTTAAGCTATCTATAGATAAAAGGGTAATGGCCAAGGCTAGGGCTACTTCAAAGAAAAAAGCAGAAGAAAAGGCATCTAAAAGAGCCTATTACGCTTTGCAAGACAAAATCAATACCCACTAAATTTTTTAAGAAAAAGCAAACTCAAAAGTGTTGGCAATAGTATTGTTTTTAGATACTTCATGGGTACTGGCGCGGGTTAAGGTAATAACCCTATATTTACTTGTAGTTCAATAGTGATGGCCACCATACACAAAATATCAGATGAATTGTTTGTGGACACTTTTGATCTTATCGCTATTCATGGCAATTTCGAGCCCTACGCTATGGCCTATCATCTTAATAAAGTCTTACATTTGAATTTCAAAAGAACAAGGAAGGACTTGGAAATCGGTTCGCGATATTTTACCATGTATACTTACAGAAACGATATCAAAGCACTTGACTGGTATTTGATTTCCAATAAGGTGACTACAGCGGAAAAAGAACAAGGGACAGGGCTTTTTGAAACTTCCAGAATGGTGTACAAGATGCATCACCTCATTGAAGAGCATAAAGAAGTTGATTTTTTGCTCAAATTATATCCAGGCGACGATCATGAAAGTACAAAAGCTATAGAAGCGATTAGGGCTGTAGCTAAAGCTAGCATGGTTTATGCCATAGAAACAGACAATCTTAAATCCAAAATAAACTTAATTTTCTAATAATGCCATCCAAGAAAAAAACCAAAATTGTGGCCACTTTAGGTCCTGCGACTAGTACCAAAGAAGTGTTGAGGGGTATGATGAATGAAGGGGTGGATGTATTCCGGATTAATTTTTCACATGCCAATTACGACGATGTTACCCAACGCATCGATATGATACGAGAGCTTAATGAAGAGCTTGAAATGAATACCGCTATTCTTGCCGATCTTCAAGGTCCAAAACTGCGCATAGGCAGTATGGGCGAAGAGGTAGTTATTGCCCCGGGAGACGAGATTTCGTTTATAACGGGAACGCCTTTTGAAGGGAGCGCCGAAAAGGTGTATATGAATTACCAAAGCTTTCCGCAAGATGTGAAAGTAGGGGAGCGCATCCTTTTAGATGACGGAAAACTGATTTTTGAAGTGCTTAGCTCGAATGGTACTGACGAAGTACGGGCTAAAGTAATTCAGGGTGGACCTTTAAAGTCTAAAAAGGGAGTGAATTTACCCAATACCGATATTTCACTTCCAGCGTTAACCGAAAAGGATGTAAAAGATGCCATTTTTGCCATCGGACAAGAAGTAGATTGGATAGCACTTTCTTTTGTTCGGTTTAGTCAAGATTTAATCGATCTTCAAAATTTGATTAAAGAGCATTCGAAACATAAGATTCCAATTGTTGCTAAAATTGAAAAGCCAGAAGCTGTCGAAAATATTGACAAGATTGTGGCTTACTGCGATGGTTTAATGGTCGCCAGAGGGGATCTTGGGGTAGAAGTTCCAGCGCAAGAAGTACCCTTAATACAAAAACAACTTGTACTGCGTGCCAAAAAGGCCAGAATACCTGTGATTATAGCCACGCAAATGATGGAAAGTATGATCACCAGCCTAACGCCTACCAGAGCTGAAGTTAACGATGTAGCGAATTCTGTAATGGATGGAGCTGATGCAGTAATGCTTTCGGGAGAAACTTCGGTAGGGAGTTATCCGATACAGGTGATAGAAAAAATGTGTAGCATTTTGAAAAGCGTGGAGAGCTCTAGCCTAATAAGTGTCCCTCAAAACCCTCCCCACATTAAAACAAAACGTTATATCACAAAATCGGTTTGTTATCATGCTGCGTTAATGGCTAATGAAATTGAGGCTAAAGCCATTTCAACGTTAACGAATAGTGGTTATACCGCTTTTCAAATTTCTGCATGGAGACCAAGTGCCCATATTCTAGTCTTTACCTCCAACAAAAGAATATTATCCCAACTTAACTTACTGTGGGGTGTTAAAGCCTTTTACTACGATCGCTATGTTTCGACTGATGAAACCATCGATGACGTAAATAAAATGGCCTGCCAGAAAGGATTTCTAGAAGTCGGAGATATGCTAATCAGCCTAGCAGCAATGCCCATCAAAGAAAAGGGTATGGTGAATACCCTTAGAGTTACTGAAATAGAAGACTGTAATTTCTAAGCTACTTCGCGTTCGAAAGCAATGAAATTAACAACATCCCCTTTTACATTGCGAATAGGGGCACCTTTTATCCAACATTTGTAGGTAGAGCCATCCTTTCGATAATTCAGGATAACCGTATCGAATGGTTTACGATCAATAACAGCTTGCTTTATTTCAGCAGCTGTATTTTCGCAAGTTTCTTCCCCTTGAAATATCTTAGGTTT
>JBCDGY010000148.1:0-7811 GCA_039414375.1 Bacteroidota bacterium | reverse complement strand
AGCAGGAAATGGAAACAAAATAACAGAAAGCATTATCCCAGGGAATATAGACACAAACAATACTTGGGTAGTCGGTGCACTTACAAATGCTGATATCCCGCAGGCAATGTCGAATTACGGAGCCAATGTTGATTGTTGGGCACCTGGAACAGATATTAAGTCTACAGGTTTATATGGAACGCTTTCGAAGTTAACAGGGACTTCTTTTGCAGCGCCTCATGTAGCAGGAATTTTATTGTTAAGAGAGAATAATACTATAGCCGAAGATGGCTCAGTAACCAAAGTTAGTTTTACTGCACCTATTGCAGTTTTAGATACAACCGCAGCGGAATATATTAATGGGCAATGGTATACCTTTAATGGAATGCAATTGTATAGATGGAATGATCAGTGGTGGTGGCTAAATGCTAATGGAGAATGGGCCTATTGGGACGGATTTGATTGGGTGGTTGCCTAAAATTAAAAGTAGTATCCCAAAAGGGATATCAATTCAGAATAATAGGGGTTAGCCGCTAATTAAGTCTAACCCTTTTTTACGCATTCTGCAAAGGTCTCGCAGCGTGAATAAATGAAGAACTATGCTTGGGTTTACAAACCTAAAGTGATCATATGTATTGCCATTTCTTTAGCAATCAAAACCCCCTCAAAAACTATTATCAATTAAAAAAACACATTCCTAAACCCAGATTTAGCGATAGTGAATTAACATCATCCACTATCAATTATGCCGCATTAATCTTGATTTAATTACAGCCGGTCGTAACAAATTTGTGTTTGTACCAATGCTATAAGTTAAGAGAAATCTTGTGCCATTATTAAATTAACCTTACAAATGAAAAATCAGTTAAAAACTTTAGCCAAGCTGATGGTATTGTCAGTTTTTTTAAACAGTTGTGAAAAAGAAACTAACGACCTTATGTCGGATAAAATAAGTTCAGATGAAATAGGCTCAGAAACAACAGAAGCCGTTGGAGCTGCTCAGGCCATTCCAGGAGAATATATAGTCATATACAAAGAAAACAAGTCTTTGGCTGGGAAGGCACTACAAATGAAAGCCAAAACCAATCAGATCCTTTCTAAAAATGGCATAAAAGAAGACAAAGTAAAATATATATATGATAACGTTGCGCAAGGTTTCGCCATTAAAAATTTGTCTGAAGCGGAATTGGAGCGGCTTAAAGAAGACGATCAAGTAGCGCATGTTGTACCCAATTACATACATCGATTAGATTTTGAAAAAGGAGAATCCGTAAAAGTTTTGCCGGCAACTATGGAAAGCAAGGCACCCACTGCTAACGCTAAGCTTTCTAACGATGAATTAATACCCTCGGGTGTCCAAAGAGTAGGAAGCGGAAACGGCATTGGTAAAAAGTGTTGGATTATAGATACTGGGATAGCGCCTCATAGTGAATTAAATATTGACGAAGCGAACAGCATAAGTTTTGTAGAAGGTCGCAATTGGCAAGACGAGAATGGACATGGCACCCATGTTGCCGGAATTATAGCTGCAAAAAAGAATAGATCTGGAGTAATAGGGGTTGCTTATGGAGCAAGTGTGGTGTCCGTTAGGATATTTGACGCCAATGGGGCAACGACTAATGCTAAATTAATTGCCGCTGCGGAATATGTAGCCAATAATATAAATACTGGAGAGGTATGGAATGCAAGTACATCTGTCGGTAAAAATTCTCCTCAAGAACTTATTAATAGTGCTTTCAGAAAATTAGGGAAAAAAGCCCCCGGTGCAATTGCAGCGGGAAATCAAAACACCAATACAGCAAATAGGTTTCCAGCGAGTTTGGACACTGATAGAACTTGGATAGTTGGTAGTATTACAGATGACGGTATGCCTAGATCAAAGTCAAATTATGGAGCAAATGTTGACTGTTGGGCACCTGGAACAGAAGTGTGGTCTACCGGTTTAAATGGAACTTTTCTGAAGCAGTCAGGTACTTCACAAGCCGCCCCTCACGTAGCGGGGATTTTATTGTTAAGAGGGAATAATACCATAGCTACAGATGGTACGGTAACCAAAGGTGATTATACTGCACCTATTGCAGTTTTAGGTACAACCGCAGCGGAATATATTAATGGGCAATGGTATACCGTTAATGGAATGCAATTGTATAGATGGAACGATCAGTGGTGGTGGCTGAATGCTAATGGAGAATGGGCCTATTGGGACGGATTTGATTGGGTGGTTGCCTAAAATTAAAAGTAGTATCCCAAAAAGGGTGTCAATTCAGAATAATAGGGGTTAGCCGTTAATAAAGTCTAACCCTTTTTTGCGGCGTGAATAAATGAAGAACTATGCTTGATTGATATATCTAAAATGATCGGAGTTATTGCTATTCCTATAGTAATCAAAACCACTTTAAAAACCAATATCAACTAAAACAGCACTTATTTAAACCCAGACGTAGCTATGGTGAATTTATGCTATTCATTGTGGACACACTAATTTATTATTGAGGTATAGTAGAAACGGTTATCACAAATTTGTAAGTCTATAGATACCAACTATTCTTTTTTAATAATACTCAGAGGCTATAGGTCAAGAGCAAGTAAGTGATACCATAAATTAACTCTAGAAATGAAAAATCAGTTAAAAACTTTAGCCAAGCTGCTTGTATTGTCAGTTTTTTTAAACAGTTGTGAAAAAGATGATAACGAATTTGAGTCTGATGAAATAGGTTCAGAAACCACAGAAACCACAGAAACCACAGAAGCCGTCGTAGCTGCGCAGGCCATCCCGGGAGAATATATTGTCGTATATAAAGAAAACAAGTCTTTGGCCGGGAAGGCACTACAAATGAAAGCCAAAACGAATCAAGTTCTTGCTAAAAATGGCATAAAAGAAAACAAGGTTAAATATGTATATGATAACGTTGCCCAAGGTTTTGCCATCAAAAATCTATCCGAAGCGGAATTGGAGCTACTTAAAGAAGACGATCAAGTAGCCTATGTTGTCCCCAATTACATTTACCAATTGGATATTGAAATGGGAGAACCTACAGACGTTTTGCTGGCAACTACGGAAAGCAAAGCACCTACCGCTAACGCTAAACTTTCTAACGATGAAATAATACCCTGGGGGGTCAAAAGAGTAGGAAGCGGAAACGGCGCTGGTAAAAAGTGTTGGATTATCGATACTGGGATAGCGCCTCATAATGAATTAATTATTGATGCAGCGAACAGCATAAGTTTTGTAGAAGGTCGTAATTGGCACGATGAGCATGGACATGGCACCAATGTTGCCGGGGTTATAGCGGCGAAAAAGGGTAATGGACCAGGTGTTGTTGGCGTTGCCTATGGCGCCACAGTGGTGTCGGTTAGAATGTTTGACGCGAACTGGAAATCATCTAATGCTACCTTTATAGCAGCGGCAGATTATGTGGCCGGTAAAATCAAACCTGGAGAGGTATGGAATGCAAGTGTAGCTAGTGGACCAAATCCTTCTCAAGAACTTATTAATAACGCTTTCAGAAAATTGGGGGAAAAAGCCCCTGGTGCAATCGCTGCGGGAAATCAAAACACTACTACGGTAAGTACGTTTCCAGCGAGTTTAGACACTAAAAATACCTGGATAGTGGGGGCTATTACGGATACCGATGCAGCATATTCCCGTTCAAATTATGGAGCCAATGTTGATTGTTGGGCACCTGGCCAAGATATATGGACGACTACTATAAAAGGAGGCTATTATAAAACTGAAGGTACTTCTATGGCAGCCCCTCATGTAGCCGGGATCTTATTGTTAAGAGGGAATAATACCATAGCCAAAAATGGTACGGTAACTAAAGGTGATGAAACCGCACCTATTGCAGTTTTAGAATCTTCATCTAGTACAGGGGAATACATCAATGGTCAATGGTATACCGTTAATGGAATGCAATTGTATAGATGGAATGATCAGTGGTGGTGGCTAAATGCTAATGGAGAATGGGCCTATTGGGACGGATTTGATTGGGTGGTTGCCTAAAAATAAAAGTAGTATCCTAAAAAGAGATATCAATTCAGAATAATAAGGGTTAGCCGCTAATAAAGTCTAACCCTTTTTTTATGCATTTTGCAAAGGTCTCGCGTCGTGAATAAATGAAGAACTATGCTTGGTTTATGTATTTAAATTTATCAGAGGTATTGCTATTCCTACAGTAATCAAAACCATCTTAAAAACCATTATCAACTAAAACAGCACTTATTTGAACCCAGACATGGCTATCATGAATTTGTGCTATTCATTGTAGACAGAGCAATTTAATATTAAGGTATAGTAGAAACGGTTATCACAAATTAGTGTTTGTACAGGTGCTATAAGCTAAAAGAAATCTTGTGCCATTATAAAATTAACTCTAGAAATGAAAAATCAATTAAAAACTTTAGCCAAGCTGATTGTATTATTAGTTTTTTTTAACAGTTGTGAAAAAGATGCCAACGAATTTGAATCAGATGAAATAGGTTCAGAAACCACAGAAACCACAGAAACCACAGAAACTACGGAAACCACAGAAGCCGTTGGAGCTGCTCAGGCCATTCCAGGAGAATATATAATTGTATATAAAGAAAACAAGTCTTTGGCTGGGAAGGCGCTACAAATGAAAGCCAAAACCAATCAAGTCCTTTCTAAAAATGCCATAAGAGAAGACAAAGTAAAATATGTATATGATAAAGTCACCCAAGGTTTTGCAATCAAAAATCTATCTGAAGCGGAATTGGAGCGGCTTAAAGAAGACGATAATGTAGCCTATGTTGTACCTAATTACATTCACAAACTGAACATTGAAAAAGGAGAATCTGTAGACGTTCTGCCTGCAACTACTCAGAGCAAAGTAGCTACTGGAGACTTACAACTTTCAGATGGAGAGTTTTTGCCTTGGGGCGTCAGGAGAGTTGGAAGAGGAGACGGTACTGGTAAAACCTGTTGGGTTATCGATTCTGGGATCGCGCCACATAATGATTTAAATATTGATACAGCAAACAGTAAAAGTTTTATTGAAGGAAGTGATTGGAAAGATGAATATCAACATGGCACCCATATTGCTGGGACCATAGCTGCAAAAAACAATAGATCAGGTGTAATTGGAGTTGCTTATGGCGCCACAGTAGTAGCGGTTCGAATGATGGACGCCAATGGCAAATCGACCACAGACGGTATAGTTGCGGCTGCGAATTACGTGGCTAGTAAAATCAAACCCGGAGAGGTGTGGAATGCAAGTTTTGGTACTATTAATAGAGATGCTGATGATCATCAACTTGTTAATACGGTATTCAGAGAATTAGCCAGATATGCACCTGGAGCATTGTCTGCTGGGAACAATAATAGAAACACAGAAGGTAGATCCCCAACAAGTTTACAAACTAGTAATACCTGGGTAGTTGGTGCTCTTACAAATAATGACACCCCTTGGGAATATTCAAATTTTGGTATAAATATTGACTGTTGGGCACCTGGAACAGAGGTTTGGTCGACTGGTTTAAATGGAACTTTTTTTAAAGGATCGGGTACTTCTGCTGCGGCCCCTCATGTAGCGGGAATTTTATTGTTAAGGGGGAACAATACTATAGCTGATGATGGTCTTGCGATCAAAAACGACTATGCGGCACCAATTGCAGTTCTAGGAGACTTATCTAATGTGGGTAACTATGTTAATGGCCAATGGTATACAATCAATGGAGAGCCACTATTTAGATGGGACGACAAGTGGTGGAAACAGGATGCCAATGAAGAATGGTGGTATTGGGATGGATTTAAATGGGTAAAAGGTAACCCCCTTGTAATATGAGATGTGTAAACTATTGTTCTAAAAAAAATAGGGTCTTATACTGTACATCAGTAAAGACCCCATTTTTAACAATAGGCCGTTCTAGTTGTTTAAGAACTTCGTAGTCCGAATCCCATTTTTATTAATGTAAATCACCATGTACACCCCTAAATTCAAATTTAAATTCTCATTTGAGTAGGAGCTGATGTCTATTTTACGAACTAACGTACCGCTCATGTCATATATGTAGGCCGTAGTATTTTGATCACTCTTATTTTCAATAGCTACATTGGAGCTATACATCTCAGAATACATTAAAAATTCATCGGCTACGGGAGTACTGTCTGCAAGTGACGATAGGTTTAAATTTTGAGGAATCAGCCGAATATAATCCACAGAAATATATCCCCATCCTTTCTGAATGGCAATAGTGTTATTGTCGGATAAGAAAACGTTTCCAGCATCCAATTCCTGAAAAGAGCTACCTGTTGCGGGAAAGGTTTGATTGGTCGATGTCCCATTAACAAGTACGGTGTTTTGCTGCTGACCCCAAGCTTGATATCCAATCTTTAAGTCATAGTTTCCGCTATTCGCAGTAAAAGTGAAGCGCACTTCGTCCCCATTTTGATCCATTCCTTGGACATATCCGATTCCACTAAAGCCATTAAGATTATTGCCAAAAACGAGTCCATTTTGGTTAGCATCCTCGGCTTCCAAGGTAATAACAGTGTTATTTGGTAGTTCGGAAGAAGGCGTAGTTGTAACTTCAATGTAATCCACATTGATATATCCCCATTCCTTTTGTATGCTAATGGTATTCATCCCTGGTTGTAAATTAATGGTTCCTACATCAAGAGTAGCATAGCTGCCATTGGTTCCAGGCCAAGAATAGGAACTTTGATTTCCATTGATTGAGATATAATTTTTCTGATTACCCCAAGACGAATAGCCCACTTTTAGCGTTGCATTACCTCCAGGAGAATTAATCGTAAAAGAAACTTGATCTCCATTCTGATCCATTTCTGATACATATCCAGTACCACTGTAACCGGGACTTGAGTTATCAATAGTGAGTCCGGTTAAACTAGCCTGTTCAGCTTCGTAGCGATTATTAGTTCCTGGAGTAGGATCGGGATCGGGAGTAGGATCGGGATCGGGAGTAGGATCCGGACTCGTATTGGTCACTTCAATATAATCGACATGGATATACCCCCACCCTTTCTGTATACTAATCGTATTCGTTCCAGGTTGTAAATTGATGGTTCCAACATCGAGGGTAGCATAGGTGCCATTGGTTGCAGGCCAAGAGTATGAATTTTGACTTCCATTAATGGATATAAAGTTTTGCTGATTACCCCACGACCAATAGCCTACTTGCAGCGTTGCAATACCTCCAGGGGAGTTAATCGTAAAGGTGACTTGATCTCCATTCTGATCCATTCCCGATAGGTATCCAGTTCCACTATAACCAGATTTAGAGTTGGCTACTGAGAGTCCTGTAAAACTGGCTTCTTCTGCTTCAAAGCGCGTTCCATTTCCAGGATCAGGATCAGGATCAGGTTCCGGGTCCGGATCTGGTACTGTGCCATTAAATTCAAAGGCACCAATATCCGTTGTACCATCTGAAGGCCTGTCCACTTCAAAAAATACATTGGCAATACCACCCCTTTCTTGTATATATTCTAAATTAGGTTTTGCATAAAACCAATCTATGGGTTGATTACTGGTATCAAATTTCAAGGCTTTTTTATCAAAACCTAAAGCTTTGTTTGGTGCATTATTATTGGTTCCGGCATTGATGGCTGGCGAACTACTTTGCAAACTAAAATCAAGTCCTCCAGGATTAACGAGTTTGGGGTTTTGATATCCAGGTTCACCGGAAATAAGATTGTTATTAAAAATAGCACCATTAAATTGCGTATTACAAGCGGCTTTGAGACTGGACCCTTTGGATTGATATACAATATTATTTTCTACCAAAATATTGTTAGCTGCGTTACAAAAAATCAATCCAAAATCTTTATGAACATAATTGGGGGCTTGTCCATT
>JBCDGY010000147.1:0-7878 GCA_039414375.1 Bacteroidota bacterium | reverse complement strand
GTCTCCCTACTCAAAGTAACCGTTCAAAAAATCAATTTCTTATCAAGAAATCGATATTGCCCCGAACATTGTTCTTTATGTAATTAACGGCCAAGGTAAGTAAAGCCTTTGCCCTTGAACTTTTAACCTATGAAAGCACCTTTTTACCCTTTCTTATTATCCTTTTTCTCTTATGAGTTATGGATATTGGTGACTTCATTTTTGCCTAGTTACACAAGAACAACAGTTTACGGGCAACGCACCGTTCCTTTCGTCGAAACTCACGATTTACAAGTAAGAATATGCACTTTTATACGTTAGTTATAAGATGATAAAGAAAAAACCAAACATGCTAGTCGTACATCAGGTTCACAAACGCCTTGAAGCAGAGCAAAGGCTCAACGTTAACGATATGCAATCACTAAAGTCTGGACTCGAAGGTCAAATGAAGCATTTAAAGTGGTATATGTTCTGGAGAAAACGGGAATTGGATGAATCGATTCGCGCTTTGGACTATTTGATGAATACTACAAATGGTGATCAGGAAATCGCAAAGCCCTAATTGCTATTTCTGCCATCAAGTATTGCCCTACGGTATCCTCATAATAAGTGTACTCATAAAACAAACAACCCCGATTATCTACCTCATATACCTGTGAGGTGTTAGTTGCTTCTGACGACTTCCTTTACCTTATAGCCACCAGAAAGAATAGCCCCCGTCCCGGCCATTGTTATGGTCTCTTTCTGGTGGATTTTACGATCTTATCAATTACTATGGTCTTTTCTCTATGAAAAAGGACTAATCCGTAAATTCAACTATGACTATACTGAATGGTTGGTTATGATATCCATTTGCTTTAACTTTTTGTAAGTGTTCAATAGTCTTAAAATAATAAGATGTAAAACCGTATCTTCCTTGAACAATTAATGGCGCTCTTTACATGAAAACGGTTTATCTATCACTAAGGTCCTATTTTAAATTTGCTACAGTCCTTTTGGTCTTATTAGGACTAGGATATGGTTGTACTCCTAAAAAGCCAGCTTTTCTAAAGCTCCATGGCTATGTGGGAGAAAGTGCAGTGTTTCAAAGAGACAAGCCTATAACCATTAAGGGTTTTTCAAATGCAAATACTACAATATCTGCAACTTTAGGTTTGGAAAGTATACAAACAGAGGCCGATGAAAAAGGCTATTTCTCTCTGAAGTTTGCCCCGCTGACCTCACAAGTCGACCTAACCTTAACTATTAGTACAGCAGATACCCTAGCGCAGTTTAAAGATATTGCTATCGGTGATGTTTGGTTTGCTTCTGGGCAGTCCAATATGGAGTGGCCGCTATCCAAAACAGATAGTGCTACGGTTGAAGTACGCAAAGACCCCTCACCAAACCTTCGATTTTTTACCACTCCCAGGAATATGGCCTTTTCCCCTATAGATACCCTAGCATCTCCTCAGCATTGGATTAAAAGCAACGACAGCACCGTTCTTGATGTTAGTGGGGTAGCTTATCATTTTGCAAAAAAAATACAGGCATCGACGCAAATACCCATTGGGGTCGTTATTTCCTCTTGGGGTGGCACCAATGCCGAAACTTGGCTGAGCGAGAAAACTACTGCTCAGTTTCCCTATTTACAAAAGCGATTACAGACGATTCCGAAAGACCAAAGCATTTCGGAGATACAAGAACGCAGGGCGCATGCTTTACAAAACTTTGTGGAAAACACCTTTCATAAAGGTATTGGGTTGGACGAAAAATGGTATTTACCCCAAACCGATCTAACAGAGTGGAAAAATATTCGTGTTCCAGGCTATTGGGAGGATCAGGACGACACTTTAAAAGATTTTGATGGTGCAGTATGGTATCGCCGGAGTTTTGATCTAATAGCAGGATTTGCAGGCAAAGATATTTTGATTTGGCTCAGTCGTACAGACGACCATAACCAAGTTTGGATTAATGGGACGTTTATTGGAGAAACTTTTAACAAAGAGACCTGGACCAATTATTTGGTTCCTGCAGAAATCTTAAAGGAGACTGACAACGAAATTGTGATGCGCATTTTTGATACTGGGGGAAAAGGAGGTACTACCGGACTGGATGCCTATTTTGATTTTTACCCAGAAGAAGATACTTCGGTGCGAGGCCGAATAAATGGTATCTGGCTTTCAAGACGAGGAGTCGCTTACCAAAACAAAAACAGCAGCGATCTAAACCTTGCCCAAATAGGACCTAATGAGTATCCAACGCTATTGTTTAATGCCATGGTACATCCTTACCAAGGGATGTCCTTTAAAGGTGTTATTTGGTATCAAGGGGAGTCCAATAAAGAAGAAGCCTATCGCTACCGTAAAGTATTTCCATCGCTCATAAAAGATTGGAGGGTCTTTTTTCAGGAATCAGCGCTCCCCTTTTATTTTGTGCAAATTGCCAATTTCGGAGCAATTGACACCCAACCAATACCCAGTGCAGGTGCCGAGCTCAGAGAGGCACAGGCCATAGCTTTGGAATTACCCTATACTGGTATGGCTAGTACCCTAGATATTGGCGACGCTCAGGATATTCATCCGAGAAATAAAAAAGATGTAGGTTTAAGATTGGCAAGGCATGCGCTTCAAAATGAATATGGTTTTAAAAATCAGTATCCTTATAGTCCCGGGTATCTTAGCCATGTGGTAAACAATGGTAAAATGATCGTTACTTTCCAGAATGCGGAAAGACTTGAAACAAATGATGGTAACCCCCCTAATGCATTTGCTATAGCAGGGGCAGATGGGCTTTTTAAATGGGCAGAAGCTACGATAAAGGGGAACACCGTGATATTACACCACCCAACCATCAAGGAGCCAGTACACGTCCGATATGCCTGGGGCGATGCTCCCGTAATTAATCTTTTTAATGCTAAGGGGTTGCCTGTAAATCCTTTTAGGACAGATAGCGAACCACCGGTTTCTTGTTGTGTAGACTAGTGAAGTTATACGCTCATAATTCAAGACGCTACAAGGTTGATAGTTTTAAACACCGTGTTGGCCTTTTTTATAGTATCCTTTTCTGAACTACTGGGTTTAGTAAACGATCTATTGGCTTCTTAAGAATGGCGTTAAGTTCTTGCCACCAAGGTGCTATTGTGGATTGAAATTTTATAAGGGGTCGAACTTTCATCAAACTTTGAATTTTACAAAGACCTTAAGAAATAGCTGAAAAGAACTTGAACCTATTAAAGTTCAAGTTCTTTAGAGCAAAAAAGGTAGTGCCTTTTTATTTTAAGATTCTAATTTCAGAGCGGCGGTTACTTTCATTTTTACTACGGCTACAATTTTCCCATACTTCGCAATCCAATAGTTGTGTTTCACCATAACCACTTTGGGTCATCCTTTCAGCTGAAATACCTTTAGCAAGTAGATAGTTGTAGGTTTCTTGAGCCCTTCTCTCAGATAGTTTTTGATTGTAGCTAGACGAACCACTCGAATCGGTATGTGATTCAATCGCTATTCTCGCTTCTGGATGTGCTTCGAGATAACCCACTAAATCATTTAAAATTTCTTGAGCATCTGATCGAATATTAGATTTGTCAAAATCGAAATTGATAATAGCGCCATACATTTCCTCTTCATCAATACTATCCGTTTCTTCTTTATTGATACCTGCGGCCGCAAGCATTTGTTCTGGTGTTTCTTTTTCCAGCGCTAATTGAACAGTCTGATCCGAAGCGGTTTTTTCGATCGCAAATTCGATCGTATCACCAAGATAGTCTTCTTGATTAGCGGTTATGGTGAACGGGCCCTGATTGCAATCAAGCGCTACAGCAAAAGCACCATTGGCGTCCGCTTCCACTTCGGCAACGGTCCCTTCACTTGAAGTGACAACGACCTTAGCTCCTGAAAGTGGACTTTGGGTTCCTTTGTCGGTAACAATACCGTTGAGGTTAAAGAAACACTCAAAATTTAATGGTTTTTCTTGTACTAGAGTATAGATGTCGTCGTAACCTAAACCTCCTTCTCGGTCCGAAGCAAAATACCCCTTTCCTTCGCCATTTATTATAAATGAAAAGTCGTCCGATTTTCCATTTAAGGGTTCTCCAACATTGATTACTTCTCCCGTAGCGTTTTCCCCTAAATCCAAGGCAAAAACATCTAACCCGCCGAGACCGGGATGCCCGTCCGAAGAAAAGTAAAGGATATTATCTTCCGAGATAAAAGGGAAACTTTCTCGCCCCTCTGTATTGACATTGGTTCCAAGATTTTCCGGTATTCCAAAAGTACCATCCTCGTTGATTGTGACTTTAAAAATATCAGAATCGCCTATGGTACCCGGCATATCAGAAGAAAAGTATAGCGTTTTTTCATCATTACTCAGTGTGGGATGCGCTACGGAATGTCCGTTACTATTAAATGGTAACTCTTGTATTGCAGTCCACTTATTATTATCTTTTGAGGCCTTTAAAACCTTAAGACGGCTTATGCCCTTTTCGTCACGTTCGAAACCTTTATTGTAGTTGTTTCTCGTAAAAAACACCGTATTGCCATCTTTAGTAAATACTGTGGAAGATTCATGTGCAGAAGTATTCAATTTCCGGGCCATATCACTTACTTTACCCTCACCATCCGCTACATAGAGATCAAGGAAGCTATTCCCATTCCATTTGTGAATGTTGCGCACTGCTACACCTGTATCTCTAGCAGAAGCAAACACAATGCTGTCTCCCCAAAAGGAAGGGGCAAAATCGGAATATTTGGAGTTAAATGAAACTGGAGCTACTTTAAATCTTCCAGAATTCCGCTTTATTCTTTCTAAGTAATCCCGTTTATCATCAAACTTTACTGCACGCCCATCTACTTGAGATTGTTCCATAAACTTCTCCATCCATTCGTCAGACGCTTGGTACTGTTGTAAGGACTTTAAGGTTTGTGCATAACGATAATAGTAATCAGGCTCAATATCATTTTCGGTTGTTTCAAATAACTTCCCATACCATTGAGAGGCTTCTTCGTATTTGGCATTTCGGTAATTGGAATTCCCAAGGTTTTTATAGATTTCCGTTTGAGAGAATCCATCGGCAACCAGTTGATTATACCCTTTAATAGCCTCTAAATAAGAGTAATCTTCGTACTCTTGGGCTACCTTTTTTAATTTCCCATTTTGGGCCTGAGACATTTGCCCAAGAAAAATTAGGGTAAAAATCATTAGTGAGATTGTTGGTGATATTTTCATTTTTAGAAAAATCTTGGGGTTAATATTCTAGTTCTCCTATTGTAGAACTCATAACGCAGAAATACCTCGAAAGAGCCATCGTTAAAGGCTTGGTTACCCAGTTCTGTAGTTTCACGATCGTAACCTAAACCAAGCATCAATTGGTCGCTAATTTGATAGCCGAACAACGCACTCCAAGCAGCACTCCATCGGTAGGCAGCACCAAGCGTAAACTGTTCTCTATACATAAAGTTGGCCGATAGATCGGCCTGTAATGGAGCGCCATTTACCGCCTTGAACAATAAAGCCGGCTTGAATTTCCAGTCGTAATTAAGGTCCAATACCACCCCAGAAATGAAATAGAGATTCATACGCTCCGTGGCTATGGAACTACTCGCATTTTCAAAATGCTCGGTCTCTAAGAAATTAGGAACAGACAACCCCGCATAAAACTTTTGCGTATGGTAATACACTCCCGCTCCAAAATTGGGAGAAAAACGGTTGTCTATCACCACTTCATCTGTAGCGGTCACTAAATTAGGATCAAAGTTCCTTAACCTGTTAAAATCTAAATTCAGCAAGTGACCACCCGCTTTGATTCCAAAAGATAGCTTCCCTTCATCTGAAGTCGGTATCGTATAAGAAAAAGCCGCATCAAAATAGGTGTCTTGATTGGTTCCATTACCAATTTCATCATTGATGACCGATAAGCCCAAACCCACGCGCTCCGATAATGGACTATGAATATTGAAACTCTGGGTATCCGGAGCACCATCCAAACCTACCCACTGCGTACGATATACACCAGCCAAACTCAGTACACCGCGAGAACCAGCATAAGCAGGATTTACCGAAAGGGTATTGTACATATACTGCGTATACTGTGCATCTTGCTGCGCGCTTAGTGGTATGGCAACCAGCAACGCCAAAAAGAGGATGCTTAATAATTGTCTCATCTTGCCTTTTTTATATTTTGTTAACGATTGATGTATAAGTATCCATTGAGCGTCTTATGCTCTTCATTACGTCTATATTTTATAATGTAGAAGTATACCCCAACTGGTAGCTCATCGCTTTCTTTTATTGTTGATCTTCCATTGGAGACGCCTCTGAAGACCCTACTTTGGTTATCATAACTGTTAATTTCGAATACCTTAACACCCCATCTGTTATAAATTTCAACCGTATTGTCAGGGAATAGTTCAATATTGATAATCCTGAATATTCCACCATTAATTACTGGGGTCATTAAATCACTCTCGATTTCGATATCGCAGACTATACCCTCCGGTGGAGTACCCCCTATGGAACTACAGCCATCCAATGGATCGGTATTATCTACTACCTCCTGACCGTCGCTGATCGTATCACCATCGGTATCAATATTAAAGGGATCTATACCTAATGTCTCTTCTTCACCATTAGTAAGTCCATCATTGTCACAGTCGCTGTCCGCTCGTGGTGTACCACCGTTGGAATCACAGTCATCGTAAGGGTTGGTATCGTTTGGACCGAGTACCCCATCGTTGTCTGGATCTACCTCTGTACCATTGGCTATAGTGTCGCCATCACAGTCCGCCTGATACCAAGCACTGTTAGTATCACTCAAGTCTACACCGGTAATATCCCCTCCTGAACAAGGATCGTTCGGGTTGGTACCGTTTGTAAGCTCTTCTGCGTTGGTTTCGCCATCGCCATCACAATCACTTGTCGGTAACGCGGTGCCACCTATGGAGTCGCAGTCGTCCTGTGGGTCTGTACCGTCTATGGCTTCTTGCGCATCGGTGATACCATCGCCGTCACTGTCTGATAGCGCTACTACCGCTATGCTAACCGTTGCCGTAGCGCATACTACTGCGCCACTCTCATCATTGCATACTTCGTATATAATGGTAACCGTGCTGTCTGCCTCAGATTCCTCAGGAACATAAGTCAGCGATCCAGTGCTTGTATCCATGGTAACCACACCTATTGCAGTACCTCCTGTACGAGATAGGCTGGTGGTCCCTAGGTTGTTGGTGTCACCGTTATCTAGGTAGTCGTCATTGTCTAATATATCGATCACCGTAGGTATGCCCGCTACACCATTGCCAATGTCATCTGTGGCTGTAGGCGTAGTGGAATTAGGATCTATACCATCACTGTTACCATCACCATCACTATCAGGATCATTCGGGTCAGTGATGGCTCCATCAGGATTTGCAACAGTTGATGGATCGTCTACACCGTTCATCTCTTCGCCATTTGTAAGTCCGTCGCTATCGCAGTCCGCCGTAAGCCAATCACCAGATTGGGTTAGGGTGATATCACTAGCGGTAAAATCACAGGGGTCGTTAGGGTCTGTGCCATTAGGACCTGGCGTACCGTCGCCGTCGGGGTCTACTTCATCACCATCGGTTACACCGTCGCCATCGCTGTCTGGATTGTTTGGATCTGTGCCGTTGGGACCTGGGGTGCCATCGCCATCAGGGTCTACTTCGTCTCCGTTGGTTAGACCATCGCTATCACAGTCCGCAGTAAGCCAATCGCCAGATTGGGCTAGGGTGATATCACTAGCGGTGAAATCACAGGGATCGTTAGGGTCTGTACCATTAGGACCAGGGGTGCCATCGCCGTCGGGGTCTACTTCATCACCATTGGTGACACCATCGCAAACGCAGTCGAAATCAACCCAAGACGCTGTAGTATTGGCATAGTTATAGCGTGCAGCTACAT